>JAIETO010000112.1 GCA_019745005.1 Burkholderiaceae bacterium
TGCTCGTGCACTCCCAGAAAATGGCAATGCCTTAGCTTAATGAAGCGACTTGAAGCTATCTAGTAAAAAGGGGCGAACTGAGTATTGGATGGGGTGAAATGGATGCGTCGGTTGGGCGTTACTCACAACTTATTGTTCGACCGGATTTTGGTTTGTGATGCTCGTTGCGATGCTCGCCGAGCATGTCGATCATGCGTCACTAATAAGTACGACATGGGTTTTGCGCTTGCATTCTTTTTACCAATACCCTTATCTGTATTTATACAATGCGCTTTAAATATAAGCGCAATTAAGTATATCTTTTAAAAAAACACGGGAGTATATGGATTTTACAGATTAAAAGTGTCGTGAAAAAATGTGAAACCGACTTGCAGGTTCGCACACAATAACGAATTTTCCTTGCCTCCGATTACGCTGACGCTAATCGGAGCTACGCGGGCTGTGCAATAGATAAAGCCCATTGCGCCCTACCATTGCGGGCTACGAACGCGACGGCAATTTGCAAGACATGATTAATCCTTGACGATGTAAGATTTGATTTCAGCGGTAACGGCATTGGTGATTGGGGTGGCTATATCGAAAAAATGGTCGCCAAATATATCAAGACGACCTCCGCTTCCGTAAGCGAAATAGACATAGCCTTGACAATTTGTACCTGAATCTCTGTATACCACCTCGACATCAATTCGATTTCCGTTCGGTTTGAGTTTTATGGGATCGCAATAAAAAATTGCACCATTTCCAGCAGGATCTGGCGCATCCTCTAACATAATGGCCGGCCTAAAATTCTTCGGATTTTCTCTGTCTGCTGGTATGTATTTTGGATCCGCCACACTGCCATAAGGTAAAAGCCAAATTTTTTCATGTTCAGGTATTTTGAAAGCTCCCCCAAATTTCCATTGGCGATAAATATAACTTTTGACACCATCGACCACTGGCGGATTAAACGAAACAAAATATTTCACCCACGTTCCTTCGGTGCGAGGATAACCAGTTTTCAAATCGTAATAACTGAGTAGCTTTCCATCGACCCACTTGAATTCGAAAATCGCTGCTGCCATTTCACATTTTTCGCTTCTGTGGCTGACACCACCAACACCCGCCGGAATACGCATGGTGTATCCTGCAGTTGTCTTCCACTCCTCCCAGCTATCCATTGATTTCTGCTCTGACCGTGGACTGGCTTCGGGGTAGTAGATGGGCGGCCCTACAGGATTCGTGCCTCGCTTACAATTAACATTTGAGTCATCTTTCAAGTCAACTTGTTCCCGCTCACCGCATGCTTGAAGAGCAAAGATCACAAAAAATAAAAAAATTACGAAGACGAAGCTTTTGACGCCGTTTTTTATATAGATTGAATTCATTCTTTTCTCATACCTAATCACGCTTATTTTAATCCTTGCAGATTACATCAAGCCTCGCAAGGCTTGATTGCTACGGAGGTTAGAATTGCGTTGAAGTCTCCCGCATCAATTCCAACAATTGTGCCCGATATTGCCTACTACACGGAACGCGTGCGTCGCTTGTAAGCTGTAATTCGGCGTCGCCTTTGTCGAGCGTGATGATTTTTTTGATGGACGATAGTCGAACCGCAGCGCGTCGGTGGCAGCGAAAAAAATCGCGCCCCAGTTTATTGACCAAACTTTCTAGCGTTTGGCGCATGAGGGTTTGTTCTTTGCCCGTATGCAGCACGACATAGTTGTCTGCTGTTTCTATCCAATCGATTTTTGCAACGAGAATAATTTTGCTCACACCGCGATCTGGCACGATCAATTGCTGGATGGGGTAATGCGCTAAACCTGCCTGCAAGGTGCTTGGCTTGGTTAACGATAATTTGGCGCTTGCGCGCTCTTTTAATCTTTCTCGCAGCCGCTGCAAGGTTTTTTGCAAACGGGTTTGATCAAAGGGCTTTAATAAATAATCGACTGCATTGGTTTCAAACGCTTGGATCGCAAACTGGTCGTATGCGGTGACAAACGCAATTAACGGTGTGGGTGGCGTGAGCGAGGCGGCTAATTCGATACCGCTTAGTTCAGGCATTTGTATATCAAAAAAAGCTACGTCGGGCGGATCTTCGTTAATCATGCTTAAGGCGTCGACCGCGTCTTTTGCTTCCGTGATTTTGGCAATGTCGGCCTCTTGCATCAGCAAGCGGCGCAATTTGTCTCGCGCTGGGCGTTCGTCATCAACAATCAACACGTGCATGGCAAGCGCATTTCCATTGCGACACCGGCGGGTGACAATTGTTGTAACTGCAGGCTGGCAGCGTCGCCATAACGAAGCTGCAAGCGTGCACGCAGATTGCGCATGCCCATGCCCGCGTGGCCTTCTTTGATGTCAAGCCGCCCTTGGTCATCGGCTATGCGTACTTGCAGTGTTTGTTGGTGAAGTGAAGCGCTAATGACGATCTTGGTGGGCTGGCGGCAATGTTCAACCGTATGCTTAAACACGTTTTCTAGCAAAGGCTGCACGCTCATGACGGGAATGAGGCAATTGAGTGCTGCTTCATCAATTTGCCAGGTAATCGTCACGCGGTCTTCGTAGCGGGTTTCCATGAGTTGGGCATACGCTCGCACTAAGCGCATTTCTAAGGCTAAGCTGGCTTCGTGTAACTCACTCATTTCTAGGGTTGCGCGTAGCACGTCGGCAAGTTGAATTAAGGTGGCGTCCGCTTTTTCAACATTGCTGTGCATGAGCGAGGAAATGGCGTTCAGCGCATTAAATAAAAAATGCGGTTGCATTTGTTGCGTGAGGCGTTGTAGCTGCGCTTGACGTATGAGCGAAGTCGATTGCTCGGCCGCCAGCTTTGCTTTGAGCAAATTAAAGTACGACAACACACCAAACAAAATTACGGTAAATAAGCCTAAAAAAATCGACAGTTTTAGAGCCTCGTAGAGAAAAATATTCCCCCACGAATCATGGTAATAAGTTTCGCCCATCCAAGCGTACACGGCGTGCCGAATGCCAAACACGATGGGAATGAAGGTAATCCAAATCAGGGGAAAACAAGCGAGTTGAACGCAGAACCAGCGCCAAGGGGTTTCCAACAAATGATCAAACCTCCTTGTGGCGACGCGCATGCTTATCCATAAGCTTAAGCCCGTAATGGCGGACGAACCTTCCCACAACACAGGCTGCCAAATCGTGGTGCCGCCGCTGCGCCAAAAATCTTGAATGGCGACAAACACCATCAAGCCGACAAAAATCAACCATGCGGTGGCGATGGTAAAAATCGTGCGTTTATTTAGCATTGGACGGCATGCTCATTCAGATTCTTTCTTACTAGCAGAAGAGTTCGCCTAGAAACTATTTTCCTTTTTTCGCGCCCTGCTTTTCGCCAATTTTCCGATCTTTATAGGTTTGGCGCGCTTTGGTGAAACGCTCCTTGGTTTTCTCCTCATCGCGGTCACCAAATGCGTAATTCGCTTCTAGCCACATGACATTAATAATGCCGAAGGCTAATGCCAAGCCCAAACCTAGTATCCAGTTGAAGTACCACATAGTTTCCCCTTTTTAAAGATTTTCGAAGGAAGCGCTGATAAAGTTAATCAGCTTTTCCTAATACGCTGAATGCGTGTTTTCTTCGATGTGTTGTGCGTCGACCTTGCCTTTTAACACACGGTAAATCCAAGCCGTATAAAACATCACAATTGGTAAGAAAATCACTACGACCCAAAACATAATCCCCAAGCTCTTGTGACTCGCCACCACATCCCACACCGTTAAACTGCTGCGCGGGTCTAGCGAGGAAGGCATGACGAAGGGGAACATGGATGCACCTGCCGTCAATATTATCCCTGCAACCGAAAGACCACTGCTGAGAAACGCGAGCACAGGCCGTTTTAGCATACTCAAGACCATGCTCCCAAGCGCACCGACAAAGCCCGCTGCAGGAAACACCCAGAGCCAAGCGCTGCGTGCGTAGTTGTCCATCCATGCGCCGGCAGATTGCGTGACCGTTTTTGCCAAAGGCATAAACGCCGTGTTGACATCGGGAATACTGGTGATGCGGTAGCCGACAAAACCGTTTGATATCCACACACCACCTGCGGCGAACAGAATAATGGTGAGTAGCGCGGCAAAGATTGCCACCCTGCCCGCCCGCTCTGCCACCACGCCGCCCGCTTTGGTGCGCAAAAAGGTCGCGCCGTGCATGAGTAACATCGCCACGCTGAGCAGACCCGCTAACAAACCAAACGGATTTAACAAGCCAAAGAAGCCGCCGATGTATTCCAGGCGCATGGTGTCGTCAAAGCGAAACGGCACGCCTTGCAACAAATTGCCAAACGCCACCCCAAAAATCAGCGCGGGTACAAAACCACCGGCAAACAAAGCCCAATCCCAAAACGAACGCCAGCGCGGGTCTGCGATTTTGCTGCGGTAATCAAAACCCACGGGCCGAAAAAACAGCGAGAACAATAACAACATGAGCGCCACGTAAAAGCCAGAGAACGCCGCCGCATACGCCAAGGGCCACGCGGCAAATAAAGCGCCGCCCGCCGTAATCAACCAGGTTTGGTTGCCTTCCCAAGTCGGGCCAACCGAATTGATGATAATGCGGCGCTCCACATCGTTTTTACCCAAAAAAGGCAGCAACATGCCCACGCCAAAATCAAAACCGTCCGTCAGCGCAAAGCCGATTAACAGCACGCCGACAAAACACCACCAAATAATTTTTAAGGTTTCGTAATCGAACATAGTCTTTCCTCTTTACCCATTAACGGCGCTAGGATTTTCGAAATGGTATTTACCCGTATGCAAGCTACTTGGGCCTAAGCGGGCGTACTTGAACATCAAAAATAACTCGACCGCCAGCAACAAGGTATAGAAGCCCATAAAACCCGCCAAGCTGAAATACAGGTCATTGGCTTGCAGCGTAGAGGCGGACAAATGTGTGGGCAAAATGCCTGAAATGGTCCACGGTTGCCGCCCGTATTCCGCCACCATCCAACCCACTTCGATTGCCACCCAAGGCAGGGGAATACTGAACAACGCCAATTTCAATAACCAGCGGTGCTTGGATAAACGCCGCGTAATCAAGAAGAAAAACGAAATACTAAAGATGAACAAAAATAAAACACCCAAACCCACCATCAACCGGAAACCTAAAAACAGCGGCGCAACCTTAGGGATAGAGTCGTTAGTGGCTTTGGTGATTTGCTCTGGCGTGGCATCAACCACGTTCGCCGTGTATTTCTTGAGCAGTAAGCCGTAGCCCAAATCTTTCTTCAGCGCTTTAAACTCGGCTTTCGCTTCCTCAGAGGTATCGCCAGATTTGAGGCGGGTTAATGCCGCGTAGGCTTTCATGCCGTTAATGATGCGCTCTCGATTTTGTATTTTGTGGTCTTTAATGCCCACCACTTGCGTGTCGGTTGAACGGGTTGCAATCAAGCCCATCAGGTAGGGAATTTTAATCGCGTAATCGGTGCGCTCTGCTTCATCATTGGGCAGACCAATTACCGTGAAGGCTGCCGGCGCTGGCTCGGTATGCCATTCTGCTTCGATTGCCGCGAGCTTCACTTTGTTGACTTCACCCGCTGTATAGCCAGACTCATCGCCTAGCACGATCACAGATAAAGTCGATGCCAATCCAAACGCCGCAGCAATCGCAAACGAGCGAATGGCAAATGCGGTATCACGCACTTTAAGCAAATAGTACGAAGACACGCCCAGCACAAACAGCGATGCCGCGACATAGCCCGATGCCACCGTATGCACAAATTTGACTTGGGCCACCGGATTAAAAATCACGTCAGCAATACTGACTAATTCCATGCGCATGGTTTCGTAATTAAACTCGGCGCCGACTGGGTTATTCATCCAACCGTTGGCAATTAAAATCCACAAGGCGGAGAGATTTGAGCCCAGAGCCACCAAAAATGTCACGCCTAAATGGGCAGGTTTGGATAATTTATTCCAGCCGAAAAACATCAAGCCGACGAAGCTCGATTCCAAGAAAAACGCCATCAAGCCTTCAATCGCTAAGGGCGTACCGAAGATATCGCCCACGTAATGCGAGTAGTACGACCAATTTGTTCCGAATTGAAACTCCAACGTAATGCCTGTGGTTACGCCCATGGCAAAATTAATTGCAAAAAGCTTGCCCCAAAACTTGGTCATATCGCGATAAATTTCCCGCCCCGTCATCACATATACCGATTCCATGATGACCAAAATCCACGATAAACCTAGCGTGAGCGGTACAAACAAAAAGTGATACATCGCCGTGGCGGCGAACTGCAGGCGCGATAAATTGACAACTTCTTCTATGGGAGCCATTTGGTTTCCTCAATTTGACTTTATGTTCTTTGACGACGCCGCTTCATTAATAACAGCGGCGGGTTTTGTGGGCGTGGCGGTATTCGTTTCAGCAGCTTGCTGCGATTTTTTTTGCGATTCTGTGTTCAGCGTTTGATTATTCGCCTGCAGCGCATTGGCCTTGCTTGTCGCAGGCTGCGCAGATAAAAAATGCTCCTCAACCACAGGTTTTGGTAGGCTCATATGCTTGGTTTGTGGATGCGAAAAGAAGAACTTCCATAGCCCAAATAGAAAAGCAATTTTCACCAACAAAATAAGACTAATTTCGACCCAAAGCGGCAGTCCTGTATGCCGCGTCTTTTTAAATAATTTGTTGGTCGAAAAAATAGTCATTACGATGCTTTTTTAGCCGCGCGTTTCGTCACGTTACTGGTTTTCTCTTTGCCGCCGAATCGAAACGTATCGCGAAAATCTAATAACTTGCCCACGCCGGAGCCCATTTTCATCAACGATGCCAAAGTCTCAGGCGATAGCCTTTGCACGTCATCAAACCAAGAGCTAGAAAGTTCTATCAGTTGGTACATCTCGCGCATGCGCTCTTGTGCCAAGCGGTCTTCCTCTGACGCGGGGCTTTCTAGCAGTGCATCACGCAACATTGATAGAGTTGGTTCGATTTCGCGCCGACGCCGCTCTTCTAATAATGCTTTAAAAATCTCCCAGATGTCTTTTGGCGGCTCGAAGTAATCACGCCTATCGCCTGGCTTGTGCATCAATTTGACAAGACGCCACGCCTGTAATTCTTTCAAGCCCATACTTACGTTTGAGCGGGAGAAAGCCAACAACTCAGCAATTTCGTCCGCATTTAGGGGCTTGCCCAACACATACAGCAAAGCATACATCTGCCCCACTGTGCGGTTAATACCCCAACGACTACCCATCTCGCCAAAATGAAGGATAAAGCGCTGACTAAGCGGGCTTAAGGGGCTCAAGGACTCCATAATTTGTCTTTCAATAAATTACTGTAATTTCACGAATTCCTGAAATTATAGAAGATTCTTGAAAACTTCGTCGAACTCCGACAAATGGACAAACCAACTCAGGGTGCTCACTGGCTCAAGTTTTTAATCCAGATTTGCTTGGTAGTGACGCGAATGCAATATCATGCTGATTTTTACTTTGAGGTTATCGAAATGAAGTTTCATCTCGCGTTCGCAATTATTGCCATTAGCTTCTCTTCGCTGTTGCATGCCCAAACCGCGCCAGCAACGCCCGCTTCCTCGACACCAGCACCAAATTCGCCCGCCCCATTGCACATCACTGCACTAGGGAAAATTGATACAGAAGTCGGCACAGGCGCGGAAGCGGTGTACGGCTCACAAGTTGAAGTGCACTACACGGGATGGCTATATGACCCGAAAGCACCGAATTTGCATGGCGCTAAATTTGATAGCTCACGCACATCTGGCTCACCGTTTTCTTTTCAAGTCGGTGCCCGACAAGTCATTAAAGGTTGGGACTTAGGCGTTGTAGGCATGAAGGTTGGCGGAAAACGCACGCTGATGATTCCAAGCTACTTGGGCTACAGCACGGCGGGTTCGGGCTCAATTCCACCGAATACGCATTTGGTGTTTGATATTGAGCTATTGAGCGTGAAATAAAAGCTTGAACGCCGTGGCAACAGCTTCTACGAAATCATCCGCTCAATAATTGCAACTGCGTCGTCAACATCTTTTTCAGAGCTAAAAGGAGCGGGGGAAAGACGCACTCGCCCCAAGCCTGATGTAAGGATCAATCCGTGATCTTCTGCAGCGCTACCAAAATCGGCAAATGGCATCTGGAAGCAAACCATGCTCGCGCGATTTGCCGGTAAAAGTTGGACGTTAAGGTGGCTAAGCTTTGACCGCAGCGAGGTCGCCAATTCGACGACATGGTTTTCAACTGCTGCGCGCCCGACCGACGCCAGCAAGGACAAACTTTGGTGCAGCAAGGCGAGGTTAAGATAAGGATTGCCACCACCTCCTGCATCTAGGCGCGCGGCCGTAGGTTTAAACGAAAATGTATCCAATGGTAGGCGCCAACCACGGTTCAATGACTCCGTTCCTGAGCGGCCATCTAGCGGAAAACTTTCGGGAATCATGCCGATCGCTATGCCGTTTGGGCCACCCGCCCACTTGTGTCCGGCAAAAATAATCGCCATGTTTTCTTGCAAATGCAAATTTGGCGCAGGCCATTGACTGGCATCCAAAATAACACTCAAGCCTTTGCTTGCCGCAGCGGCTTGAATGGCGTTGATGTCATACCGTCGCCCAGAAAGATAGTCACATCCTTCGATTAACACTATGCCTGTGCCTGAGCAAGCGGCAATCGCTTCAAGATAGCCCGCATCGGTCGCGTGCACCCAATGTGTTTGAACGGCTTGCCCCGCAAGAACTAATGAAGGATAACTTTGCCGCGTCTTGATGATCGTGCTATTCGGATGACGAAGAAGCCACCGATCAAGCACGTCGAGTAAGGCAGAGGTGGCGTTGGCTGCGATAAAAACGCGCGACGATTCGCACTGAAACAAACGGCCAACCAAGCTTCTCACTTCATCATCAAGAAAATCGTAATACGCGTTTTTTTCGCGATTAAGACTCTTCATTTTTCGATATTCAAAAAATGCAGAAGTATCCGCCAGCGCTGGGCAACTCGCTGCCCAATTCAGATAAATTTTGCCCTCTGGCAGAACGTAATGCTGTTTTCCGATTAATTCCATGTTCGTCGCTCGTTTTTAATCAAGGGGTGTGAACCGCTTACCCTCGACACTTTAACGAATTGCGTGGGCATAAAGCAAAAAAGTTTACTCGAAAGGGAGCGCATTAATCGCTTATTTCACTCTAAGCCGCAGCGCAGAGGCCTTCAGGATTGCTTGCGTTGTGCACCCAATTACCAGCGCTAATTCGTTTAACAGCGGCGCTTCAAAAAATCCGCCCGCAAATGTGGGCAATTAGTGGTTCCAAGTGCGCTCAATAGTTTGTGTAAATGTATACAGTGTTAGAACGAACCTTGTTGGCAGAATTCGCGTTCATTTTTATTTGCGCTTCAACAAACCAATTTGCCCTCTCCTCCCAGCGCGCCACAATGCAGCATCAAATAATCAAAATACCTTGTTACCTCAAGCATTACGGTTTATCTTCTAAAAAAACTCACACTTCACGGAGACATCGTGCTTAAGAACGCCCTTACCTCTTTTATCGCCGCATTGGTTCTAATGTTTACAGGTACAAGCATTACCCATGCCGCAACACCAGCCACAGTGCGTGTTGATTATGTTCATTCAGGAAACGCAAGCTCTGAACACTACGCCATTGAACGCGTAGTGATAGAGCCTTTACCTTGGCCCGGCAAGCTCTCGCGCAATATTGACGACAGCGACCGTGGCGTGAACAAGTTTGAAATTTTAGATGCGCAATCCGGTGAACTCTTGTATTCACGCGGCTTCTCAACAATTTTTGGTGAATGGAGTAGCACCGAAGAAGCGAGCAAGCTGCAACGCGCATTCCAAGAATCGGTGCGTTTTCCTAAACCAGAGAAACCTGTGCGCGTGCGCATCTTAAAGCGTGACGACAAGAACAAATTTGTTGAAGTCTGGAATGTGACCGTCGATACCGACGCGCAAGACGTCGTGCGGCATCAAGCCCCTGCCCCCACCAAAGTTATCCCCATTCGCGTCAGTGGCCCTTCAGAACAAAAGGTTGACCTGCTGATCATTGGAGACGGCTACACCAAGGCGGACATGAAAAAGTTTGAACGCGACGCACGCAAGTTGTCCGATCATTTGTTTCAGGTATCGCCATTTCGTGAACTCGCTAAAGATTTCAATGTCTGGGCGATGGCCGTGCCCACGGCAAAGTCTGGCGTATCGCGCCCATCCACCGGCGTGTACCACCCATCACCATTAGGCGCACGCTACGACATTTTCGGCAGCGAACGCTACATCCTCACCACAGACAACCGCGCCTTGCGCGAAATCGCCCAACATGCACCCTATGAATTTATCGAAATTTTAGTCAACAACGAAACCTACGGTGGTGGCGGCATTTTCGGCCAATTTAGTACGGCAGCAGCCAGCAACGATTGGGCCAATTACCTGTTTGTGCATGAATTTGGCCACCACTTTGCAGGTTTGGCGGACGAATATTACACATCGCCCGTCGCCTACCAATCCAGCGCAACGCGGCAAGAACCTTGGGAACCAAACGTGACAGCACTGCTCGACCCAGCAAATCTAAAATGGAAAAGTAAAGTCGCCGCAGGCACCGCGCTGCCAACGCCGTGGCCAAAAGACGTGTACGAGGAACATTCCCGCGAATATCAAAAAAAGCGCGCCGCAATTCGTGCAGCAAACCGACCAGAATCGGAAATGAGCGCGTTATTTAAGCAAGACCTGCAATACAACACGGAGCTATTTTCAAAAGCCCCAAACCAGCACGTCATCGGCGCGTTTGAAGGCGCGAACTACGAAGCCAAAGGCTATTACCGCCCCGAAATGCAATGCATCATGTTTGATCGTAGCGAACGCTTTTGTCATGTTTGTAGCGATGCGATTAGTACGATTATTGATCTTTATGCTGGGGTTGGTAAGGCTGCGAAGTAAAGCCTTGAACCCGCAGAAGATTTTTTGACAGACGAAGCAATTTCACACGCCATGGCGGAAGCGTTTGAAACCAATGCCGTGAACTAGGTCCCGCATGCACTGCGCGTCCCAGCACATGCAAAGCAAATGCCTGAAAATATTACTGGCGAAACAGTATTAACAGGTGTGCGCTTTCTTGCTCGTTCATTGCAATGGCAAACCTAACGCTCAAAACGGCCTAAGCAAATATGAATGCTTTAGGTTTAAACTTAACGGCGCAATTGAGTGCGTCTTAGTAAGATCGATACGACCACGTTAAATGTTCTTATTCAAAGACGCTTTAACTAAATGGGTTCGATTTAATTACTGCAAGCCTTTTAAGAAGTCGGAATAGAACGGTATGACTGCCAGAGAATTAGAAGCCGCACTTTTATTACGATGTGTCACTGTCGCTAGAGAGGCCGGTAGAGTCGCGCAAGATCAATGTGAAGCCAACGTGTTTCGCTTGGCAGCGGCTGTAATTCGCTCGCAATTTCCTCAGCAGGCTACAAACCTCATGCAAGCAAGCAACCGTTATTTCGCGGCAAACCCGAATGAACAATTAGCTTCTGCTGAGGTGGTAAGAAACGGCTGGGTATCAGGCCTTCCGCGCCTACGCGATGCGTTGAGCCAGCAATTGGCGAGGAAATAAACATGCCAACGGCACATCAATTTCAGCTTCACACACCGCTTGCAAAAGGTTTGCGAGAGCTACTCAAACAACTTGAGGCGCGCCTTGCACTTGACCGTCCCCTGAATGTGTATTTGGCGGACTGCATGCCCGTTCAAAAAGAGGATTTAATTGATGAAGTGCCGTCCTAGGAACTGAACTTTGAGATATTGTTGCTTTCCCCCGAAGGGTAAATTGAACGGGTGGTATCGATTTTGAACATTGCTTACCCATTGAGGGATGATCTGTTAGAACAACCCTTGCTTTCGAGTTATAGTGCCTAATGATAGAGATACGCAGTTTTTATAGATTGATTACGTCAATTAACACGGCGACCCGATCAGAAAGGGAAAGTAATGGCTATTAAACGAATTAAGCATGGCGAAGAGGCTGCAGAAGTAGCAATAGGCGATAGGCTTCGATTTTCGACAAGTTTAGTCACACAAGGAGATACAAAATTCTACACGTTGACTATGCCGTCCGACATTTTAGCGAACTGCTGCTTCGCAACAAGTCGCGATGAAGATCCAATGTTAGGTTTTCAGCGAGTCTTAGATGAAAAGCGAGCTCAAGAAATCGCTGACTATATGGATTTAGGCTTCGGCACAATCCCAAGTTCGATAATCTTATCTGCTCAACTTCAAGCGAATTTTCAATTTGTGGGTGGTGGTAAAACAATCGAATTCACATACGATCCTCACGCGTTCCTGATCATCGATGGACAGCATCGTGTGTTTGGATTCTCAAAGGCACGCACCAAACTTCGTGTGCCAGTTGTAATTTATAACGGTTTAACCAAGCAGCAGGAATCCCGTTTGTTCATCGACGTAAATACAAAACAGCGCCCTGTCCCGAGCGAACTTTTACTCGATCTCAAGAAGCTGGCTGACCTTGAAAGTGACGAAGAAGGACTTTTGCGCGAACTCTTTGACGCGTTTGGTGAGGATAATGATAGCCCCTTGCTCGGCCTGACAAGTTCTGCCGCAAAGGCAAAAGGGAAGATTTCGAGGGTGACCTTCAATGCTGCAGTAAGACCAATTTTAAGCGTATTTGTTAGTCAATCCAGCTCCACTATTTATCCGGCAATCAACAGCTATCTGAAGGCAGTAAATAAGGGATTGATTCTGATCGGTGCTCGTGAAGCACTTATCTCACCCACTGTCTTTCGAGCGTTCTTCGAAATATTTCCGGATGTAGCGCAACGAGTCGTTGACAGATCCGGAACAACTTTTGCCGAACACAATTTTGTCGACGTCTTAAATCCGCTTTTTGAAAAAATTAAAGCAGTAAAATTTAAGGCGCCGCCAAAGTCGCATAAGGAACTCGCTAGCGACATGCAGAAGGCTTTTAAAACAGGGTTTCTTATTGGATAAGTATGACGGATCTTAGCTCTTACTTTTCAGAATACCTAAGACACCGTTGGATTAAGAATATCCAAAAAGTAGAATATGATTCTTCAACCGGAATAGATGGATGGCTTGCAGAAGGCGCTTACACTTGGCTCGATGCTGGAGTGGGTGGCGCAGTATTGCAAACATCGTTGTCGTCTAACACCCTTGCGGAAGCGTTTGCGAGTGAAATCGCACGCTTCGCGTGCGCCACCTTTGAATCCCTGCTCGACACCGAAGCGGCTCCGCACAGCCCAAGTGCTCTGAGTTGGGGTCTAATTAGGTACTACTACGCGTCATTTTATGCTGCGCATGCGCTATTACGCGTATCTGGCAAGGCGCTAACAATGATTTCTCAAAAAACAGCCAACATTATGAATTCGGTAGGTGGGTGTTACCTAGGTGTATCTCCTAATATCTCGCCAGCACTTTATCTTGTAAGCAGCGATCGCCATACCCCAGAACAACTACGACTGACAAAAGTTGGTGGCAGGGGCGGTTCGCATGAGGAAATGTGGCAGCATTTTTTGACTCTCCTTCGCGCAGCAGAAAACGAAATCTTAGTCAAATACTCTGGTTCGACGGCCGCTTCGGAAGCATTGGAAGAGCTAAAAGACTTGCAAACAAATTTGTGTCATGACGGAAAGGTGAACGGTGCATGGCTTTCGATGGTTCGCAATAATTTGAATTATCGACACGACTACGGTGTTTGGTTTCCCTTTGGCGGGAAGAAGAAGTTCGCACAATCTTTGAGCGCTCGTATGTTGGAGTGGAAGCCATCGGCAGTTAGAACTCGAGTTGCAAAAGGCGAGCATCAACTTGGCTCTTTTGTCACCGCATGCAACGTCACCGTAGGTCTTTTGAACGGCGCGTTGGCGGATATTTCGATGCGGTCACCAAAACCAAACGCAAGTTTTGTTTCACGCTATCCATATCGACTACTGAAGCTCAGAATGATTAAGATTCCTTAGACCACTTTGGCACGTTTTGTAATGCTTTGGTTATAGCGTTATCTAAATCACGCCTTAGTTGAAAATGGCAGGCACAACTTACGCTTCAAAACTCTTAACAATCTATATCAAATTGAACTATTCGCGTTTTGAAGCTAATAAAACTCGACCAACAAGGCGCGCAAATTTCCTGCGGCGCAGGCTTCACCCATCCCACATCACTCAAAAATAATCGCCTCAATACGTGCAGCAATATCATCAACAATCTCAAGCGGCACCTTTTCTTTGAACTTCGCCTTGCGAATCTTCCAGTCCAGTGACTTCATTTGATGGCAATGCACAGCGCCTTGTGTGCTCAACCCCAAGCCCATCAGCGTCACAACCGTACCGTGCGTTCTTGCGATATCAGCAGCGCCTTGTGAAATCGGGCATATCATCGCTAACCCGCGTTGATTAAACGCTTTTTGGCTGATTACCAGTCCAAAATGATTGCCCTTCATTTCGTGCCCAGATGCTGGGTCAAATTGCAGGTGGACGATGTCGCCGCGATTAGGAACATATGCTGCCATTAGAGCACTTCCAATCCTACTGCTGGCGTGTTGTCCCATCCTTCAACCTTTGGTAGTTTGCCTTCCGGCATTTCCGCCAATAAGTCTTCCAGCTTGTATCGGCGCTTAGTAGGCGCT
The DNA here is from genome assembly GCA_019745005.1 of Burkholderiaceae bacterium. Classification (GTDB taxonomy): domain Bacteria; phylum Pseudomonadota; class Gammaproteobacteria; order Burkholderiales; family Burkholderiaceae_D; genus Undibacterium. The sequence continues at coordinate 14,607 of JAIETO010000112.1, forward strand.
TCGATTGTCATGCGAGAGCCTTCCAAAGAAAGTTCAACCTGTGAGCCGTCTTGCAGATGATTTTGCTCAATAAATGCTTTGGGCACCGTCATGACGAGAGAGCCGCCAGCGCGTCTTAAAGTTTGTAACATGTTACCTCCTACGTACAATAAGTTTTATTTTAGTAGGACTTGGAGTTTTACACAAGTAGGATATGTGTCATTTGAGACTCCGGATCGTGTCCATCAATCGGACTCTGAGGCATTCTTTGCACAAGTCAAATGCAATTTACATAGTTGGTCATCTTAAGAAACCAACTTTTGTCCTTAACGCATAGTAAAACACTAACTTGACATGGCGCATGTAACACATAGAATGAACGCGTAATACAAAGAGTTAAATCCTCAATCTCGCTCACTGAGAGGCAATCATGAACAACACAACCGCCGAAAAGCCACTTAATGTTCGACTTCCCAAAGAGCTTGCCGCTCAATTAGACGCGCTCACAAAAGCGACTGGACGCACCAAAAGTTTTCTGGCTGTTGAGGCACTTGAGGCATATATCGATCAACAGAATTGGCAAATTGCAGAGGTGAAAGCAGGGATCGAAGAAGCCGATAGAGGTGAATTTGCGACCGATGCCGAGATGAAAGCAATCTTCGCCAAATATGCAAATTAAGTGGACTAAAAGGGCTGCTCAAAATTTTGAAAAAATCCTCGTCCACATCGCCGAAGACAAATCCAGCGCATCCAAAAAATTTTTGCTGGATGCGCTTGATCAAATTGCGAACCTTAAAAATTATCCCATGCTTGGCCGCGCTGGTCTGGTGCCGTTGACTCGAGAGTTAGTTATTTATGAGAATTACGTGGTTTACTATCGCATCAAAAAAGAGCACATTGAAATATTGCGTGTTCTTCATGCTCGTCGAAAATTCCCATAAGTGGTAGCGAAGCTGACATAGTGTATTGAGGGCGGCGGCTTGCACCGCGCTACTTTGTTGCTTGTTTACCTGTAGTAATTTTACCCCGCGCCAAATGCAACTTCCGATAACTATCAATCAAACGCTGATGCCGATCTAATCCTTCCAGCTTCATGCTTGTCGGCGTTAAACCAAAGAAGCGCACGCTGCCGTTCACTGAGCCTAGCACCGCATCCATGCGCTGGTTGCCGTACATGCGGCGGAAATTGGTTTCGTAGTCTTCTAGCGCTAGGTCGTCATCTAGCGTTACTTCTAGCACCACGTTTAAGGCTTGATAGAACAAGCCGCGTTCTACCGTATTGTCGTTGTAGTGCAAAAACGCGCCGACAAGTTCGTGGGCTTCTTCGAAATCTTTTAGGGCTAAGTTAATCAGTAGTTTTAGCTCTAGCACTGTGAGCTGACCCCAGATGGTGTTTTCGTCGAACTCGATGCCGATTAAGGTGGCGATGTCGCTGTAGTCGTCTAGCTCGTTGTTCTCTAGCCGCTCTAGCAGTGATTGAAGTGCCTCATCGTCCAATTGATGCAAATTCAAAATATCGCTGCGGAATAACAGGGCTTTGTTGGTGTTGTCCCAAATCAAATCTTCGACTGGGTAAACTTCCGAATAGCCTGGCACCAAGATGCGGCAGGCGGTGGCGCCCAGTTGGTCGTAGACTGCCATGTAGACTTCTTTGCCCATGTCTTTGAGTAGGCCAAACAAGGTGGCGGCTTCGTCTGCGTTGGAGTTTTTTCCTTGGCTGGTGAAATCCCACTCCACAAATTCGTAATCTGCCTTGGCGCTGAAAAAGCGCCACGAGACGACGCCGCTGGAATCAATAAAATGTTCGACAAAGTTGTTTGGTTCGGTAACGGCGTTGGAGACGAAAGTGGGTTGCGGTAAGTCGTTCAAGCCTTCAAAACTACGGCCTTGCAATAGCTCTGTGAGGCTGCGTTCTAGCGCCACTTCTAAACTTGGGTGCGCGCCAAACGAGGCGAACACGCCGCCTGTGCGTGGGTTCATCAAGGTCACGCACATGACTGGGAATTTGCCACCGAATGAGGCGTCTTTTACCAGCACGGGAAAGCCCTGCTCTTCCAAGCATTGAATACCTGCCACGATGCTTGGGTATTTTGCCAGCACGTCTTGCGGCACATCGGGCAAGGCGATTTCGCTTTCGATGATTTCGCGCTTGACAGCACGTTCAAAAATTTCAGACAAGCATTGCACCTGCGCTTCTGCCAGCGTATTACCTGCACTCATGCCGTTGCTGGCAAAAAGGTTTTCAATCAGATTCACAGGGAAGTACACAACTTCGCAATCCGATTGCCGCACATACGGCAGCGAACAAATGCCACGCGCCAAATTGCCGGAGTTGGTGTCGATTAAATGCGACCCACGCAATTCCGCATCAGGGTTGTAAATCGAGCGGCAATGCTCATCCAAGATTTCTTTCGGTAGCGCGTCTTTTTTGCCCGGCTTGAACCAACGCTCGTTGGGGTAATGCACAAACGCGGCATTGGCAAGATCTTCGCCCCAGAACGAACCCGCATAAAAATGATTGCAGCTTAGCCGCTCAATGTATTCGCCCAAAGCTGACGCCAAAGCGCTTTCTTTGGTCGCGCCCTTGCCGTTGGTAAAACACATGGGCGAATGCGCATCGCGAATATGCAGTGACCACACATTGGGAATGATATTGCGCCACGAAGCGATCTCAATTTTGATGCCCAAGCCCGCTAGAAGACGCGACATATTGGCGATGGTTTGCTCCAAAGGCAGGTCTTTACCGACAATATAGGTCGCGGCATCTGTCGCTGGATTTAAGCTTAGTAAGGCCTGAGCATCGGCATCTAAATTATCAACTTCTTCAATCACAAACTCAGGCCCCGCCTGCACGACTTTTTTGACCGTGCAACGTTCAATAGAGCGCAAAATGCCTTGACGGTCTTTGTCAGATATATCCGCAGGCAACTCTACTTGTATCTTGAAGATCTGTTGATAACGGTTTTCTGGGTCAACGATGTTGTTCTGCGAGAGCCGGATATTCTCAGTCGAAATATTGCGCGTATTGCAGTACAACTTTACAAAATACGCCGCACACAACGCCGATGAGGCCAAAAAATAATCAAAAGGCCCCGGCGCAGAGCCATCGCCTTTGTAGCGAATTGGTTGATCAGCGATGACCGTGAAGTCGTCAAACTTAGCTTCGAGGCGAAGTTTATCGAGAAAGTTGACCTTGATTTCCATGAGGGTTCCAGAAGAGCGTTGCAAGTGAGTTAGCCGCTATTGTCGGTTCTTTTGAGGTTGCGGTGCAGGGATTTAGGCTGCATTTCGATCGCTCTCACGAAGAAACATTCGTTATTGCTTACGGCAACTGTAGGAAGTTTCTTGCGTATCGATTAACTACAGCGTTCCGACCATCTTCTGAGCATTACACGATCGCAAAAATGTATTATTTACCCAAATTCTGAAAAAACATTATTGGCTCCCGAAAAAGGCCGGTATTACATGTAACGAGACTTTTCGTATTATTCGAATCGTTTATTCATTTTAATTTGTTGTGTCCACAAACAAGCGTGGATAGATTTGTCGCCGCAAAAAATTATAAAAATTAACTTTTCTCTAATTTGCGAAGATAATACGCAGCATAACTAATGCTGTCTGAACGGGAGAGAAAAATGGTGAAACAGTATACAAATTTTGTACATTGCGCTCGACTAGTCGTAATTCTTAAGTTGTTTTTTTTTGCGACCTTTGCTGACGCAAAATCCGACATAGCAAGCATCAATTCGTTCGATGAGACGTCGCGTCAAATTCAAGTGCTTTATCAATCGGAGCAATTTTCTAGCTTAGAAGAAGCGATTAATGCGCTTGTTTTTAGTACTGAAAAATTTTCATCAGGAAAACCGAAAGCGAGTGCCGTATATTGGGCATTTCGGCAGCAAATGCCGGCGCCTGGGGTAGATATCAATGAAATAGAGCGAATAAGACGATGGCGTGGCCAAGTTCCACTTTCTCCTTACACTGACTTTGCTGAAAGTCGATATTGGTATGCACTCGCTTGGAACGCTCGTGGGAATGGTTTCTCCAACAATGTCACCAATAAATCATGGCAAGCATTTAATACAAATTTGCTACAAGCAGAAAAAGTCTTGTTAGAAAGTTCTGCGTCGCTCAAAGGTACACCGCTTTGGCATCATCTACTTTTAGCAATTGCGCAAGACTCCGAAGAAACCAAGAGTAATGCAAACGACGTATTAGTAGCCGCTGCACTTAAGTGGCCCCAATACTACGATCTGTACGAACTTCGCCTAACCCGATTAGTTCCCAAATGGGGTGGTGATTGGCAGACGGTCGACACATTTATCGCGGCCTGGACGAATAAACAGTTCGACACCGAAGGTAGGTCGCTTTACGCACGTCTTTACATCAGTATGCAAATAAAGAATCCAGTACCCGTCAACGAGATTAGGCTGCATTGGAACGAGCTGAAAAACAGCTTCAACGACCTGATAAAACGCTATCCAGATCCAAAATTTAAAAATCTATTTGCAAGCTACGCCTGTCTGGTTGGAGATAAAATTCAATATCGCAAATCGATCAGTGCGCTCAATTCAAAAGAATTAAATGCTAACGATTGGCTTCCAGAGGCCAGCGCGGCAAATTGCACGAGTTTAAATCAGTTCATTAATTCGTAAGTCCTAAAAATATTTTTTAATAGAAGATAAATATGCTAAAAGCTTTGTTAATTTTAATCGCTATATTTTATGGAAATTTTTCCAACGCTAAGCAGCCTATCGAGGTGCTCCCGCCTGACTATGTGCTGAATGGAAAAACGAAGGCTGATTTGTCCGCGACTTGGTGGCAGTGGGCGTTTTCAACGAATGATGAAATAAATCCTGTGCGCGACAAATCCGGGATTAATTGCGGCGTCGGGCAGAATGGAAATGTATGGTTTCTCGCTGGCGGATTTGGCTCGTCCAAAATTTCTAGGCGTTGCGAAATTCCTTCAAATAAATACGTATTTTTCCCGGTAATAAATATGGCATATTGGCCAAGACAAGGAAGCGAAAATTACACATGCGAACAAGCCAAAATAAACGCTTCATCGAACAACAACAACGCGATCAATTTGTTTGTCGAAATTGATGGCGTTCAGTTAGAAAATGTCCGGCAATTTAGAGCCAGAACCGAAGAGTGCTTTGATATTTTCGCGAAGGTCGATAGATCCTTAAATCCCTATAATGCATATCCATCGGCGTCAGATGGATATTGGGTTTTGCTTAAACCGCTGTCGAAAGGTAAGCACACTGTAAAGTTTGGCGGGGGCTATAACGCAGCGGGAAATCCGCTTGGCCGTATGCTTCAAGATATTGAATATGAAATCACGGTCAAATGAACTAATGACACCACCGTAAAGTCTCACAAATCGACTCTGAAGCATTTCGTAAGCGAATTTAATATCCAAAGAAAGCTAGTTTGCTTTCACCGTGAACGATTTCTCAAAAAACTCTATAGGTTGCATTTGAAGCTTTCATATACTGGCACCAGTAATTTATTTACATGCAATATTTCAAAGGCGCAAAAAGGCAAAGTTTCTACAAAAAAATGGCAGTATCGATAAAGTGGTGTAAATAAGTAACCGGTGAAATTGGATCGTAATTTCTGAATTTGTAGTTGGTCGAAAGAAGAAAAAAATATCCCAAATGAAGTAACGAAATCTAACCAGCACTCTCCAATTTTCCGAAACCTCAGACTCAATTCAAATCGAATTCCGACAAGCCGCACCTTGCAGCGCAGCATAAAAAACCTCGCTTCGAATGAAATCAAGCACTTAGCCTTTTACGCCACAAAAGCATGATTGGGCACACTGTTTGCTATACGATAGAAGCAAGCATCAGTTTCTTCCTTGCGCGGAATACGTTGAGGTTGAGTACGGTTTGGCTTCAAATAAATCATGCATCTGACTTCAATGTTGTTTATGAATTGCGTTCGTGAAGAAAAATAAAAAATCAAATTGGGTGCGAGTCTGTGATTGACCTTATTCACAAACTGACGTATTCGCATTTGTAAATCCACCTAAAAACTAGGAGACACCATGACTAAAATTTTTACCTCGCTTTGTGCCATTACGCTCGCGTTTTCGGCCTTCACCGCCCACGCTGCAGACGATGTGATCCGCCTTGGCAATTTGAAGCTCGCTCATTTTGCGGCCGTGTCCTACATTAAAGAGATCGCGCCGAAATGTGGCATTACCGTGCAAGAAAGCACGTTTGCTAAGGGGCTGGATATTATGCAAGCGATGATTGCGGGCGAACTTGATGTGGGTGCGACGGCTTCTGAGGCGGCAATTTCTGGTCGTGCGAAAGGTGTGCCGATTTACATTGTGGCGGGATTTGCAAAGGGTGGCGCACGCTTGGTGGCGCGCCCTGATTTGGGCATTAAAACAGTAAAAGATCTCAAGGGCAAAAAAGTCGGCGTAACGCGCGGTAGCATACAAGAAGTTTTGTTGGCGGCAGAGTTGTCTCAAAATGGTTTGAGTTCTGCCGACGTACCGGGCAAAGACGTGCAAATTATTTACTTGTCTTACCCCGACCTAAACCAAGCGCTGCTCGGCAAGAACGTTGATGCAATCATGCAAACCGAACCGCAATCATCACAGGCGATTAATAAGAATTTTGGTGTGGAGATCATCAAACCTTACGACACGCCGATTGGCTCGCCAATTCGCACTTTGGTGATGACAGAGAAGTTTTACAAAGAGCGCCGCCCTCTGGCAGAAAAATTTATGCGTTGTTTTGTTGAAGCCACAAAAACCTTTATTGACGATAAAGCCATTGCGCAAAAATACGTCACACAGACGATTTTTAAAGGGCAAATTACCGCCGATGATTTTAACGATGCCATCGATAATTCGGGCTACACCTACGACATTACCGCCGCACACATTCAAACTACGACGGATGTCATGGCACAGCATGGCATAGGCAAAATGATGCCGCCGCCAATAGCGAAAGATTGGGTAAAAACCGATTTGCTTGATCAAGCGAAAAAATCGCTCAATATCAAATAAGGGGATACGTAATGAGTCGTTTTCAATGGCGCGACATCGGCGTCGGTTTAATTGTGCCCGTGCTGTTAATCGGCTTGTGGCAAGTGGCTGCGCAGATGGCATGGGTGAACCCACAAATTTTGCCCTCGCCTTATGCGGTAGCGCATAAATGGGTGCAGTATCTTTTACCGCAAACACCGTTTGACCAAGCAAATATGAGTTGGATTAAATGGGTGTTTTCTGGTGAACTGATTATCGATTCATTTACCAGTATGGTGCGCGTGGTTTCAGGCTTTGCCCTCGGTGCAGGCTTGGCACTGCCCTTAGGTTTGTTGATGGGTGCCAGCGCGCGCATGTATTCATTGTTTAACCCGATGATGCAAGTGCTCCGCCCTATTCCGCCGATTGCCTATATTCCTTTGGCGATTTTATGGTTTGGCTTGGGCAACCCGCCTGCGATATTTCTGATTGCAATTGGCGCGTTTTTTCCTGTGTTGATCAACACCATTGCGGGTGTTCGGCATGTCGATGGTATCTATATTCGTGCCGCACGTAATCTGGGTGCCAACCAAACCACCATGTTTATGCGAGTGATGTTGCCTGCCGCCGTGCCCTATATTTTGTCTGGCGTGCGCATCGGTATCGGCACCGCATTTATTGTTGTGATTGTCTCCGAAATGATCGCCGTCAATAACGGTTTGGGTTTTCGTATTCTCGAAGCGCGTGAGTATTTTTGGTCGGACAAAATCATTGCCGGCATGATCAGTATCGGTATGCTGGGTTTGGCAATCGATTTGGCAATGAACAAGCTCAATAACTATCTTCTCAGATGGCATCGTGGATTGGAACATTAAATGAACTCGACACAAATGAACGCGACACAAATACATATTAACGATGTACACAAAGTCTTTAAGAGCAATGAACGCGATGTGGTGGCGTTAAAGGGTATTAACTTAGAGATACCGGAGGGTCAATTCGTTTGCTTACTTGGCCCTTCTGGCTGCGGCAAATCAACTCTGTTGAATGCCATTGCTGGTTTCTCTTTACCCAGTAGCGGCAGCATTACCGCGAACAAACAAACCGTGCAGGCGCCAGGGCCAGATCGCGGCATGGTTTTTCAGGAATATGCGCTGTTCCCTTGGATGACGGTTGAAAAAAACATTGCCTTTGGATTGGAAATTAAGGGCAGCGATAAAAATACAATTGAGCCGATAGTCAGTAAATTATTGGACAAGCTGGGTTTGACTGAGTTTCGCCAACGCTTCCCGAAAGATTTATCGGGCGGTATGCGCCAACGTGTTGCCATCGCGCGAGTGCTGGCACTGGATTCACCCATCATGCTGATGGACGAACCCTTTGGTGCACTAGATGCGCTAACCCGGCGCAATCTGCAAGACGAGCTTTTGCGCATTTGGTCGGAGCTGGGCAAAACCGTCATTTTTGTCACGCATAGTATTGAAGAAGCGATTTACCTTGCTGACCGCATCATTGTGATGACCTACCGCCCCGGTACCGTGAAGCGCGATATTTTGGTTGACTTACCCCGTCTACGCGATCCGGCTTCGGCTGAATTTAATACCTTAAAACGTGAACTCGGACAATTGGTGATGGAGGAGCAGCAACGGCATCATCAATCCGAAATGATGGCGGCGGTGGACTAATGGCGCCCCGCATCCCCAGCGTGCCAGACGCGCAACTACAACCTGCCGACGTGGTTGACACAATTAAAAAACGCCGTGGCGGCAAATTGCTTAACCTTGATCGCATGTTGTTAAACAGCCCACCCTATGCCGTGGGGTGGAATACTTTCTTGGGTGCAGTGCGAACGGGGCTGACGCTTGACCCTAAGCTACGTGAGCTAGCCATTTGCGCCGTTGCCGTGCTAACGCGCGCGAAGTATGAGTACGACCAACATGCGCCAGAGTTCTTGATTAACGGTGGTTTGCAAACCCAACTCGATGCGCTGCGCGGCTTTGAGTTTAAATATCTTTTGCAAAAAGATTCGCCTCTGTTTAACCAAGTCGAACAGGCAACCTTGGCCTTAGCGCAAGAGATGACGCAAAAAGTGCAAGTCAGCGACGCCTGTTTCGACGAAATCAAAGCATGTCTGAACGACACGCAGCAATTAGTTGAATTGGTTGGCGTGATTGCGGCGTACAACATGGTCGCTCGCTTTTTAGTTGCCCTAGAGGTTGCGGATGAAAACAGCAAATAGCTATCGCCTCAAAACACTGAAGTTAATAATGAAATGAACCGTCTTCTCGCTTGGTGGCAACTACGCCAAGTTAGTAGGCGGCTGCGCATATTTACTTATGCCACTTTATTTGCAGCGGTGCTTGCCATCAGCTACTTCGTTGGGGCACGCGTGGCAACGCAAAACGTGGTAGATGCAAGTACGCGGCAATTACAAATTCTGAGTGGTGACGTTGAGTCAATCTTAGAGCGTTACGAATCGCTACCCTACTCGCTCTCAGTACAATCATCTACGGCGCTTGCCTTGCAACACCCGAATAGCGAAGCAAGCCAACGGCTTAACCAAATTCTTAGCGCCGTGCAAAGCCAAGCAAAAGTGGCGGCAATTTATCTCATGAACAAGGATGGCGAAACCATTGCCACGAGCAATTGGAATACACCACAAAGTTACATCAACAAAAACTTCGGTTTCCGCCCTTACTTCATTGAAGCCATGCAGGGGCGAACGGGGCGCTTTTATGGCATAGGCAGTACCACTGCCGAGCCGGGTTATTTTATTGCGCAGCCAGTGTATGCGGAGGACGACCCGACAAACGACGCAACCGCTTTTGCGAAAGACAGTGCGACTGTTCTTCAACAATTTCCAGCAATTTCCTCTGAAGAAAATCAAGAAAAAAAAGCGCAAGGTTATAAAAAACCCATAGGCGTGCTTGCCGTCAAAATCAGCCTGAAAGATTTCTCTACGGCGTGGCGCGGCATTGTTGAGCCGATTGCGCTCGTAGATAAATGGGGCGTGATTTTTTTAAGTAATCGCTCTGAATGGCAGTACAGAAGTTTAGGCATACTCGACGTTGATGCCCAACAAGAAATGCAAAAAAGCTTGCAATACGTGGGGCAAGTCATCACCCCGCTTGCTGCAAAAGATTTGCGGTTAGCCAGCACGAGTGAAACAGAACTCAAGATGGCGATAAGTCGCAAGCTCGGCAGACTGGATTGGCGCTTATTGATGTTGCCCAACCAGAACGCAATCAATCGAAGTGCGGGGCTTTGGGCGCTTGGCGCTGCCCTAATCATGCTGTGTTTAGGGCTATGGCTGCGTATTGTTGCGCAGCGCCAGCGGCAGTTGGAAGAACGCGGCTTAGCACGCGCCGCCTTGCAAGCAGCGGCAGATGAATTGGAGCATGAGATCGCGAAACGGACGATGGAACTCACCGAAGCAAACCAATCTATTGCTGTGAAATATGCCAAGCTAAAAGAAACAGAGCAACTACTGCGCGTGACGCAAAATGAATTGGTGCAAGCGGGAAAACTCACTATGTTGGGTCAGATGGCGGCGGGCGTCACGCATGAGCTTAATCAACCCCTGACGGCGATACGGGCCTTTTCTGAAAACGCCGCCACATTCTTAGAACGCGGTGAGCCGCAAAGGGCGCAAGAAAATTTGCGCATGATTAATGCGGCGAGCGCGCGCATGGGTAGCATCATTGCGCAACTCAAAGGCTTTGGCGAGCGCAAGGACAATGAACTGGATGACGTTGTATTGGCGCAAGTCATTTATAGCGCGGCAAAGCTCCTGGAAAACGACTTCGACACACAAAAATGTGCGTTGCATATTTTTGTGCAAGACGAAGTATCAATCAAAGGTGATGCGGTACGAATCGAGCAAGTGTTGATTAATCTGTTAAAAAACGCGCTCGACGCTTCAGAAAAAGCGAATGAAAAGCTCGTCACGGTAAAACTTGAAAAACAAAAAGACAAGGCGGTGATTACGATAGAAGACCGCGGTGAAGGCTTGACCGACATGGTGGCGGCCAAATTGTTCGAGCCGTTTTTTACGACCAAAGAATCCGGTAAAGGTTTAGGTTTGGGGCTGGCAATTTCTTCTTCCATCATACAAGCCATGAATGGAAGTTTGCTTGCAAAAAATCGTTCTGAGAATAATACTGAATTAGGCGCGATGTTTATCCTTACCCTACCGATAGCCTGACCTACCGAAAAACCAAGCATGAAAGAAAACCAAGCTACTACTTTAATTGCACGAATTGATGTCATCGTGGTGGAAGACGAAGACGCCGTGCGCCTTGCGACGCTACAAACCTTGGAGCTGGGCGGCTTTAAGGCAATCGGTTTCGCAACTGCTGAACAAGCCTTAGCAAACATTACCGCCAACTTTGGCGGCATCATCGTCAGCGACGTGCGTTTGCCGCATGCCTCCGGCCTCGACCTGCTTGCGCAAGTCGTCAAGCTTGATGCAGACTGCCCTATCATCATGATGACGGGTCATGGGCACATCGAAATGGCGGTGGAAGCCATGCGCCAAGGTGCGTATGATTTTATTGAAAAGCCATTTTCTTCTGATCGCCTGATTGCTTCCGTAAAGCGTGCCTATGAGAAACGGCGACTCGTGATAGAGAATCGCCGCTTAAAACTTGCGTGGACTTTGCATCCTGATTTACCGCCACTCATCGGCCAATCACTAAGCATTGAACAATTACGCAAGCAAATTTCTATGCTGGGCAGTGTCGCCGTTGACGTGCTGATTAATGGCGAAACCGGTACGGGCAAAGAAGTGGTGGCGCGCCATTTACACGCTGCCAGCGGCTGTAAAGGCCCATTCGTTGCGATTAATTGCGGTGCCTTGCCAGAGGCAATTTTCGAGAGTGAAATTTTTGGGCACGAAGCCGGCGCCTTCACCAATGCGCAAAAAAAACGCATAGGAAAATTAGAGTTCGCTGATCAGGGCACTGTTTTTCTTGATGAGATCGAGAGCATGCCAATCGCGCTACAAATCAAGATGCTGCGCGTGCTACAAGAAAGAGAAATTGAACGGGTAGGTAGTAATCAAATCATTCCGCTTAACTGCCGCGTCATTGCAGCGACCAAAGAGAACTTGCTGGCCCTGAGCCAAAAAGGTTTGTTCCGTGCAGATCTCTATTACCGCCTCAACGCCGTACAAATTTCTTTGCCGCCATTACGCGAAAGGCGCGATGATATTCCGGTTTTACTTGCGCAATTTTTTCAGTTTGCCGCGCAGAGGTTTTCTCGCCCACTTCCGACGTGGAACGCACAACAAATGCAGACTTGGCAGGCACAAGATTGGCCGGGCAATGTCAGGGAATTGGCGCATTTTGCTGATCGCTACGTCTTGGGCTTAGAGTTTAGCGATGCCACCAACCAAGCACCTAAGAGCGTGCTTTCTTTGGTTGATGCGATTGATCAGTTTGAACGTGACATGATTCAAAAAACCTACGACACGCACGACGGCAATGTCGCAGAAACGGCACTTGCCTTAAACATGCCGAAAAAAACGCTCTATGACAAACTCAAGAAATACCAAATTCACGCTAGCGCGGAAAGCACCAAGCTTGTAGATCGACCTATGCTATGAAATGGTTGAAGTTTTTATTGATCCCAACGTTCTTTTTTGCGACCACGTTGTCCCGCGAATGCTTGGCGCAAGAAGAAACAAGCACGGCAACGGAAAGCACAGAACCAGCGGAACAAGCCATAGAAATTAGTGGCACCAAAGACCCGGATTGGAAACGCTATCGAGCCATGCTAAAGGGCTTAAATGCGTTTGACAAATATCATGCCCTTGCCCCCAACGCTGCACATAAATACATCTTAAGACCACGCCATGAAGGGGTTGCGCTACAAGGTGTGAGCTTACGCTTGGCCTATAACGACATGAGTCTGCCGATTCCCATCGCCGAAGATGGCAGCTTCAGTTTGCCGCGCGATGAACAAGCCCAGCAACACGATGCCGAAGTGCTTATTAATCGTAAGAAGAACCTGTTTCGCTGGTGGCCGCATATCCGCAGCCCAGGCTTGCAAGCAAACCAGCGCCGGCTTGGCGACTTGCGTCTCGAATGTCAAATATTTTGGGCTGTTTACTACGACGACATTCCTTTCGTTGCCCGTAACCTCGTCAGCTTAATGGGCGGACCTTGCACCACTTCAAAAATTTCGCTGCGTTTTCCTGCTGATTTTCGCGGCTTGCAAAGTGCAACGCTAAAGCACGGTGAAATCAATTTGCCACTGCAAATCGATGAGAAGGAATCAAGTTTTACCGCACCGCTTGCGAACAAAAATATCAGCGACGACGCAGTAATTGACTTGCACTATCAAGACGACAGCGACGTGCCGCGTGTGAAAAATTACACTGGCCTCGCTGTCAGCGCGAAATTCTAAACGCCCATTTCACTCGCGCTGCATAAAGTAGACCGCACGCTCATCTGGGTTTCAACGCAGTTGCACGGCAAAATTGTTATTGCAAAATCAAGCCCAGAAATTTCACGTTTGTTCACAAATTCTCTTTCTATGGCTAGCGCCGCCAAAGTAAACTTAACGTCGAATACCTTGGCCTAATGACGAACATTTTGCGCAAAATTCTGCGCCTCGTTTATTCGCACAACGGAATAAAAAGAGATCAGCAGATCCATAAAAATTCATATACTCACCTCAGTAATTTTTTGTTGCGCATTAATTTAATGCGAAAATGAATAAAAAAATGATAAAAAATGAGGAGTATATGAAAATTCTCGTATTAATACCTCACATTATCGACTGAGAACCTATGTCATTTAAGCCCATGAAGTTGAGTAAAAAACTGCCACTTGCTTTTGCAATTGTGATCGGACTTGTCATTTTGCCTGCGGCGTTTGGCGTGTTCCAACTCAATGATTCCTTAAAGACGTTTCGCGATGAAGTACTGCCAGCGGCCAAACAAGAAACACAAATGAAAGAGATCAGCCTTGCATTTAAGACGCAAGTGCAAGAGTGGAAAAACGTGCTTTTGCGCGGCAAAAACCCAGAACAATTAACAAAATACTGGGACGCTTTTACTAAAGAAGAAAGCCTCGTGCAGCGCGAGGCAAGCGACATGGAAACCAGAGCGACATCGGATGCAGAGAAAGCGCTGATTCATAAGTTCATCGAAGCGCACCAAACGCTAGGAAAAAAATATCGTGATGCGTTGGAAAAGTTTAAGAACGCTGAATTTTCGGCCGAAGTTGGCGACACGGCTGTCAAAGGCATAGATCGCGAAGCGAGCAACCTTCTCAATGAAGCCTCAAACTTGTTTTCTAAAAAACGTGATCTGACGCGAGAAACCGCACTGAATGCGGCAACCTTTGCGTCTTCGTTAAGCATCATCGCACTGCTCGTAATGACCCCCGTGGCACTGTTTGCGGGATTGTTCATTAGCCGCCGTATCGTTAATCTGATAGGCGGTGATCCGGCTGATGTGGCACACATTGCGTCCAATATTGCGGCTGGAAATTTGACGCAAGATATTCCTCTGAAAGCGAATGATCAGACCAGTCTGATGTATTCGATGAAGGAAATGAATACCAGTCTCACCAATATCGTAAATAGCGTACGTGGCAGCACGCGCACGATTGTTGCAACTTCGAGCCAAATTGCCGAGGGTAATTTAGATTTGTCAGCACGCACCGAGCACCAAGCAAGCTCATTAGAAGAAACCGCTTCGTCAATGGAAGAATTGACGAGCACAGTCAAGCAAAATGCCGACAACGCCAGGGAGGCAAATCAGCTTGCCAGTTCGGCGTCGAATGTGGCTATCAAAGGCGGCGCGGTGGTCTCTCAAGTGGTCGACACGATGCACGCAATCAACGCTTCATCGCGCAAGATCGTCGATATCATCAGCGTAATTGACAGCATTGCGTTTCAAACCAATATTCTGGCTTTAAATGCCGCCGTAGAAGCAGCGCGCGCAGGTGAACAGGGTCGTGGATTTGCGGTGGTGGCATCGGAAGTACGCAATCTGGCGCAACGCTCGGCAAGTGCCGCCAAAGAAATAAAAACCTTGATTAACGAATCTGTTGAGAACGTCGACATAGGTACGAAGCTTGTGGCAGACGCTGGTTCGACCATGTCAGAAATAGTCAGTAGCGTGAAGCACGTTACCGACATCATTAGCGAAATCAGTGTCGCCAGTAATGAACAAAACCAAGGCATCCATCAAATCAATATTGCCGTTAGCGAGATGGATAATGGGACGCAACAAAACGCAGCCTTAGTGGAGGAAGCAGCGGCGGCATCGAGCGAATTGCAGCGCCAAGCGGAAGAACTTCTCGCCTTAGTTAGCGTGTTTCAATTGCATGGCGATACAAGCTTGCACAGTATGTCGTCTAATGTGAGGAAAGCCAGTGTTAGCAACATCAAGCAATTTGCTCAATCCTCAAAAGTAAAACGTCTTCGCGCTGAATAGGTGTGGCTAATGGTTAGCGCCCGCCGCGAGCTTCACATCCTCTTTGCGATTGAGTGCCGTATCTATCATGCAGACAACGCCTGCCCTCATCACGTCAAATGACATACTGGGCGCTTGGGGAAATTTAATCGCTTGGCTTGGCAAATACGGAATGTGTACAAAGCCCGCTTTTTCTATGCATTGATGCGTCGTAGCCACGTGCATCAATCCGAAAAACACATGATTGCAAACGTAAGTGCCCGCTGTTTGCGATATCGCAGCGGGTATGCCCTGCTTTTGTAACGACTGCATCATGGCTTTAATTGGCAATGTACTGAAATAGGCGGCGGGCGCATCAGGAATAATCGTGTTGTCGATAGGCTGCGCGCCAGCATTGTCAGGAATACGCGCATCATCAAGATTGATGGCGATGCGCTCTAAGCTCATTTCTGCCCTGCCCCCCGCTTGCCCTAAACAGATCACCATGCTTGGTTGTAGTTCGCGTAGAGCTGCCTCAAGCAAATGTAGCGAGGTACCAAACTCGCAGGGCAATTGGCGGCTGATGATTTGCGCGCTCTTACCTATTTTCATTCCATCTAGCGACTTGGCGATTTCCCATGAGGGATTAATTTTTTCGCCGCCGAAGGGGTCAAACCCTGTGAGTAAAATTCGTTTCATGGGTTTTAAAATACAAAAAAGTGAATCAATAAAATATTGCAAAGCAAAACCGCAATGGCGGTGGGAATTTGCGTCTTAATGACTAAGTACTTGTCTTTTAGCTCCAGCAAAGCAGCAGGCACAATATTAAAATTCGCCGCCATAGGCGTCATCAGCGTACCGCAATAGCCAGACAACATGCCAATAGCGACCAAAGCGGCAGGATTGGCATGATGCTGATTGATGAGAAACGGTAAGGCAATTCCCGCCGTCATAATGGGGAACGCAGCAAAGGCATTGCCCATCAACATGGTGAGTCCCGCCATGCCACAACAATACGTAATGATTAGTATCAAACGACTATCGGCTTGAATAAACTGACCGACCAAGTCTTGTATAGACTGCCCTGTCTTCGCCGCTACAAAGACGCCTCCCAACATGGCCAACATTTGCGGCAATATCAAAGCCCAGCCAATCGCATCAACTAAACGCCGCGCTTCACGCACTGCACCTAATGGAGACTCGCGGGTCAGCACGCTTGCGTAAAACACAGCGCATACACAAGCAACGCAAAGCGCCGTGAGGCTGATATTTTTTTGGTCTAAAACAAAGCTATCACCTAACTTCAGGTCTTTGAGTAAGAGCGAAAACAAAATGGTAACGAAAGGAATCACCAGTGCAGGTAAGAAAATCTTATTGCCAATTCTTGCCGTGATTTTCTCTAATTTCTCGGCGCGACGAAATTCAGTTTGCGTTTGAATTTCGTCGCCGCCATTTTGCGCAAGCGCGTGCTCGGATTTACCTGCGCCTAAAAAATTAAAGCCAGCAATCAAACTTAAAAGCAGCACGATAACGCCGGTTACTTGGTAGGTGAGGTTTTTTCCAAATACGAGCAACATGACATCGCCAAACAAAAACGGGCAAGCAAACAAGAACCAAAAAATCGCCGTTGTGAAGCGTTTTGGGTTGGAGCGGTCGCGCAAATTAAAAGCGGCGATCAGCATCACGATTGCGCCTATCAAATAAAACACAAAGTCAATCGTAACCAGGCTGCTCATGCGTTTTTCTCCTTCTGCAGCGCCTTAGCAATGGCCGCTTGCGCAGCGCGCCACGCAAGGATCTCTCGCGCAATACGTGCGTCAAGCCGCGACAAACGGAACAAATGAATCAGTAAGGCGCAAAAGGCGGTCGGCAAACCCCACAAACCGATATGAAGAGGTTCTATGCCAACAATGCCATTTTCTTTTAAGAACGACGACATGAGCAACACGGCACCAAACGCGATAAACACATCTTCGCCAAAAAACAGTGCGACATTTTCGCAAGCGGCAGCGTGCGCCGCAATGCGGTCATTCAGCTCGGGTGGCAAGTCACCGTGATCTTTATTCGCTGCGCCTTCTGCCATAGGCGCGAGCAAGGGTCGCACCGTTTGCGCGTGCCCGCCCAAACTCAGCAGACCCAGCGTGGCACTTATTTGGCGCACCACAAAGTACAACATGAGTATGCGCGACGTGGTCGCGGCACGAAAACCCGCTACCCACGACTGCGCACGCGTGCGCAAGCCATATTTTTCTAATAAACCGATGACAGGAATAATCAGCAAAGTGCTGGTAAGTTGGCGGCTATTGAAGAATTTTTCGCCAAAAATTTCTAATAACTTCGCTGCGTCAATACCCACAGCCAGCCC
>JAIETO010000100.1 GCA_019745005.1 Burkholderiaceae bacterium
CTACGCCATCTAATGTGGCGGAGAAAAGCATCGTCTGGCGTGTTGAAGGCGTGGCAGCGACGATTTTTTCGATATCGTCGATGAAACCCATGTCTAACATGCGGTCGGCTTCATCTAACACCAAAATCTGCAATTCAGAGAAATCGATTTTGCCCGATTCCATGTGATCAATTAAGCGGCCTGGTGTTGCGACCAGAATTTCTGGGTTGCGTGACAACAATTGCATTTGTTTTGGGTATGGCATGCCACCCAAAATGGAAACCGCTTTCACGCGACGTGAATAAGCGCTGTATTTGTCTGTTGCGGTTGTCACTTGCAAAGCCAACTCGCGAGTCGGTGTCAACACCAACATTTTTGGTTTTGCTGCTTGGAAACGGGGGCGATCACCGCGTGAACGTGCCGATTGGCGTTCTTGGTTAGGCGTTTTACCTGCTTCAACACTCAAATTTTCTGCCGCAAGAGCAAATTTGTGCAATGCAGGAAGCATAAAAGCGGCCGTTTTGCCTGAACCCGTTTGCGAAGAAACCAGCAAATCACGGCCAGCAATGGCGGCAGGAATAGCTTGAATCTGCACCGCCGTTGGTTCTGTGTAACCGCTATCAGTAATCGCACGGAGAAGTGAAGTGTGTAGGCCTAGTGTTTCAAATGTCATTTAATTTAATCCTTGATAATCAACGCCATGCCAGCGGCAAGGCGCGCAAAAAACAGCGCTAACCAAACGAAATGAACACAGAAAACCAGTTGTTGAGACGGTATAACGATGAAATTTCGGCACAAAAGCTTTGCGCCGGGATGATGTCTATGAGTGTTTCCAGACATGCAAGGCGGGAGGGCTTTTAAATTGCTACGCCCCAAAGCTCGGAGCGTGCTTAGCTTACGATGCGACCATGCAATGCGTTTTTACTGCACTGCAAAAACCAAGATCATACAGGATTTATTGCCTGTCTGCACGAAATTACGCGTTTTTTGATCAATTCGCGCCATCGCCTTGGTTTTTGATGACGGTTAATGTCTTGTTATTCTGAGAAAAACTGGCTGGTGATGACCAGCATTTCTTCCATGCGATTGCTCCAGTATTGCCAACTGTGGCCGCCTGCGTCTTCGCGGTAGGAGAGGGGTAAATTTTGTTCTCGCAATGCTTTTACCAAATCTCGGTTGCTTTGAATTAACTCATCTTCGCTGCCACAACGCATAAAAAAACGAAAACCGAGCACCGATCTCTTTCTAAGCTTTTGAATTTCTTCAGGCGGAAAATAACCACTTAGCGCATAGCCCATTCCAAACTGCTGCGTATGGGCAAATGGTAAATGGAATGCACCAAAGCCGCCCATTGACGTACCAGCGACCGCGAATTGATCTCGGCCGGGGCGCAACCCATATTGTTCTGCAAGCCACTGCGGTAGCTCTTTGGTCAGAAAGATTTCGCTTTGCTCGATATAGGGCACTGAGCCGCTGCTGGGCATGACGATGACGAAGGGCTTGATTTTCTTTTGGGCGATCAAGTTATCCATATAGCGGTGAATGAAACCGGTCTTGACGAAATTATCGGCATCAAGTCCGCGGCCATGCAGTAGCAGCAATACGGGTAATTGGCTATTTTTAACAAACCCAGGAGGCAAATAAACCTGCACTTTATTCGGTGCGCCCCAAGCTTTTGAGGGTACTTGGAAAGACTCAACAAGTCCGTGCGGAATGCTCGCATCTTCTTGCCAAGGGCCCGCTTCAGAAAAAACAAATGAGTGTTGGCCACCGCGTCCATCGGAATCATGTTGCGGGTTTGCGGGGTCAGTAATCCACTCACCATCCACAATGAATTTGTAAAGCCATTGGCCGCGCCCTAAATCAACAGAAAGACGCCATGTGCCGTTGGCGTCTTGACTTAGCGGGCGTTTTCCCGCTTCCCAATCGGTCATTTCGCCAGCCAAATACACTTGCTTGGCGTTCGGCGCATGGAGAGAAAAGAGCTGGGTTGCGGCAAAGCTGGGCGCGCAGAACAGGCAAAGCAGCAAGCGCGTGGCATATTGCAAAATACTGATTGCGCGTTTGCTCCGTAGTTGCAACACCAGCGCTACAATCGGCTGAAAATATGGGATCATGCAATTTCTCCTCAGGAGCATTTAATAGTCATGAAAGCGGCAATATCAATGCATAAGCGCACCTCTGGCATCTTACTTTATCTATTTTTCCCGCTCTTTTTTTTATTGTTTGCACAGCAAACTCATGCAGGCACAGTATCGGTCGCCGTTGCGGCCAACATGCAATTCGTGTTTGAAGAACTCAGTGCCGAATTTAAAAAAGAAACCGGACATGATGCGATTGCAAGCGTCGGTTCTTCCGGCAAACTGGTGACGCAAATTACCCAAGGGGCACCATTTGATGTTTTCTTGTCGGCTGATACGGAATACCCTGATTTTCTTTTCCGGCAAAAATTCACTGGTAACCAACCAAAAATTTATGCACACGGCGAATTAGTACTTTGGACCACCAAAAACATCGATTTGACGCAATGGCAGCAAATCATCAAGGAGGGCCGAGCGGAGAAAATTGCCATCGCCAACCCCGCCACTGCGCCGTATGGAAGGGAAGCCATTAATGTTTTGCGCTACTACAAATTGGAAAACGCCGCGCAGGGACATTTGGTACTTGGCGAAAGTATCGCGCAAACCAATCAATACATTCACGCGGGCGTTGTCGATTTTGGTTTCACCGCGAAGTCTGTGGTCGTTTCAAAAGCCATGGCGGGGAAGGGGCAATGGCTCGCTTTGCCGAAGGAGGCTTATCAAACCATCGCCCAAGCGGCCGTTATTTTGAAGAATGGACAGGATAAAAACCCTGTCTTGGCGCAAGCATTTTTTGATTTTCTATATTCGCCAAAAGCGCAGGCGATTTTGCAACGTGGTGGCTACCTCTTGCCATGAACTGCTTAAAGGGAACCATCACTGGCATCGTGCGCTCGGGTAGCGTTGCCATTGTTGAAGTACTTATCCAAAATGCGGCGTTAACGGAAACTGCCGTTCCCTCAGAGACAGAAAGCTTAGCACCATTAACTCTTACCGCAATGCGCTTAGATGCTTCGCACAGTGACAACACATGGAAAAAAGATCAAGCGGTGCGTCTATTGTTTAGCGAAATGGAAGTCGCGCTGGCAAAAAATTTGACGGGCGAAATTAGTATGCGTAATCGCCTGCAAGGTGTGATCACTGCGATAGAGCCGGGCGACGCACTCACCCGCGTTTGTTTTAGTTTGCTTCAGTACGGCGGGCAAACAGTCAACTCAGTGATTACAACGCGTTCAGCGCGAGCCATGCAACTTAAAGTGGGTGATCAAATCGAAGGTTTAGTGAAATCCAACGAAATGAATTTGCATGCATTGGACGAATATATCGACCAAAAGGCACAAGCATGATGTGGCTGGGTTACGATTGGCAAGCCTTGCTCTTGACCTTAAAACTGGCGGCATTTACCACCGCCATTTTGCTCATACTAGGCATTCCTATCGCGAGTCTTTTAGCGATGTCACAAAGTCGCTTTAAACCCATTTTTGAAACAGTCATCAGCATGCCGCTGGTGTTGCCACCGTCGGTACTGGGTTTTTATTTGCTGCTATTGATGAGCCCGCAAACTACCGTTGGCGCATGGCTCGCCAATACCTTTGACGTGCGCTTGGCGTTTAGCTTTGCTGGGTTGGTGATCGGCTCTGTGATTTTTAGCTTGCCCTTCATGGTGCAGCCGATACAGGCGGGTTTGCAGCAAGTGCCACTCAATCTGATTGAAGCATCGCGTTGTTTAGGACAATCAGACCTACGCACCTTGTGGCGTGTGTTGCTGCCCAACTGCAAAGGTGCATTGTTAACCGGCACGGTGCTGAGCTTCGCCCATACGATAGGCGAATTCGGTGTGGTGTTGATGATCGGTGGGAATATTCCCGGCGTTACCAAAGTCGCGTCTATCGCCATCTACGATGAAGTAGAGAAGCTCAATTACGACGCGGCGCATTTCCAATCTTTGGTCTTGGTGGTGTTGAGTTTTGTGATTCTTTTGCTGGTGAATCTGGCGCGGCGTTTTCACAATGGCGCTTTGGTGCGCCTATGACGAATTCATTGGCAGCCATCAAGTCCAACGTGTTCATCGACATCGATGTGCAAATGCGTTTGCAAGGCGCAAATGACCTACTGCA
The DNA here is from genome assembly GCA_019745005.1 of Burkholderiaceae bacterium. Lineage (GTDB taxonomy): Bacteria > Pseudomonadota > Gammaproteobacteria > Burkholderiales > Burkholderiaceae_D > Undibacterium. Next base: position 4,178 of record JAIETO010000100.1, read on the forward strand.
TCTTAACGTGCAAATGCAAATCAAGCAGGGACAATTCGCGAGCGTGTATGGCGCCTCAGGCGCGGGTAAAACAACGCTGCTGCGCTTATTGGCAGGGCTTAGCCATCCGCATAGCGGACAAATTATGGTGGCTGGCGAGACTTGGCTGGATACGCAAAGAAAAATCCAATTGCGGCCGCAAGAACGTGCGGTGGGCATGGTGTTCCAAGATCTTGCGTTATTCCCCCATCTCACGGTTGAAGAGAACATTGCGTATGGCGTGCCTAAGAATGATAGTGCGATCGTGCAACGCTTGCTCGAAATAACACAGCTAGGTGTCTTACGAAAGCAATTGCCGAAACAATTATCCGGTGGGCAAAAACAAAGGGTGGCGTTGGCACGCGCGCTGGCGCGTCGACCGCGCATCTTGCTGCTTGATGAACCATTATCAGCCTTGGACAACGCCATGCGCGCCAAGCTACAAGATGAATTACAGACTTTGCATCAAGAATTTGGTTTAACCACGCTGATGGTCAGCCACGACCTTGGTGAAATTTTTAAATTGTCAGAACACGTTTTCGTGCTAGAGCGGGGCCGTATTGCGAAGCAGGGTGCACCCAGTGAAGTATTTTTAAAAACGGAAGAGCCGGGGAAATTGCAATTGCATGCGCAGATTTTGGCGATACGTCAGGAACAAGTGATCGCGGTTTTGTCGCTGTTAGTAGGGCAAGAGATTATCGAAGTTGCCGCTTCACCTGAGGAGGTCAGCGGCTTGCGAGTAGGCGCAATGATCAGCATTGCGCCTAAGGCCTTCAGTCCGCAGATTCTTAAAACGTTTCGGGATTAATGCCCATCACGTGTGAAAAGCCGCAATCAACATAGGTAATTTCACCCGTAATACCACTAGCAAGGTTAGACAGCAAAAACGCTGCCGTATTGCCCACTTCTTCTATCGTAACGTTGCGGCGCAATGGTGCATGTTCTGCGACAAAACCAAGCAATTTGCTAAAGTCTTTAATACCGCTGGCCGCCAAAGTCTTAATTGGCCCCGCTGAGATGCCATTCACGCGCACACCGCGTTTGCCTAAGTTCTCCGCCAAATAGCGCACGCTGGCTTCTAACGATGCTTTGGCCAGGCCCATGGTGTTGTAATGGGGAATCGCACGAATCGCGCCCAAGTACGATAAGGTCAGCAAAGCTGAATCGGGCTTCAACATGGGCAAGGCGGCTTTTGCTAACGCGGGAAAGCTGTAGGCAGAAATGTCATGGGCAACTTTGAAGGCTTCGCGGGAGAAACCATCGAGAAAATCACCGGCAATCGCTTCCCGTGGCGCAAAACCAATCGCGTGCACGAGGCCATCTAACTGATCCCATGATTTGCTCAAGTCGGCAAATACGGCATTGATTTGATCATCGTTCGCCACATCACAATCGAAAACCAAGTCTGTGCCAAATTCTTTGGCAAAATCCGTGATGCGATCCTTGAAACGCTCGCCAACATAGGTAAAGGCGAGTTCTGCACCTTCCCGTTTGCATGCTTGTGCAATACCGTAAGCGATAGAACGGTTTGACAATAAACCCGTAATGAGGATTTTTTTACCTTGCAGAAATGCCATAAGAACTCCAAGTGCTACCGCATTATTTATAAGCTCTACAGGCCGAAAAGCCTTGGAAAGCCGCATGAAATAAGGCAGTACGGTTTTTAAAATTGATGACTCTCGCTAGGCGCTCTCGCGCCAAATGACCGCGAGCAACCCAACGCACGAAAAACGCATTTTAAATCATTCGCTCACAACTGATGGTCACAATTCTTGATCGGGGCTGCAGTCGCAGTCTTCCGTCGAGGATTAAGCGAGCTTGCTATTGGTGCAGCGGGTTGATGCCACGCGGAATCGCTTTGAGCAATGCTTTTGTATAGTCTTGTTGCGGATTGCCGTATAAGTCATCCGCATTCGCGATTTCCACCACCTTGCCTTGGTTCATGACCATGACTTGATCGGCAATGTATTTCACGACTGCCAAGTCATGTGAAATGAAGATATACGACAAACCAAATTCATCTTGCAAGTCTTGGAGCAAATTGAGAACTTGCGCCTGCACGGAGACATCCAGTGCCGAGACGGATTCGTCACAAATCAATACCTCAGGCTGCATGGTTAAGCAGCGGGCGATGGCAATGCGTTGTCGCTGTCCTCCAGAAAATTCATGCGGATAGCGATGGAACGCGGCAGCAGGTAAGCCCACCTTGTCGAGTAGCGAATAGGCTTGCGCAATGCGATCTTGCGTGGTCGCGCCGATACCATGAATTTGCATGGGCTCTAGCAAAATTTGCCCAACAGTAAAGCGTGGATTCAGTGAAGCGAAGGGATTTTGAAAAATGATTTGAATACGCCGTTTGTAGGGCAAAAATTCTTTGTTTGACATCGCCAAAATATCTTTGCCGTCAAACAATGCTTTTCCCGCCGTAGCTTGGTGCAAACGCATCAGCGTCAAACCGACCGTGGTTTTGCCCGAACCCGATTCACCCACTACTCCCAAAGTTTTGCCTTTGGCGAGTTTAAAAGAGACATTCTCCACGGCGCGAAATTCTTTTTTTCCGAAAAAACCTTGGCGCGAGTAAAAACTTTTTCCTAGCTGGTCTACTTCCAACAAAATAGGCTCATTGCCGTTGAGGCCGCGTTCACGTTGTTTGCCAGCGCTAATGGAAAGTGGGGCTTTGCTTTCCTCCATTCTTGCCGAAGTCGCCGTGGCCTCTTGGTTTTGCATAAAATCAGCGATAACCGGCAGACGCCACGGGCGGGTCGTGAGACTCGGTCGGCAATGCAGCAGGGCACGTGTGTAGTTGTCTTGCGGCGCATCGAAAATCTGCCGCGCAGTACCGGCTTCTCTGATCTCGCCATGACGCATGACGATGACGGTATCGGCGATTTCGCCCACTAAAGCAAGGTCATGCGTGATAAACAGAACTGACATTTTCAATCTCACGCGGAGTGCGGCGATTAGTTCAATGATCTGTTTTTGTATCGTCACATCCAGCGCGGTGGTTGGTTCGTCAGCGATTAATAGTTTGGGTTCGCAAGCAATCGCCATGGCGATCATCACCCGCTGTTGCTGCCCACCTGACATTTGACTGGGGTAGAAATCGACACGCTCTGCGGGGTTGGGAATACCCACTTCTTGTAGCAGGTCAATCGCTCGTTTTCGCGCTTCGGCGGCGTTCATTCCCATATGCAGACGCAGTACCTCTGCAATTTGGAAACCTACCGTAAAAACCGGATTGAGTGATGTCATCGGCTCTTGGAAAATCATGGAAATTTCTTTGCCGCACAGATCACGCCGCTGTTCGCGCGTCATGTCCAGTAAATTTTTACCTTCAAAAAGTATTTGGCTATGCGGACTAATTTGCGCCGACTCTATGGGCAATAAACCCATGATGGCAAGCGAGCTGACAGATTTCCCACTGCCGGACTCGCCTACAAGAGCGACGGTGCTGTTTTGCGGAATAGCGAATGAAATTCCTTTGACGGTTTCAACCGAGTCCTTCTTGTTGATCTTGAAAGAGACGCTTAAATTATTGACTTGCAAAAGCGCTTGCGTCGTCGTTGCTTGCTGTGTTGGTGAGCTCATGCAGATTCCTTATTTGAGCTTGGGGTCGAGCGCATCGCGCAGGGCGTCGGTGAAAAGTGAGAATGCCGTGACCAGCATGGCCATCGCTGTGGTCGCGGCAAACAGTTGCCACCATTTGCCAAGAATAAGTTCATTTTGCGCCTCGTTGAGCATGCTGCCCCAGGAGACCACGCCCACCGGAACACCGAATCCAAGAAAACTCAAAATGACTTCGGATTTAATAAAACTGACGACGAGAATGGATACTTGAACCAAAGCCACGTGGCTCACATTAGGGAAAATATGCACAAACATTTTCCGCAGGTGTGAGGCACCAATGGCATCGGCTGCCCACACATATTCTCGCGAGCGGTGCTTCAGGTATTCACCACGAATCAAGCGGAATGGGCCAGTCCAGCCGGTGAGGGCGAGTATCAAAACAATCGTGGTAATGCCCTTTTGCTGCAGCACCGCAGCCACGGATAAAATCAAAAGCAGGTAAGGAATTGAAGTAAAAATGCTGTAAAACCAATTAAAAAAATCATCGCACCAACCGCCAAAATAGCCCGCTACTGCGCCAAAAATCGTACCAATTAGCGTCGCCAAAAACGCCGCAAGCAAGCCCACGATGATGGAGGTTTCTGCACCCTTTAAAGTTTTTTTCAAAATATCGTGGCCCCATTTATCGGCACCGAAAGGCAAGGTAGCTTGCCGTTCGCGCACGGCGACTTGGCCTTTTTTGGCTAACTCGGCATAAATTTCTTTCATTTCTGCTGCCAGCGGATCTTCGATGCCAAAGTCGTTTTGGGTAAGCACAATGGGCGCAGATTCGTTTGTACTGGCGCGTAGTTGGTTGATGACATCGGCGAGCGGATCAAAGGGATTCGCAGGCGGGGCAGACCTCGCAGCATCGTTATGAATTTCAAGGGCCGGTGCGCCGATAAAATGCGGCGGCGCATAACTTGTGCCTATCTCTTCTTCCCAATCTTTGGCCAGCAAGCCTGCTGATGAAAGCGAGATCAAGCATAGAAATCCTGCAAGAACGCCAAGTGCTAGCATCGCAACGTGATCAGAACGCAGACGACGCCACGCTAAAGCCCAAAGGCCGGTGGATTCCTGTGAAGTTTGTTTCGCGTGCATAGAGTTATTGATAGTTTTTATACGATGAGTTCAACGTTGCTTGGTCTGGTTGGCTTTAATTGAAATGGACGCGTGGATCAACCGCTTTGTACAGAAGATCCGTCAGCAAGTTAAAGAACATGGTTGCGATGGCGACATAAACGGTAATCGCTTTTATTACGGGAAAGTCACTCCGTTCCACCGCTAAAATCACTTCTCGGCCAATGCCGGGAATGGAAAAAAAACGTTCGATCAAAAAAGCACCAATCAACAAGGCAGGTAAATTGGACATCACATGGGTAATGATGGGAATCGCCGCGTTTCGTAATACGTGCACCGATTTTACTCGGCGCTCTGTCACGCCTTTGGCGCGTGCTGTACGCACATAGTCTTGGTTAACTTCATCCAAAACAAAGGTGCGAAACAAGCGCAAATTAGGGGCAATGCCCACTGCCAATGCGATCAAGATTGGTAATACTGAATATTTAAAGAGGTTTTCAGCAAGATTGTCTCCCCAACCTTGCACAGGAAACCAGCCAAATTTATACGCAAAAACGTATTGCCCCAAGATGATGTAGACCAAAATACTGACCGACATGCCCACTGTGCAGGCGATAAGTACGCCACGATCGGTCAGGCTGCCGCGTTTAAACGCGATCCAAAGCGCCAATAAAATGGCGACGACCGTTTCGATAATCGTCAGGGGTATCAAGACGGTCAGTGATGGACCTAATCTAGTCAAAATAATCTGTGAAACGGCTTCGGAAGTCGCCCAACTATTGCCAAAGTTAAAGGTCACGACTTGTTTTAAAAAAATGCCAAGCTGCACATAGTAAGGCTGGTCTATACCTAGTTGCGTGCGGATATTGGCGATCTCGGCAGCATTCGACATTTTTCCAGCTAAGATGTAAGCAGGGTCGCCTCCCACCCAATTGAACAACAGAAAAACCAAAAGAATGACGCCAAATAAGGTCGGCGCCATTTGCCACAGTCTTCGCAAAATATAGGCAGTCATGGATTCAGTTTAGTGATAAAGGGAGATTGTTAAGGAAATTTTTTAACGACGAATTTCTTAATTCTTAGCTGGCGCATCGACGTCAACATACATCCACTCGCCATAAATAATTGGGTGCTTCTTGTAACCGATGACGCGCGCTTGCGACAGCATATTGCGATAACGTGCGAACCCCACCTGTTGCGGCGTGTAGACCTCGATCAAGCGCGCCATTTGGTGATAAAGCGCATCGCGTTCTTTGCCTGGTGGGAGTTTCTGCGATTGCACATAAAGCTTGTCAAATGCAGGAATCGCCATGCAGCCGTTATTGTTTGCGCCGATATTTGCTGAGTAATAAAGCTGCATAAAATTGTCGCCATCCGGATAATCTGCAATCCATGGCGCATTTCTCGTTTGAAGTTGGCAGGCTTTCTCTGCCTTTAACATTTCTGAGAATTGCAGCAAATCCTCTTTCATGCGTATCGAAATTGAGTCGTAGGTTTTTTTCCAAATCTCTGTTTGCAGCTTGCCTACTGAGCCGGTTCTTGCCGTGTAGCGAATTTCAAGTGGTGCTCCGTTAGGTAGCCTACGAAATCCGTCCGCCCCTTTTTTGTAGCCGAATTTATCTAACAAGGCATTCGCTGCTGCTGGGTTAAATTGAATACTATTTTTGTAGTTGGGGTCGTGCCCAACCACGCCTGGGGGAATGGGAAATTGCAGCGCCAAGGCGTTGCCGTTATATACCCTTTCGATTTCCTCATTGATGTTATGGGCTAATGCGACAGCGCGTCGTAGGGCGATTTTTTCCTTCGAAAGTCCGCCCCAAACAGGGTCTTGCATATTCCAGTAATACATCGTCACTTCTGGATCAGTGATACGGGAAAGCTGTATACCTTTCGCCGCTAAGGCTGGCTTTAAGACACCCTTATCTAAGGCTTGTGGTGCGAGCGGCCCTTCCAACTCAAAAATATCCACTTCGCCATTTTGAAAGGCTAACCAGCGAGATTGGTCTTCGATCATGACATTGATTTCGACACGACCAATCTGAGGGATGCGCTTCCCTTTCATCGCCGCCATGATTTTTTTATCTTCTGCGCTGTCGCTTCCTTCAAAATTCCAGAACTCTGTGCGATATAAAGGATTCGTTACAAGAACAATTTTTGAGCCACGCACCCACTCATTTTTTGCCAACATGTAAGCACCAGTTCCCACCGGGTTTGCCATGACCTGCCCGGAACTATCTCGATAAGCTTCGATCACTTCGCGCGCGACTGCGCCGGTTGGTGTGTAGGCGAGAATATAGCCAAGGTTAAAATCGGGTTCACTTAAATTGATGCGCAACGTGTAAGGATCAAGCAGCTCTAGCCCTTTGATCGGCTTGTCATAATCAAATTTTTTATTTTTTTTCGCTTCTTCAACAAGCTGGTCAAGACCAATAATTTTTCCTGCAAAAAGCCAAGCATGAGACGAGGCTAATTGCGGATCCATTAGTCGTTTGAACGAATAAATGTAATCCGCCATTGTGAGTTCACGTTTCTTGCCTTTGAAGACGGGATCAGGTGAAAAATAGACGCCATGTTTTAGGCGAATTGTGTAGGTCTTTCGATCTGCTGAAACTTCGGGTAAGGCAGCAGCGGTGCGCGGAATCAGTTTCGCCGGACTCGCCAAATAGTCGTAGGTGTATAAACCTTCAAAAATAGAGCGGTTAACGCCATTTGAATATAAGTCACGTGCTGCGGCTGGGTCGAAGCCAGTTTCCGCCACATTGAACACCCACCTAAGCACCTTTTTTGATTCGTTACTATTTACGGTTGTGGTCTCGTTGGCGGCTAACGTCGTTCCAAACGTGGAAATAAAAATAAGACAAAGAAAAATTCGAAGCATTATTGGAAGTAGTTTGGAGTGCAGATTTGTTTAAAAAATCAGTCGAAATAAAGATCGAGCTCGCATGCCTGTAAGCGTGCGACCTTAGACTTGGCAGCATAATCTCATCAATTAGGTTCCAACTGCTTAAATGAAACTTCATGCGGAACACAAAATAGTTAAAAAAGTTTTCTTGATCTTTAAAAAAATTTCGATGCGCGTCCGAATTTTAAAAATCGTATAAACTATTTCTCCTTAGAATCATTGCGCGCGAAATATTAGTTGCGGTAAGCACTTTATCTGGTCGAATCATCACTTTGCGAAATTTTTTTGGGTCGACCAGATTTGTTTCAGAATTAATCGAAGGTTTGGAAAAATAGTAGCACCTTCGTTCTATTTTTTTGTCTTTGGCAATAGTGAAATTATCGAAGATTTAAAGGCGTTTTTCTCTTCAGTTGATCGTTGTTTTTTGTGTAGATAGCGTTTTTACATTATTGACAGCGGCGGGGTAGAAGTGTTTTGATGCGCCTTCGCAAAAAATTTGCTAAAGGCTTTTCGTTTGTAGTTAAAATACAGATGAGTTGCTTCAAGGTGTTTCGATTCGCTTTTGCTATTTCGGGCTGTCGAGAGAAAATTTTTGTTTAACTAAGTCATCGGTTAAGCATCGCCGAAATGAGTGATGTACACATGAAATTTGGGGCGAACTAAAAAACTTGCGCATTGAGATGGTTTTTGCAGTGCGGGAGTGATATTTATTTGATGCATTTAATTGCCAAGTTGGTGTATCGTGTGGTTACGCTGGATTGGGAGGGTTTGATTCAGCAATCAATAAATAGTTGTCGCGTGTTTAAACCTATTAGAAAATTGTGGTTTTGGAGGGAGCAAGTATGGATTTTTCGGGACGCGAGAACGAACCGGGTAAAAAATTTGTTGGTCTAGGCGTCGTACTCGGGCTTCATGTTTTGTTGGTGATTGGCTTGATCCTCGGCGGGAAGCAAAAGTTTCTCAATGTGATTCAGCAGCCTTTAGAAACAAAAATAGTGGAGGAGGTCAAACCGCCGCCACCGCCGCCAGATACGCCACCGCCGCCGCCACCAAAGTTGTTGACGCCGCCGCCGCCTTTCATTCCACCTCCTGAGGTGCAAGTGCAGCAGCAGCAGGTACAAAACACAATTACAACTGTGTCGAATGTGAAGCCTGACACGAATGTTTTGCCGAAAAGTGTTCAGCAACCAGTCGTGTCAGATGCGCCAAAGTCGACCGCACCGATTGTCGTGGCAGCATCGATTAATTTTGAGCAAGCCGGTTGTAAGCCAGAATATCCGCGTGCATCGTTGCGGAATGAAGAAACAGGAACAGTGCAGTTGGCCGTCTCAATCGGCGCAGACGGTGCAGTGACTGATGTTAAGATTGAAAAATCCAGTGGTTTCAGAGGATTGGACAATGCTGTGAAGGCGCAATTGTTATCCGGCGCTTGCAAAAATAAACCAGGGACTGTGGATGGTAAGCCACAAGCAACTACAGCCCACGTGGCATACGTATGGAAGCTTGAGTAAAACAGATCCAAGAAGTAAGTAAAGTAAGAGACAAATTGTTTTGTTCAACAACCCAACGTTAGTATTAATTTATTTTTAAAGGAAGTAACTACATGAAAACCCGTGTATCCACATTTTTGGCAGCCGTTCTGTTCTCAGTCACTGCCGCATTGACATCATCCGCTGCATTTGCCGAGGAGCCAGCGAAGCCAGCAGAGGCAGCAGCTGCACCAGCAGCGCCTGCCGCTGATCCAGCAGCGGCTCCCGCTTCTGACGTTAAGGTGATCGAGAACCCCTACGGCATGGAGGCACTATTAACAGGGGGCGATCCAGTTGCTTTGGGCACTTTGGCTGTTATGGCAATCATGTCAATGGGTAGCTGGTACATTTTGATTACAAAGATCATTGATCAAGTGAAATTGACTGCCCAAGCAAAAGAGGCCAGTAAGTTTTGGAAAGCTGCTAGTGTCAGCGCGGGTGTGACCGCTTTGAAAGAGGGTAGCCCATATCGCTTTATTGCTGAGTCGGGCTTAAAGGCGACCGAACATCATGAGGGGGCGCTGCTTGAACAGATTGACTTGAATTCATGGGTGACAATGTCAATTCAACGTTCTGTCGATAAAGTAAACAGCCGCTTGCAAGATGGTTTGGCGTTCTTGGCGACAGTTGGCTCAACAGCGCCATTCGTTGGTTTGTTCGGTACAGTTTTGGGTATTTATCATGCTTTGGTAAAAATCGGTGCGTCTGGTCAGTCATCAATTGATAAAGTCGCTGGTCCAGTAGGTGAAGCGCTTATTATGACGGCGATCGGTTTGGGTGTTGCGGTTCCTGCCGTGTTGGGTTACAACTTCGTGGTTCGTCGTAATAAGAGCGCGATGGAAGAGATTCGCGCATTTGGTGCTGACTTGCACTCAGTAGTGTTGTCTGGTGCAATGAATAAAGCTGCGAAGAAAATGTAATAGCGATCTGCTTGCAGATCGACAAGGATGCCTCGTCGGAGAAGATTTGACTCGACGAGGTTATCTGGAATTCACCTAAGAGATTAAATTATGTCAATGTCAATCGGTAATGATGGCGAAAGCGAAGACGAGGTTAACAGTACGATCAATACCACTCCGCTCGTGGATATCATGTTGGTGCTGTTAATTATTTTCTTGGTTACGTCGCCAGCGGTTTTGGATTCGGTAAAAGTAAAATTGCCGTCCGAGACAAATAAAATCTATGTCACAAAACCAGAAAATATTACTCTCACGATTAGTAAAGATGGTGATATGTTTTGGAATGGTGGTCGTAAGCCTTTGGCTGGTACGGATGAGCTTTTTGAACGCATGAAAAAAGTTGCTGTTCAGATTCCTCAGCCAGAAATCCACGTTCGTGGTGACCAAAATACACGCTATGAATTCGTTGGTAAAACCATTCTCACAGTTCAACGTGCAGGTATTGCCAAGGTTGGATTTGTGATCGAACCACCGCCAAAAAATTAAGAGGAATCCCTATGAGCATGGCTCCTAGCTCTAGTAGTTCAAGTGAACAAGAAGTAATGATGGAAATGAACATGACGCCGTTGATCGACGTTATGCTCGTTTTGATCATCATGCTGATTACGACACTGCCGATTCAAAATCATTCTGTGAATTTGAATATGCCGACTAATACCAATCAACCGCCACCACTAGTGCCGCCAACCGTTGTCACCATTGACGTTGATTTTGATGGCACAGTATTGTGGGATGGTGTTGCGGTAACACGTTCGGAATTGGAAGCCAAATTTAAGGCGACCGCGGCTTTACCTGAGCAACCAGAGGTGCATTTACGCCCCAACAAGCTGGTTGAATACAAGTCGGTTGTCGGTGTCATGGCGGCAGCACAGCGCTTGGGTGTGACAAAGATTGGTATGGTTGGAAATGAGCAGTTTTTAAAGTAATTTGACCTCATAAAAGGCCATTCAACGCTTGAAGTTAAAGAAAATTGGCAGGGATTTCCTGCCTTTTTTCTTATGTGCCAGGGCAATGTGATCATGCTTTGCTAACCTGGTCGTACTTTTTGGGTTTAATTTCTGTTTTTAGATTTTGGAAGATAAAAAATGAAACAACTTCGCCTATCTCGTATGGCTGTGTTAATCGCAGCAATTGGTTTTGCTGCTGCGCCAGAAGTTTTCGACATCGCTGGAAATCGCGCGTTTGCGCAAGAAGCGATGCGGCCTGAAATTGGCAAAATTGTGCAGGCCGCTGGTGAGCTGTACAAATCAAAAAAATACAAAGATGCGCTTAGCAAATTGCATGAAGCTGACGCTGTTAGTGGCAAAACGACTAACGAAAGCTTTACGATTGAACGTATGCGTTTATCGATTGCCTCGGCTGCCGGTGATAACGATGCAACGATCAGGGCTGCGGAATCAATTATCGCGGCGAACAAACTTTCAAGTAAAGATCAATTACAGCATCTGCAAGTGCTGGCAAATGCGTATTACAAAGCGGGAAATTACTCAAAAGCAGCGACTACCTATAGCCGATACTTTGCCGAAGGCGGCACAGATAATTCGCTTAGACCCTACATGACGCAAGCCATGTCGCTGAGTGGTGACACAGGCAAGGCGATGAAAGAAGTGCAGGCAGAAATGGCCGCAGACGAGAAGGCGGGCAGAACGCCAAGCTTGAGCAATCTCGAATTTTTTGCAAGTATGGCGTTAAAGCAAAACGACAAAGTTGGTTATGCCAATGCACTCGAAAAACTCGTTATGTTTCATGGCAAAAAAGAGTATTGGGTCAATTTATTGAATAGCGTCGAGCGTAAACCAGGATTTTCTGATCGCTTGGCCTTAGATTTATACCGTTTGAAATTTGCCGTGGGTCAGCTAACAAAGCCAAACGAGTTGATGGAAGTTTCACAATTGTCGCTGCAGGCAGGTTATCCCTCCGAGGCGATCAAAATTATTGACCAAGGTTTCAAATCCGGTGCCTTAGGCACTGGTACCGAAGCAGCGCGTCACGGTCGTTTGCGCGATCTTGCAAATAAAAAATTGTCCGAAATGACGGCGGCGCAGAAAACCAATGAAGCTGAGGCTGCTTCTAGCAAAGACGGAAATGCTTTGGTGAATTTGGGCTACGCTTACGTGACAGCGGGTCAGTTTGACAAAGGTATCGGGATGATTGAAGAGGGAATCGCAAAAGGTAACCTCAAAAATCCAGACGAAGCTGTGCTCCATTTGGGGATGTCGCAATTGCAAGCAGGCAAAAAAGCAGCGGCGATTAAAACCCTGAAAACCGTACAAGGAAAAGACGGTACGGCTGACTTAGCTCGCTATTGGATTATTTTTGCAAACCAAAAGTAATTTCCGTTTGGTTTAAAAAAACGCAGACTTCGGTCTGCTTTTTTTTTGCCTAAAATTTGCCTGTACTTGCGCCACTGCCAACTCAATTGTGTCTTGACGACAAATTGCACATAGCGCTGTGGTGCTGCCTGTTGAAGGCAACAACAACACGATAGGGTCAGAAATGAAATTAGCCGTGCGGTTTTTTGCTTATTTTTGCACTAGCGACAATGGTTTTCGTTTTCGCATTTCTATTTGTGCCATTCTTCGCCAGAACGCTGCGCTTAGTTTGTTTTTGAGCCGACGCTGAGCGTACAGTTTCTCTGTCGCTATGGTTCGTGACCATCACGATCAGTTTTTGACCGGCGGCGATTTTGTCCTGTTTTAGACCATTCCATGATTTTATCTGTGCTGCAGTAACCCCGTGGCGACTCGCCACTAAGTTCAGATTGTCATTTTTTCTCGCGCGGATAACGACGCGATGACTCGGCGTTTGCTTCTCAAAAATCAAGCGCGCATTTTCAGCAACCTCGTTAGCGATATCCTCATCCGGTGATTTCTCCGTCTTAGGCACGAGGATTGTTGAGCCTGACTTTACTAAGGTTTTCGCTGGAATAAAATTGACTTCCATCAGCAAGGAGGGCGCTACGTTCAAGCGCTGCGAAAGCGATTCGATACGCTCGGTTTTTGCCACATGATACGCCGACCATGATGAGAGAGAGCCTTGCCATTTATTTAAATTCTCACGAAACAAATTCGCATTGTCGAGCGGCAAAAGAATTTTTGTATCGGCATTGCCCGTAATTACGGGGCGATTAAATTGTGGATTTAATGCATTAAATTCTGAGACAGATAGTTCGGCAAGTTGCGCGGCGATTCGCACATCAATATCACGCGTTTTTTCGATGCTCACGAAGTAAGGCTGGTTTTCAACTGACTCCAATTCCAGACCGTATTGCTTGGGGTCTGCGATGATGTTTTTAACGGCTTGAAGTTTAGGTACGTAATTTTGCGTCTCTAAGGGCATGAGTTTTGCCATGCTGACGTAGTCAACGGGCAAACCGCGCGCTTGTTGCTTCTTGATTGCCCGCTGCACAGAACCCTCACCCCAATTGTAGGCTGCAAGGGCCAGCTGCCAGTCGCCAAATAGTCCGTGCAATCGTTCGAGATAATTCAGCGCGGCGTCGGTCGAATCGATGACACCGCGACGTTCATCCTTAAACATATTCTGCTTGAGATTGAAATCTTTACCCGTGGCAGGCATAAATTGCCACATTCCCGCAGCCTTTGCTGAGGACACTGCTTGCGGATTGAATGCTGATTCAATAAACGGCAACAGCGCCAATTCCATAGGCATGCCACGTTTTTCAAGCTCTTCGACAACATGGTACAAATAGCGCGAGCCACGCTGAATAGTACGTTGTATGTAGTCAGCACGACTTGCATACCATTTCAGTTGATTCGTGACTAATGGCGTATTGATATCTGGTATTGCGTAGCCAGCGCGAATTCTGTCCCATAAATCCTGTGGCAACTTTACCTGCGCGCTGGTATTTTCTTCCTTTGGTTCTGTTGGCAGCGCTATCGAAAGCGCAGTTGCGCTTAACGGTGTCAGTTCTCTGGTCGGTGTTTCTTTTTGCGCGACCTCGGTGGGCGCAATTTCTAGTCCTGTTTGCGGCGCACTGTCTTCACTTGCGAAAACATGCGCTGAAAAGCAAAGTGCGATTGTGGCAGCGAGATTGGAAAGTGCGAAGAGGTTTGGTTTCATCGATTTTTCTTTTCGTTTTTAGTCATCGATCGGATGACTATTTGAGGTTTGCAGAGTACGCAAAGATAAATAGTGCCGTTCAAGACTACTAAGAAATAAACAAGCAGTCTGGCAGGGCAAAGGTAAATAACACCCGATTCGCCGCCGGTCTGGCTTGTTTTGAGCGTATTAGGATTGTCTTTCGAGTGCGGTCAGTCGTATGTTTTCTTGCAAGCTTAACTTTTCATGCAAAAAACATTCAGTTTGTTGCCGTCAAGATCGCGAAAGTAACCCGCATAAAAACCACTCGTTCCGCGGGGTCCCGCTGCGCCTTCGTCTTTGCCACCGAGAGCTAAGGCCTTTTTATGCATGAGGTTGACCTTATCAGGGCTATCTACCACCAAAGAAACCATGACGCCATTGCCCACGCTCGCCGCCTTGCCGTCGTAAGGTTTGATGATGCCCAAGGAGGGTTGGGTTGGGCTCACCGCCCAAGCAATAAACTGATCCGATTCCATAAAACGTTTTGCACCAATTTCCGCTAACAGCGCATCGTAGAAAGCGGCTGCCGCGTCAAAATTGTTTGTCCCTAGTGTTACATATCCAATCATGGGTTCTCCTCCGAAGCAATGCCAATTGATCGTTTCATTTCAGCGGCCTATTTTGCCACAGTCAACTTGAACGAAGGGAAGAATCATGTGTATTAAATTGCAATTCAGCAAGATTTGCATAAATACCGCCTTGGGCAACTAATTCGTTGTGCGTGCCTGTCTCGACAATTTTCCCGTGGTCGAGCACGATGATACGGTTCGCGCGTTGAACTGTTGCCAGTCTATGGGCAATGATGATGGTGGTACGACCTTGCATTGCTAATTCAAGTGCACCTTGAACCAAGCGTTCAGATTCGGCATCCAACGCACTTGTCGCTTCATCAAGCAATAACAAGGGCGGATTTTTCAATAACGCCCGTGCGATAGCAATGCGTTGCCTCTGGCCACCCGACAAGCGCACCCCACGTTCACCTAAAAATGATTGGTACCCCTCAGGTAAGCGCTCTATAAACTCATGCGCTGCCGCCATTTTCGCTGCATTGATGACTTCGTCATCGGTCGCGTTAGCACGGCCGTAACGAATGTTTTCTAATGCATTTGCTGAAAAAATGATGGTCTCTTGCGGCACGACACCAATCGCATTTCGCAGCTCTTCTAAACCAAGTGAACGAATATCCACGCCGTCCAATTGAATTTGTCCGTTTTGTGCGTCGTAAAAGCGCAGAATGAGCTGAAATAAGCTGGTTTTTCCCGCACCCGAAGCGCCGACCAATGCGATTGTTTCGCCCGCGCGAACGTCAAGCGAGAGGCTTTGCAAAGCGGGTGTCGCAGGTCGTGAAGGATAATGAAATGTGACATCACGTAGACTCAGCGTTGCACCATTGGCCGTCCGTGCGGGCAACTTATGTGGCGTCGCAGGAGATTGGATGGGCGACTCGAGTGCAATCAGATCCAGAAGGCGCTCGGTTGCCCCGGCGGCACGCTGCGCTTCGCCAAGTACTTCGGATAGCGCGCCAATCGAACCAGCAACAATCGACGCATACAGAATAAACTGCCCCAGTTCACCGCCACTCATTCCACCTTGCATGACAGCATGCGCGCCTAACCAAAGCACAAACACGATCGCCCCAAACACTAACAGAATTGCCATCATCGTCAATAAAGAGCGGGCGCGAATACGGCGCATCGCTGTTGCGAAAGCATTTTCTACGGAAGACGAAAATCGCGTTGCTTCGATTTTTTCGTGGGTGAACGCTTGTACCGTGGGCATCGCGTTAAGAATTTCCCCCGCCATGGCCGATGCGTCTGCCACGCGATCTTGCGAATCGCGTGACAGTGTGCGCACGCGGCGCCCGAACAGAACAATAGGAAAAACTACGGCAGCGAGTAAAACAATAATAATTGCGGAGAGTTTTGCGCTGGTCACGAAGAGCATCACGAGTCCGCCAAGAAACAGTAATGAATTGCGTAACGCCATTGAGATGCTGGTGCCGACGACTGATTGAATCAGCGTCGTATCGGTGGTGAGCCGCGAAAGCACTTCTCCAGTTTGTGTGGTTTCAAAAAATTCTGGACTCTGTGTGATGACATGGGCATAGACCGCATTACGAACATCTGCCGTGACACGCTCACCTAGCCAAGAAACCATATAAAAACGGGCGGCTGTTGCAATGCCTAATACAGTTGCAACACCAAACAGTGCTAAAAAAGTCGCGTTGACATGTTTAATGCTATTGCTACTATTTTGACTAAAGCCGAGGTCTATCATCTGGCGAAACGCGTAGGGAATCGCCAAGGTCGCGCAGGCTGCAACTAATAAGGCCAAGCCAGCCAATAAAAATTGCTTTTGATAGGGGCGCAAAAATGGAAGTAATCCCTTTAAAGTGGCGAGACTTGTTTTGTTGGCGTGCGTAAGCGTTTTCGAAGTAGTCATTGATCTAAAAGGTGGCTGATGCGAAGGGTGGCGTATTGTGTCAGCTTTTTTGTTGTGATGCGCAGTCAGATTTGTTGGGAAGAGAGTAAATGGTATTTTTTGCATTTTTCCGTAAGATTTGGGTCAACCAAATCACAAAGCAGCGCATTAGACTGTGTGTTGCAGATAATCCACCTTTGCTATTTTCTCAGTTGACGCCATGAATTCCAAACGAAGCAAGTTTTTGATTTTCCCCATACTGATTTGTATTTTCTTTCTAAGTGCATGTCAAACCCATCTCAACCGTGTGCAAGATTGCAAAACGGGTGACTGGAATCTGATCGGTGCAAAAGATGGTGAAAAGGGATTGGCGCTGGAATTTGATGAACGCAAACAGTTATGTGCGGAAATCGATGCAAGCAAAATTAATATCGAATCGGCGCGCCAATATCAAGCGGGATGGGAGCAGGGTAATGAACGTTTTTGGCTTGATTTAGGTGCTGCTGATGGTCGAGCGGCTTTGCCTATTTCGCAATTTGAGTTTCAGCTAATAAGCAGCAAGGTACGAGATCGAAAAACACCCGTTAATCGCTTGGCTTATGAGAGTGGCTGGCGACAGGGGCGAACGGTTTACTGGCGCACACTTGGCGAGCAAGATGGCTCAGCAGGAGCCTCGCTCGACATTGAGCGTCAACGTGCCACCGAAGGCGAAAAAATAGGTTTTGATGCATCCAGTTATCGTGAAGGTTGGAGTAACGGAAATTTCCTTTACTGGGAAAAAATTGGTTACACGGACGCTCATGAAGGCGTTTCAAATTCGTATTTGTCGACACGCGCAGCGCAAGCACAATCGAAGAATCTTCGGGTTCGCGAAGATGCTTATAACAACGCTTGGAACAAAGAAATCATCGAATATTGGAAGCGACTTGCAAGCCAAGACGCAACCACCGGGCGTGATGTGAATACACGACGCGCTGATGCAAAGCAACGCAATCTAAAGTTTTCAGAGGAAGAATACAAGCGCGCGTGGGAGCAACGTTTAATCGATTATTGGCGAGATGTTGGTAAGGAAGATGGATTTGGGAAGCGTAATTTTTTAGAAGAGCGAATGGCAAATGCACGGCGCGACAATGTTTTTGTCATCCCGCAAACTCGTGATGTCTATCAGCAAGCTTGGGGTGAATCGAACGCACGATTCTGTGACCTTGCCAATGCTTTCGAATATGGCCGCCGTGTGGCGCAATTTGATTTTTATGTTTGCTTCGAGCCGAAGCAAAACCAACTTCGCCGTGCATGGCACAACGGACGAGAATTTGAAATTGTTTTGCGCAAACAAAAAGAAAACCAAGATGAGCTAGAGCGATTAGCATCGCGCCGCAATGAGCACGAACGTCGACTTGAGCGCTTAGAAAGAGATATACGCAAAGATGCTGAGGACAAAAATCGACCTGTGAACCCAGAGACCGCCGCCATCGATAAGCGCCGAGATAAAGAACGGCAAGAGTTGCAAGAATCGATTGCGCGCATCCATCCACGTATAGAGGATGCAAAGAAATGGGATTATCGGTACGCGCGGGAATTACAAGAACTGAAGCGGGAAGTTTTGCAATAGTGTCCTAGCATGCGGCTGCAAATTATGTTGTCAATGATGGACAAAGTTCATTAGTAAAGACTGAAAAAGTGAAACCTATTCCGCAAGCCAGTGCTTAATAGTCTGCAGGCTCCAACTCTTCATCTTTAGCGGAAACAGGCTCTTCGACGACAACTTGATTTCTCCCGCCTTGTTTAGCCAAATACATAGCCGTATCGGCTCGTGAGAAAAGCTCTAATACTGATTCGCCAGGGATGTATTGTGTGACGCCTATTGAGACTGAGACGCCGCGTCGCAAAGCAGCCACCCAAGGAAAGTGCTCTACTTGGCTGCGGATGCGTTCCGAAGTATTGAGCGCCGGTAGCAAGGAAGTGTCGGGGAAAATGAGCAAGAATTCCTCGCCGCCATACCGTCCAAAAATATCATCATTGCGAATGTTCTCTTGTGCAATGCGTGAAAAACTTCTTAACACTTCATCTCCGCCCAAGTGCCCCAACTCATCATTAATTTGCTTGAAATGATCGAGGTCAAGTACTGCTAAACAGAATGGCGCTCCATTTTCGTCCGCCATGATTTTTTGCTCTTCTAGCGAGGCAACCATATAGCGTCGATTAAAACAATCGATCAACACATCACGCTTTGCGTCTTCTTGGATGTATTTAATCTTTCTGCTGGCGCGGTGCAAAATTCGATGTAAGTGCTGCACTTTGCCAATTTGCAGGATAAATGCAGGTAGCGCGAGTGCAAGTGCAAAAAGATGAACGAGTTCCAGCTTTAGAAGCGCAATATTTTCGAGTTTTTTGAAGTGCAAAATTAGCACAAATGCGTAACCACTAAGAACAATTAGCACGAGCTTGCCAAGTAGCCTTGTTGGCACACGGTACATCGCATACACCAAAGTAATAAACGAAAATGGCGCGAAAATGATTTGTGCAGCCGGGTCGAGATAATTGATTACGAGCATGCAGAAAAAAGAACTGGAAATAATCGGCAATTTCAATTGTTTTTCGCGAAATCGTAAGTGCAGTTTCGCTTTAAAAATCAGGAAAAAGCTGAGCGAGCCGCAGGCAATGAAGCACAGCAAAACAATCAGCGTTGATTTTTCTACGAGTCCACCAAGGTGCAATGCGCCAAGAGCCAAAAAATACAGGGCAATCAAACCGCTTGCGCTAAGCCATTCTTTTAACACGGCTAACTGGTTTGATTTGCTATTCGCTCGTTTGTGACGCTGGCTCGCATTTTCGACGGCACCTGCCTGATCAGTCACCGAATCAGTAAAGTCCATCAAGGTGTCGGTCAGAGGAAAAAGTTCCGCCTGTTGATCTTTATTTTTTGAATGCGAGAAGAACATGAAGTCAAATGGATTGAGTGGCGGCAAGTAATGTCGTGCAATCTTTGAGCAGAGTAATGTCGATGTTCCGCCTAGAAAAACGGCTTAATGCCGTGCTAGGCAAGGATTGATTGTTCGCCTGCCTCTTGCATAGCATCTTGCATAGCAGATTATTTTTGAGGCTATGGTATCACGCCAATTAACACAAGAAAATTCATATAAATTGTCTAAAATTTACAAATATGGGAAATTTTTCATGTGCCTATTCAATCCAAGAAACTCCACTTATAATGCTGTTACTTAATCGGGAGAGAGCAAGCAAGGCTTGCCGCCGAAGGGGCTAATACCCAACAAACTCTCAGGCAAAAGGACCGATTGAACGAAGTAGTCATACTTCAACTCTGGAGAGCGATAGCGGCATTTTTTGCTGAACTATCCACCGAAGGTGCGCACGAGTCCGTTTGCTCGTAATCTCTCAGGTATCAGGACAGAGGGGGCAGTGAAATCATCGTCAGTGACGAAATTCGTTTCTGCATTTGTTTTCGTCCCTACTATTCTCGAACACTTGATCTGAGGTCCGCATGACGCAAGCCGCCACTCCACTCAAAACCACACCCCTAAATGATGTGCACCGCGCCGCTGGTGCGAAGATGGTCGATTTTGGCGGCTGGGATATGCCGGTCAACTATGGTTCGCAAATAGAAGAACATCATGCGGTGCGCAATGCATGCGGCATGTTCGATGTTTCGCATATGTGTGTCGTTGATTTGCAGGGCGAGCAAGTGCGCTCTTTCCTGCGCGGATTAGTCGCGAACAATGTCGATAAATTGCAAGTGGCTGGTAAAGCGCTGTATTCATGTATGTTGAAAGAAGATGGCGGCGTGATCGATGATTTGATCATTTATTTTTTCAATGAAAATTGGTTCCGGCTGGTTGTTAATGCCGGCACAGCGGAAAAAGATGTTGCGTGGATGCAAGCGCGCAATGTTGCCACGAACGCGGGAGTAACGATTACACCACGGCGCGAAGGTGCAAATGCGTTTGCTTTGGTGGCGGTACAAGGGCCGCAAGCGCGTGCAAAAGTTTGGCAAGTCCTGCCAGAAACGCAAAGCCTGAGTGCGGAAATGAAGCCGTTTAATGCTGTTATCGTTGCAAACACAAAATTTGGTGAAGTGATGGTGGCGCGTACCGGTTACACGGGTGAAGATGGTTTTGAGATTGCCTTGCGCGCCAGCCAGGTTGCCGCTTTTTGGCGCGCTTTAGAAGCGGTTGGCGTGAAACCAGCGGGTTTGGGGGCACGCGACACCTTACGCTTAGAAGCAGGAATGAATTTGTATGGACAAGATATGGATGAGTCCATCAATCCGCTCAATGCTGGTTTGGCATGGACTATAGACCTTGTTAGCGAGCGCGATTTTGTTGGTAAAACCGCCTTACAAACGGCGGGTCAAACGCAACAATTCTTCGGCTTAATCTTGCGCGAAAAAGGCGGCATCTTGCGCGCTCATCAGAAGGTCGAAACCTCGCACGGTGACGGCGAAATTACCAGTGGTACTTTCAGTCCAACGATGCAACAAGCGATCGCCTTTGCGCGTTTGCCCATGGGTGTGCAAATCGGTGACACCGTGCAAGTTATCATTCGTGATAAGTCTTTGGCTGCAACTGTCGTGAAGTTGCCTTTCGTGCGAAATGGCAAAATTCTTGCTGCTTAATGCTTGGCGACTTGTCTTTGGTCTTATCAACAACCCACACTTTCTAAAACGGAGCTCAATATGAACATCCCAGCAAACTTGAAGTACACCGAATCGCACGAATGGGTGCGCCTAGAAGCGGATGGCAGCGTCGCCATCGGTATTACAGAATTCGCGCAGGATGCGCTCGGTGATATCGTCTTTGTCGAGTTGCCGAAATTGGGAGCATCCCTGACTGCGGGTAAAGAATGTGCCGTGGTTGAATCAGTCAAAGCGGCCGGAGACGTGTATGCGCCCATCACGGGCGAAGTAGTCGCAGTCAATGATGCTGTGGTCGATGCGCCAGAGTCAATTAACGCTGAGGCATTTAGCGCTTGGATGTTTAAGCTTAAACCTGCAAATCCAGCGGATATTGATGGGCTAATGAACGCTGAGGCTTACGCAAAGAATATTGCCTGATAGTGAACGGCGCGGCTGGCTGCTTCGTTTTGCATGGTTTTCATTGCCCATTGGGCTTTTGCAGACGCGCAGGTTGCCAATCGTTTTTTCGTTTGATCTTTCCCTGACGCACGGGCTTGCATTCGCTTAATTTTTAGCTTTTTCTAAGCTCGTGGTGCGGTAAGTTTATTTTTTAATTTCGTTCTTTTTTCCTCTTAAAGCTATGAATTCTCCCTCCGTCCCAACGCCCGTCACCTTGCGCGAACTCGAAGCTCACGACGCTTTTATTGCCCGCCATATTGGTCCATCCACCGAAGAACAAGCGCGCATGTTGGCGACATTGGGTTACGCGGATCGCACGGCATTAATCGATGCCATTGTTCCGCCACGTATTCGCCGCCACGACGTTTTGCCTTTGGGGTCATTTACTGCGCCGCAGTCCGAGGCGGAGGCATTGGCACAATTAAAAGGCTTGGCGCAGAAAAATAGCGTGTTGAAATCAATGATAGGTCAGGGTTACTACAACACGCATACCCCCGGCGTCATACTGCGCAACGTGTTTGAAAATCCCGCTTGGTACACCGCTTATACGCCGTATCAACCAGAAATATCGCAAGGCCGCTTAGAAGCCATGTTGAATTTTCAGCAGATGATTACCGATTTGACGGGCATGGACATCGCAAATGCATCGATGCTTGACGAAGGTACGGCGGCAGCCGAGGCGATGACGCTGATCATGCGCGTAGGCAAATCGAATTCCAAAGTTTTTTACGTGGCGCACGATGTCCTACCGCAAACACGCGAAATTATTGAAACGCGCGCTCAGCCTTTGGGCATTGAGGTGCGCACTTGCACAGGTAGCGAGGCATTAAACAACGACAGTTTCGGCGTGTTATTACAATACCCAAGCGTCAATGGCGAGATTCGCGATTACCGCAGTTATGCAGAAGCTGTGCACGCCAAGGGCGGCATGGTCATCGTGGCTGCCGATTTGTTGGCATTGACACTGCTCACGCCACCGGGCGAGTGGGGCGCAGATGTTGTGATCGGAAATAGCCAACGTTTTGGCGTGCCGCTTGGTTTTGGTGGCCCACATGCGGGCTATATGTCGACCAGAGATGCGTTTAAACGGAGTATGCCTGGCCGCTTGGTTGGCGTAACGGTGGATGCACAAGGCAACCAAGCTTATCGCCTGGCATTACAAACGCGTGAGCAACACATCCGCCGCGAAAAGGCAACTTCTAACATTTGTACTGCGCAAGTGTTGTTAGCGGTGATGGCCTCAATGTATGCCGTTTATCACGGCCCTGATGGGCTGCGTCGTATTGCGCAACGAGTACATCGTTTGACTTGCGTGTTTTCCCAAGGCTTAAAACAACTAGGCTACGAGATCGAAAACGCCGCGTATTTTGATACCTTGACTGTGAAAGTGAAAGACGCTGGCGTTCTGCACACCGCAGCGCGCACAGCAGGTATCAATTTGCGCGAAATCAGCGCAACGCAAGTTGGCATTTCTTTCGACGAAACAATTACCCGTGCCGATGTGGTGACGCTCTGGTCGGTGTTTTCTCAGCATGCCCAAAACGCCGTTGCGCTTGATTTAGATGCAATTGAAACGCAAGTGGCAAATGCGCTACCGCCGAGCTTGCAACGACAAAGCGAATTTTTGACACACCCAGTTTTTAATCGGTATCACGCTGAACATGAAATGCTGCGTTATCTGCGCGGTTTGGCGGACAAGGATTTGGCGCTCGATCGGAGCATGATTCCTTTGGGTTCATGCACGATGAAATTGAACGCGACCAGCGAAATGATTCCTGTCACATGGCCAGAATTTTCTAACATGCATCCATTTGCGCCTGCTGCGCAAACCGTCGGATACCGCGAAATGATCACGCAGTTAGAAGCCATGTTATGCGCCGCAACCGGCTATGCCGCCGTCTCGCTGCAACCTAACGCTGGCTCGCAAGGTGAGTATGCTGGGCTGTTAGTGATCCAAGCCTATCACGCATCACGTGGTGAGTCGCATCGCAATATTTGCTTGATTCCCTCGTCTGCACACGGCACCAATCCTGCGTCAGCCAGCATGGTGGGGATGGACGTGGTGGTCGTGGCCTGCGACGAGCGTGGCAATGTCGATTTGCAAGACTTGAAAGCGAAGGCAGAAAAACATAGCACCAACCTCGCCGCAGCCATGGTGACCTATCCGTCAACCCATGGCGTGTTTGAAGAAGGCATCCAAGAACTTTGCGACATCGTGCATGCGCACGGCGGCCAAGTGTATGTCGATGGTGCCAACATGAACGCGTTGGTTGGCGTCGCAGCGCCAGGCCATTTTGGTGGCGATGTGAGCCATCTGAATTTACATAAAACCTTCTGTATTCCGCATGGCGGCGGTGGCCCAGGTGTTGGGCCAGTAGCGGTGGGGGCGCACTTGGCAAAGTTTTTACCGAATCACCATGCCAGTGGTTACGCGCGCGATGCGCAAGGCATCTCGGCAGTTAGCGCCGCGCCCTTTGGTTCCGCGAGCATCTTGCCGATTTCTTGGATGTACATCGCCATGATGGGGGCAGAGGGGCTCAAAGCAGCAACCGAAACCGCTATCCTTGCAGCCAACTACATCGCTAAACGCCTCGCCCCCCATTACCCAGTGTTGTACTCGGGTCATGATGGTTTGGTGGCACATGAATGTATTTTGGATTTACGTCCGATTACCGACGCCACAGGCATCAGCAATGAAGACGTGGCAAAGCGCCTGATTGACTTCGGTTTCCATGCACCAACGATGAGCTTCCCCGTCCCCGGTACCTTAATGATAGAGCCGACGGAGAGTGAA
Organism: Burkholderiaceae bacterium; assembly: GCA_019745005.1. Taxonomy (GTDB): domain Bacteria; phylum Pseudomonadota; class Gammaproteobacteria; order Burkholderiales; family Burkholderiaceae_D; genus Undibacterium. The sequence goes on from JAIETO010000100.1 coordinate 28,680, forward strand.
TCATTGGCTGAATTAGATCGTTTTATCGACGCCATGATTGCCATCCGCGAAGAAATCGCCAAGGTCGCTTCGGGGGAGTTTGATGCGAAAGACAACCCACTGAAAAACGCACCGCACACGATACAGTGCTTATTGTCGGAAACCTGGACGCGCCCGTACACCCGCGAGTTGGCCGCTTATCCCCTGGCGTCACTGCGAAAGCAGAAATATTGGGCGCCGGTGGGTAGAGCAGATAACGTCTATGGTGACCGGAATTTATTTTGCTCTTGCGTGCCGATTGCAGATTACGAGTAAAGCAACAAGCGCATAAAAAGATAAAACGGTGAATTTTTTGTTCACCGTTTTTACTTCTAAACTACATACTGCATAGTGTATATTTTAAAAGCGTGTGGTGGGAATATGCATTGAGAATAAGAAAATGAAAAAACTGTGAGTATATGTAAATTGTTCGAATTTACTCTTTTTACTATGTTTAGCTCAGCTTCGTTTTTCCTACTTGCTTTTACTTTGGTGTCGCGATTGGGGTTATCCAATCAGCGCTGTTTTCAACTCGAACAAGACGCGGATACTTAGGGCCATCAGTGTATTGAATTTTTAAAGTAGAAAAATAACTTAGATTTTTTACTAGTAATTCAATCGGCTGTTTATTTTGTTGCGCTCGCTTCAAGATAAAATTAATCGTTTCAGGGTCAAATATTTCGCCATCAATTGCCAAAATCTTCATGCCAGGGGTCAATCCTGCTTCGAATGCAGGGCTGTTCCAAAGTACATCAACTACCTCGCCTGGTTCATGTTCATGGTCGCCCTCATTTGTAGCGATAAAGCCCAATGAATACATGAGGTTGAGCAGTTTTGATTCCTTAAGGTCTGCCTTTACCATTTCGGAAGGCGTTGCGTCATAAATCAATCTCCATCCGCCCCGCGAAATACCGTCCAATGGGGCACGCTCGCTCGTGGCCGTCAAACGTGTTTGTATAAAACTGGTCCAATCGTAGATAACTACTTTGTTCAAAGTCTCAATAACTTCCTCAAGTAAATACGGTTTGACATCATGGCTTGTGCGGGAGAAATTTATGTCATCAGCAAAGAAAATTCTGATGAAGTCATCTAAGGATTTCTTTCCCTCAGTTGATGCACGGATTTGCGTATCAATATCTAGCCAGACTAATGATCCTTCAGGGTAAAAGTCGACCGAGCGACGATAGTTGGCCCACGCTTGCGGAGCGTTGTATAAAATTTGCGCGTGGTCGGCAGTGTCTTGCAAAGGACGCCAACCACGCCCTGGACGATGATCCATATCTGCCGCAGTAATCGCTAATCTTTCACGATATTGGTCTGGTGACCACATGCCTGCCCTTGCTGTCAATACTTCACCAAGATAATTTGTAAGGCCTTCATAGATCCACAATAAATCGGCCTTCATTGGCGAGCTGAAATTGCCGGTTGCAAGTCCGATCGGGCGGCGGAACTTGCCGTTCCATGAATGGACATATTCATGCGGAAGTAAAGTGGGTTCTGCCATGTACGCGGTGGGTGATGTAAAAAAATCGGCATTAGCGCGGTTATCACTTGATTGATGGTGCTCCAAACCGAAGTGATTCGTCTCTTTTGAAAGCAGTAGTAAGAACTGGTAACTGTCATAGTGTTCTGCACCAAACAACGCACGTGCTTGCATTACCAGATTTTTATGGTGCTTGATTTGTGCATCAGAGACACTAAGATTCTCTTCCCGATCACTAAACAGATTTAAAAATACCGGCTTCGAGGCATTTGGGGCGAGATCTATTTTTTTATTGTAGCGCCCAGCTGCCAACGGTGAATCGACGAGGTCATTTAAACTTACTGCCTTAAACTGTATGCCGTTTTTGTCGCTTGATTGCATTTCTAGCGCCGTTGCAAATTGCCAATCCTTAGGCAGTTTTATGGAAGGCGATAAAGTAATTTGATCGCCCTGAAAGCCATTAGGGTAGAACACGACCTGATTCCATTCCAGCATCATTAATCGTGGCGTTGCTGAAACACCAGCCCCAAAATTTCCGCCAGCTACTGGTGACAAGAACTCAAATTCCAATTGTAAGTCACGTGCACCTTCAGGAACATCGAGCAATATCGAATGAGTATCCTCGAGATCCCTGCGCCATGCGACACGATTTCCGCTGACGCTTAGTTTTAAGCCCGTGACACCATCGACAGGTCCCGTCGGACCATGTTCACCTGGTATCCATTTTGGGAAGCTTAGTTTTAATTTTCCTTCTTTGACTGGCAAGATCTCTTTTACGCGAAAAATATGACGTGGGGCGTCACGTAAATCAACGTTTAACTGAATAGTGCCAGGAAAACTTGCACCATTTGCGGCAAAACAAAGTGTTGTTGCAACGGCGAGAGATGCGCCGAGAGTTAGCGCGAGAAGGGATTTTGTGGGCGATTGCATTTTATCGTAGGTTTAGGATTCGTTGGAAGAACTTGCGATAGCAGATTAGTAGAAGCACATTACAACAATCAACAAAGTGAAACAAAATTTTGTCCAAATCTGTTTCGCCATCACATAGCGTTTTAGGTATTTCATCATAACAAGGAACTTATTTTCTTAACGCGTAAATTATTCGACGTTCATTGTGTTTGTCAGTTTTCGGCAACGAGCAAAAGTCTTGTTGCTGCCTGTCGATTTAGAGTGTTGCTGTAGCGAACTTTAAAAAGCTATTCTTTCGCTGTTATCATAAAAATCGACAAGAGGTTTGTACCCAAAAAGACGCAGTTATGGACCATAAAGTCGTTTAGAGTCGTCGCTCTAAATTATGATTAGAACGCATTCTTAGAGCTAAGCCTCGATTTATCTCCCTCATTTCACGAAATTTCTTTGCTGCAATGCAAATTGACCTTGCCGCTGTGGTTTTCGATACTCTGCTGCGATCAGTCTCATCTGCTGCCGTTCCCTGAAGTAAATGCATAAGTTTAGCTAGCGCACCTGAACTGATCCCGTTTTTGTTTCTGTTTTTTCGTTTTGTTTCTCCGTTTTACCCGGTTATTTTTTCCATGG
>JAIETO010000246.1 GCA_019745005.1 Burkholderiaceae bacterium
TTTAATGCAAGGCGACGATGGTCGGGTGGTACAAATTATTGCTGCTGATGAACCCACTTACCGAGTCGAGTGCGACAACCCGCAAGCTTTGCTACGTTGCGCTTTTCATTTAGGAAATCGGCATACCCAGGCACAAGTCGGGAATGGCTTTTTGCGCATACGCCAAGACGCCGTTCTGAAAGAAATGTTGCAGGGCTTATCTGCGACAGTGCATGAAGAGCAAGCGCCATTTGAGCCAGAATCGGGCGCTTACGGCGCTAATGGAGGGCATGGTGGACACCACCATCATCATGGTTCTGACGGACACTCGCACCCGCACCATTTGTTAGCACCCGTGCCGCTACGCCAACGTATCCATCGAGGCACCGACACGACCAAAATCAATAGTACGAGCGAAGGCGAAGCGAGCTAAGCATCTATGCATTCAACAGCCTTGCTCCATCTGCTGCAATTAGCTAGCCCTTCTTTACCAGTAGGGGCGTATAGCTATTCGCAGGGCTTAGAAACGGCGATAGAACTGAAGCAGGTGCATGATAACGAGACAGCTTTTGCATGGATTACAGAACACCTGCTTCGTGTCGTTGCCCATTTTGAAGCGCCTTTGCTTTGGCGCTTACTGCACGCCTTTTCGCAGCGCGACGCTTCTGCTGTCCTTGCTTGGACAGAAAAAGCGCTGGTTGGCCGCGATACGGCAGAATTCCGCGCGGAGAGTATACAAATGGGCTATTCGCTGATGAAGTTAATTCGTGAGTTGAATCTTGTCGATGCCAGCATGGAAAAATGCCTGCCTGAGCGCACTGAAATTACGGATACACCGTTTCCAACCGCATTCGCCTGCGCAGCAATCGCCTTAGAAATGGCACCAGAAGATGCATTGTTGGCGAGTCTTTTTTCTTGGGCAGAAAATCAAGTGTTGGTGTGCGTGAAATCTGTGCCTTTGGGGCAAGTGGCAGGGCAGCGCTTATTGTTATCGCTGCGTCCAAGTATTGAAGAGGCAGCGCGAACAGCTATGCGCTTACCAGATGAAGAATTATCAAATTGGGCACCGAGTTTGTCGCTTTATTCGATGCGGCATGAGGTGCAGTACAGTCGCCTTTATCGCTCGTAGATTTCGCACTCTAGCCATTCACCAAATCGAACGTCATCCATATACACATTGAAAACAAACTTCCTATGAATTCAAACACCGCAACGCATCAAACAAAGTCCAGTAATCCACTACGCGTAGGAATTGGTGGTCCTGTGGGTTCGGGCAAAACTGCACTCTGCGAATTGCTCTGCAAGCGCATGCGTGACCATTACGACATGGCAGTCATCACCAATGACATCTACACCAAAGAAGACATGGAAATATTATTGCGTGCCGATGCCTTGCCAGCGGAGCGTTTGATGGGGGTAGAGACGGGTGGATGCCCGCACACAGCAATACGCGAAGATGCGTCTATCAACCTTGAAGCGATTGCCCGCATGAGCGCAGATTTTCCCAACCTCGATTTGATACTGATCGAGTCGGGTGGCGATAATCTTGCCGCGACCTTTAGCCCAGAATTATCTGACCTGACGATTTATGTGATTGACGTGGCGGGTGGAGAAAAAATTCCTCGCAAAGGTGGGCCTGGCATTACCCGTTCCGATTTATTGGTCATCAATAAAACTGACTTAGCTCCCCATGTGGGTGCCAACTTGGACATCATGGCGCGGGACGCGAAACGAATGCGCGGTGACAGGCCATTTTTCTTCACCAATTTACGCAGTGGCGAAGGCTTAGAGAACGTTTTCGCGTTCATCCAAAAACAAGGGTTGCTGGCGACTATCTAGGTTTTCTTAGCTGCCACCAGTAGTTTTTCAATTTTGATTTTTTTTGAAAGAGCCATCATGAAAACGACACTCAGAACAATGTTCAGCCTTGCTTGTCTGCTTGGATTATCAATCCCAGCGCATGCACATGTCGATGTGAGCCATTCCATGTCGACCTTTGCTCTCGGGTTTACGCACCCATTTTCTGGTTTCGATCATTTGTTTGCAATGTTGGCAGTGGGGCTATGGGCTGTGCAAAGTCGCCGCTCTACCCTTAAGGTCTATTTGTTGCCAGCCTTGTTTCCGCTTGTGATGGTGCTCGGTGCTAGTTTGGGTTGGGCGGGAGTGAGCATGCCAGCGAGTGAATTACTGATTGCGGCTTCGGTACTCGTACTTGGCGCTTTAATCGCCTGCGCCGCGCCCACTAACTCAGTCGTTGGCGCATGTCTGGTGGCTATATTTGCCTTAGCACATGGTTATGCGCATGGAATTGAAGCACCTCAGGGTGGAATCTCATTATCATTTGGCTTTGGTTTTGTGTGCGCGACGGTACTCTTACATCTTGCGGGTATGATGCTAGGTTTCGCTGCTGAAAAACTGAATTTGCGCGGTGGCTTGCGGGTAATTGGCACAGGGATAGGCGCGGTGGGGTTGATGTTTTTGGCATCTTTGACCTAGCGCTTGTTGTGGAAAGTTAATTTCTCGATATGAGGACCCTAGTCTTGCAAGGAAATATCGGTAAATTCTGGCTCGTTTCTGTTTAATTTGGATATGGCAAGAACTTAGTTGGTATTTTGTTGGTCAGACATGAAGATGTTGATTTATGCGCAGCATCAATGAAAGTGCGAGTTGTTTTATGGTGGTTTTGTACGGGAATCAGGAGTAAAAAATGAAAAAAATGCTAATTGGAATTGCCTTTGTATGCGGCGCTACCGCTTTCGCTGCGGTGCAAGATTCGTCGTTTAAATCGGAATCGAAATCCGCCAAGGCTGCGCAAGATACGGTTAGCAAAGCTGCGGCGAGCGCGGCTGGTTTTGGTGATTTGAAACCACTGCATCAACAAGCGCAGGCTGCAACTTTTACAGCAGAGTTTTTAACGCGCTTCCACTACAAGCCTTTGCCGCTTGACGACGCCATGTCGCAAAAAATCTTCGACCGCTATCTCAAAAGCCTTGATCCAGAAAAGTTATTCTTCGTACAAAGCGATGTTGACCAGTTTTCAGCATACCGGACGAAACTAGATGATGCGATTCGTAACGACGATTTGAGCGCGCCGTTTTCCATGTTCAATTTATACCAAGTCCGTCTGCGTGAGCGACTGACTTATGCAAAAGAACTCTTAAGTCAAAATTTTGATTTCACGTCTAAGGAAAGCTATCGCTATGCCCGTGAAAAAGAACCTTGGGCGCAAAACGATGCCGCCTTGCGCGATATTTGGCGCTTGCGGGTTAAAAATGATTGGCTACGTCTAAAACTGGCTGGAAAAGACGACAAATCCATTCGCGGCACGCTCGAAAAGCGCTACGACTATACCGTTACCCGCATACAAAAATTGAAAAGCGAGGATGTTTTTCAACTGTTTTTAGACGCCTATGCGACTTCAGTCGAGCCACATACAAATTACCTCGGTCCTAAAGCGTCTGAGGACTTCGATATTCAAATGAAATTGTCTTTGGTGGGTATTGGCGCGGTGCTGCAAGAGCGCGATGAAATGACTACCATCCGCGAATTGGTTCCGGGTGGTCCTGCCGCGCTGTCAGGCAAGCTGAAAGTGGGAGATCGCATCGTTGGTGTTGCGCAAGGCGAAAAAGGCGCGATGACCGATGTCTTGGGCTGGCGTTTAGACGATGTCGTGGCTTTGATTCGAGGCGCTAAAGATACCACCGTAGTGCTTGACGTATTGCCCGCCGAAGCCAACCCTGATGCGCCTCACCAAGTGGTGAGCCTAGTCCGCAACAAGATTACGTTAGAACAGCAAGCGGCAAAAAAATCTGTGTTGGAAGTGAAGACAGCGGACGGCACACGACGTATCGGCGTGATCGCTTTGCCTACTTTTTATCAAGATTTTGATGCCCGCAGAAAAGGCGAAAAAGACTTCAAGAGCGCAACCCGCGATGTGGCGCGGATTTTAGCTGAACTCAAGAAAGAGCAGGTCGATAGCGTCTTGATTGATTTGCGCAACAATGGTGGTGGCTCGCTCAGTGAATCAGTGGAATTAAGCAGCTTATTTATCGGCAAAGGCCCAGTCGTACAACAACGCAATTCACAGGGACAAGTCAGCGTTGAAAGCGATAACCGTGGCAGCGTCGTTTGGGACGGACCATTGGGGGTGTTGATTAACCGTGGTTCCGCATCCGCCTCGGAGATTTTCGCCGCTGCTATGCAAGACTACGGCCGCGCATTAATCATAGGCGAATCAAGTTTCGGTAAAGGCACTGTGCAAACCTTGGTCAATTTTGACCAGATCGCTCATAACGACAAGCCAAAACTAGGCGAGCTAAAAATGACGGTTGCGCAGTTTTTTAGGGTCAATGGTGGCACCACTCAGTTGCGCGGTGTTTCGCCAGATATCAGTTTCCCTACCTTCACCGATGAGGAAAGCTTTGGTGAATCGAGCTACGACAATGCCTTGCCGTGGGTACAAATCAAGCCCGCCGACTATCGCCCTGTTGGTGACTTGAAAGAAATTCTTCCGCTGCTGCAGGTTAAATACGAAATGCGTGCAGCTAAAGACAAAGAGTTTCAATTCATTCGTGATGACATCAATGAATTCAAATTGCAAAAAGCGAAAAAAGTGATTTCTCTCAATGAGGCGGAACGTCGCAAAGAGCGCGACATGCGTGAAAAGAAAAATAAAGAGCGCGAAAAAATTCGCAATCAAGAAAAAGGTGATAGCAAAGATATCGTCAAGAGCCAAACGCAAGATGATGGCTTGCAAGCGAATGAGCGCAGTCTCAGCGCTGAATTAGCGGCTGAAAAAGCGGCCAAAGAAGCGAAAGATGTGTATCTCACAGAGGCAGCACAAATTCTTAGCGATGAAGTAGATTTGCTAAAAACAAACAATCGTTTAGCGCAGCGTGTGTTAAGCGCGCCGACACCAAAACGTCCAGACGCTCGCCAGTAAAAACAAATTCGGCTTGTGTTGGTTGAGGTCTCGGCCAATCAATGAAAAAAGGGCATCCAATAAAATGGACTGCCCTTTTTTCTTGCCAAGAGTTTTTTCTAAATCAATGGTTTCCTTGTTGCCTAAAGCTTGCCGCGCCATAGCACTGTCTGTGACTCGTTGCCTAGAGTCGCTCGATTTGGAAAAGGAAATATGCTCAACTAAAACCGATAGAAATACAAACCCGCCCACCCAGCAAGCAGAAGCAGGCTCAATAAAAATAAGCCGCCTGCACCATTGGGGCGGAGCACGCCGAGATAACCAATGGCAACCGTCGTCACGCCTTTTTTAGCCTGTTTCATGCTGCGCCAACGCTGAAACCCCTTGAGTGCAGATAAAACAAAGGTAAATGTCGCGCACGACAGCAGGCTAATGCGAAATACGTTCACAAGATCAAGTTCGCCCAATGAGACTTTCTTGTAAACCAGACCAATCAGTGCCATCGCCAGCGCCGCACCTATTGAGATAGCCACGTTCGCATACATTGTTTTGCGACTGGCAACGGCGGCCTCATTCAACTCCGCTTTCAGCAATTCTACTTTCTCATTAATCAAACTAGAAGCTTCATGTTTCATCGAAAGTATGCGTTCGTCTAACGCTGCACCAATTTGGCCCGCAGAATAATCAATCAGCTCCCGAATATCGTCTTTCGTAATACTGCGTTGGTTATGTATTTCTTCCGACAACAGTGCGATGTTTCTATCGACTTGCGCACCGGCCTGCTGGATCACTTCTGACAACTCAGCGCTGACCTGCTGAATTGATTTGTCAACCAAGGGCGCAACGCGTTGATCAATTACGCGAGATAAGCTTTCTTCAAAATTATTCGAAGCTTCTTTGAGATTAAGTAAATCAAAGCCCATTGCGATCCTTTCGTGGTTGAGCGAAGAAAAGCGTTTCGCCCTTTTGGCAATTAGTGACGATTTGCAAAATTTCAATCAAGGGCATCCGCGTGGCATGTTTCTTTTCAGCCCGATCTTTCAACGGCGCGTAAAAAGTATGACAAGTTGTATCGCTGCGCTGTCACGTTGGCCGCGATATCCGTGTCGCTTTTACTCACTTTTAATGTGCCTCATGTGGGAAAAGATCGACTTTCTTGCACTATTTACGCTTTTTTCCTAGGATGATTTCAAGCCTAGTCTGCGTTACATTCAGTGACACGTCGTTACTAAGCATGACCACAAGGCGCAAAAAATCCGATTAATCTTATTCATAACCCGTCGAGATGCGGTTCGGCAGTGGCGCTCAATTGGCAATTTACAGCATTTATTTGACGTCCACTTTTGTTGTCATATCTGATAGGACGAAGTAGCAATGAATCAAGAATTTTTAATCACGATTAGCCAAGAAAAGTTGTCGCGCGATCTACAAGAGATTTTTAATGACTATTCTTATTTGGGGATCTTTCAAAAATATGGCAGTTGCTGTTTCGCCATAACCGATCTGCTAACCCGCACTCTAAAGCAAAAAGGGTACAACGCAAGAATTCAAGCTTGTGGTTGCAAGCTACAACAAGAAAACGTTCAATACTTTTTAGGCTATCCCGGCTACTCAAAGAAAAACCAAGTTGAGGGACACGTGGTGTGCATCGTCAATGAACACTACGTGATTGATTTTGGTTTGGGTAACATCCGTAAATATTACGACCACGGTTTTTACCGCGCCATCGCATGTGATCTCGTTGATGAGGGCGAAATTTTGGCGAAATTGAATACCCAAGCTGGTGCAAAGCTAGTTTGGGAAGTTAAATGGGTTAATCCTGCAATCGAACGAGAACTAGAAATGCAAGATGAAACCGTGCAAAAGATTTTTCGCCAGATTGAGCATTACCAAGAAAATCGCATCAAATACTCAGTACGAAAGGCCTGGCCGCCAGTACAAGGCAAACCAATCATTGCTATGCAGCGTTCCGTTTAGCTTCGTTCTGGGGCGCTGTTAGTTCGCCAACTCCGCACATAAAGAGAAAATCGCGCTTTCCCAGATTTTGGCGAAAAAAAAGCCGACATTTTGAGGTCGGCTTTTTTAAGTCTTTGATTTTTAAGACTTTAATTTGGTGGGATAGGTGGAGTTGAATATAGCGTGGAAAGCCCTGCTATCAATCGTTTCCGATTACTAAATTTTATTTTATACCAGCATAGATACCAGCAAAAAAGATTCCTTACCCTGTTTAATGCCGATCTTCGGGGGCGCATTTTTAGGTTAATCACAGATAGAGTTTCACCAAATCTTTCACAAGCCTTGTGAGTGGCTTTAACAAATTTGATGATTAATTTGATTATTTGCTGAATAGGGAATTTTTTCTCTGCGTGAAAAACAGATGGATTGCCACGACCAAAACTCGCCAAAGATTTACCCTTCCCCCATGTACAGAACGGCTCAGGTACGACGAACGAATTTCGCTTAAGCGTTGCCATGATTTTGTATTAAATCGTAGCTAAAAACTCTTTGCAATTTAGCCCAGTCGAAAGTGTAAATTGTTTACGAACAAAAAAAGCTTGAATTGTGAGGCGCGTGGCGACATTCAGAATATAAAACTATGCCTGTTTATCCATCGTTATACATACCAAGTTTGCTGCTAGCAGGATCGGGCATGTTCCCGCGTTCGCTAAGGGCAATCTTTAAAATGACTTGTTTTGCATATAGCCGCCAATTTTTCCGCTTGCTCTAGTTCTTCTTCGGTCAACCTTTTCGCGGTGCTCTCCACGGAAAGTGACGACCATTCACCCAACTCATATGAAATTTTGAACCACACATAAGCTACCTTAAGATTTTTCGGAACCCCATCGCCTTGCGCATAAATTGCCCCTAAATTAAACATTGAACTTGAGTCGCCCTGAATTGCGGCCTGACGATACCAATACTGTGATTGTATTAAATCTATCTTTACGCCTTTTCCATTTCGGTACATTGACGCGAGTTGGCCTTGCGCTCTTGCATTGCCTTGTTCGGCGAGAAATTGAATTCTTTTTTGAGCATCAATATTGTTATAAAGAACAGCAGCTAGCCCATAACGTTTAATTGCCTGTGCTTCATTGCGTGCAACTCCTTGCCCATTTTCGAACATCAATCCAATATAGAAAATCGCACCGCCGTTTAAGCCTAATGATGCAGCCTCGCACGAAGACATTGCTTTTCCATAATCCTGTGGCACACCCTCGCCCTTGTAATACATCAGGCACTGTCGAAAAAATTCCGCAGCCTCACTAGGAGATACAAGAAATACCCTATTTGATTTGTCGTTCTCCACTTTGTCGCTTGCTACATTGCCATCGCCTAACGGCATTGCAACCGCATCAGCGACCGCGATGGCAAGCACAAAGACAATACTCGTACAAAGCAAACATGAACTACGTCGAAAATGTCGCAAAAAAAACACTGAAAGAATATTCATTTTGAGGGTAACTTGATGTTCATCAAAAAATGTCAATTTATCACGGGCGCTCGCGAGATAACAATGAAATCTGACTATTCGGTGAAGCAGTTAGCTCCTTGCGCTTTGCTTAACATTGCGAACATTGAGCGTGATCTACTTAACGTGAAGAGTTCGCCATTGAGTAATGCCGCGCTCTAAAGTTGAAACATTCGCGAATTAAGGATTTTTGAATTTACATATTGTTTGTCACGCTTCGCAAATCTCGCCCAACCAAATCACTCCCAATCAATCCCACAACGTCGTAGGAAAGCCCCCGCCCTCAAATTAAACTCGCGGTCGATTTTGATGTTGATATCTTCTAAGCGGTCGTGCAGCCTCTCAAACGTTCGCCAATGCATCGCTTTGGGTTTGCAGTCATCTTCTGCCAATCTATTTTGTAAGCGACTATACGCCCACTGAAGGCGCGCCATGGGGTCGAGGGCTTGCGAGTGGTAGCGTAGTCGGTGGCACGTGCGACAAGCGAAGCGCCCGCGTTTCATAAATAATTTGGCTGTTCGTTGCTGGCAATGTGGGCAGGCAAACCAGACGCGCTGCCCGCCGTAGTAGCAAGGGGTTTGCGTGAGGTGTACGGGGTAGCTGCAAAGCGCGCCGCCATTAAAGGCATATTGCAGGGTCAGATAATCGCCGCTTGCCAAAATTAAGATATCGCTTTTATTTAACCATGTCCAAGTGAAGCGCGAACCGGCTTTTAATAATCCTTTGCGCGCCATTATGCGAACGTCCAGCGCCAAAGAATGTTCACATTGTTGCTTACCACCATATCGACCAGAATTAAAGCCGCCCATTTGTTAGCCTCCAGATTTTTCGAAATCAATAGCGAATTTTTGCTGTTGGCTTATTTCCTCAAAACGCCAAATTTTCTTTTGCTCGAAAAAGGCACATCGATTGAAGCCACAATTCAAAAGCACCAACCAAGCAAACCCTCTCTCTTGTTTCGATACTGCAAATGGTAACTTCTATAAAGCACTACAGATTTGGTAGTAAGGAAAACCAGAAATTGCATCACATAGCTACCAAAACTGTAGCTATAGCAAATCAATGACTTTCAAAACGGTAGCTATGCGGGTTTGCATGACTACAGAAACGGTAGTAAGGGCTGCATTTTCAAACCACTTCTTTTGCTATCGTTTCTGTTTTTGACCACGCGCCTACAGGAAAGCTCGCGGGCTTCACATCGAGCTTTTGATTCGGGTTGAGTGGTTGCCATGTGATCCCGTACAAGCTACATAGATTGGGTCGCCGCCCCTTGCGCGTTTCAGCAATGAAGCCCGTTACCAATAGTTCTTTCTTGGCTCGGTTTAAGGTTGCCTCAGAGTGCCAGCCTTTTGACCGCATGATTTTCCATGCTGCGCATAAATCGCCGTTGTTTTTGCCGTTGTATTGGCTTCCCATATCGACTAGCAGCTTGACGCCGCTAGACGACAGGGAGCGAAACTTAGTGCAATTGAGTAGCGCACTGGGGAGCAATAAAAACCCACCTGCATAGGTTTTCTTCGATTTCTCGCGCCCCATTTATGCCTCTGCTAAACGCTGCAAATAGCAGTACAAGCCCCATAGTTCGATCATGCTCATGCTGGCAAGGTCTGCCCCTATGCCTAGATATGAATAGCGCATGATGAGCATTTCAAGCTCTTTGATGAAGGCGGGTGTCATGCTGGCACCTCGACTTTGCCAACAAAAATATAACGCGCCATGCGGTGCAATTTTCCGTTGGTGGTCGGGTAATATTCCCAAACCTTTGGAATTTTATAGCCGCCATCGCGTAACTCTTTGATGCGTCCTGCGGGGTGCATGATGTCTAGCTCTTGCCGGATGTCTTGCGTGGTGAGGCTACCAAGACTCAGCAAACCCGCTAAGGCGCGCTCGGCTTGTGTTTTGACATCGTTGCCGCTATGCTTTTGATTGATTTCTTTCAGTGCCTCAATGCGCAAGCTTGGGGTATTTTTTTTGTCCATGTTTTTCCCCTTATACCTTGCGTGAAGCTTTGATTCGGGTTTCGATAAATTCTGAAACGTCGCTTTCCAGCCAACCAACGGCGCGAGCACCGAGGCTGATTGGTGGCTTAAATTGACCGCCTTTGATAAGGGAGTAGATGGTGCTGCGTGATAAGCCTGTGCGCTGTTTTACATGCGGTAGGCGGATGATATTTTTTGTGTTCATTCCTAGCTTTCTAAGTCATCCGAAATTGGATGATTAGATTTTAGAAATGATGCGCTCGATTAAAAACCTACCTACCAGCACGGTTCCCACCCTGCCAGCACGGTTACTTTTTCTCTTTAGACCAAAGGGGAATCCATTTTTTTATGATCGTGTCGAATGAGATAATTGGATCGCCATTTTCATTTGTTTTTATTTTCTGAGTTACATCGATCGCAAATTTAGATTGCGTTTCGTAGCGGTCGGGCTTTTTTTGCCATTCTTCCCAACATTCTCGAATAAAAACTTTCGCTATTTGCTTTTCAATTAGTAATGGATCGGTTGCATGTCGTCTTAATGCGGCATGCTTCGCCAAAGTTGCACGCGCTTTTTGAAGCCCCTCATTTCCGGAATTAATGGATTGAAAATTTGCATATGCATTTGCTGCGGCAATAGCGGCTGAAATAGCATCATTTTCTAAGCACATTCCCATAATTGCATTATCAACTTCTTGCAAGCACGAAAATAAAAATAACACGGCGAGAAAATTAAAATCTAATGAATTTAAACGACCAAGTTCCCAAGCAATATTTGCAACATCGGAAAACTCAAAATTATCAAAATCGGGGACTAATTTTTGACCATTTGAATTTACGAAAGTAATGTCTGATCGCTTACTAAGTTCTTGTTTTAAAAAATTTATTGTTTGTAAATTAGATTCGTATGTGTTGTCGAACTCATCTTTACTATTAAATTTCGGTAACGCATCAAAAGCATTTTTACCTAAATCCCATAAATCTAAAGCATCACGATTCATATCAGTCGGGTGTGATACTGATTCCCATCCTGAAAAAGTAGGTCGCCCATTAGCACCTATAAAATATTTTTCATCTACCGTGTATGTAAGAAACGGGTGGTAGCTTAAAAAGCCAGCTTTCATTGATTACCCCTTCGCCCATTTAAAACGGAAACCATGCCAGCAAAGTAAAAGGGGCAAACTTTGTTTTCCCGCCGTCGCGGTAGGCATGGTTAAACTTGAATTGCTACGCTACAGACTTCCCAAAACGTCCTGCAATGACTTTACCACTAGCGACGTTGTCCAGATAGTCGGCGTATTGCTGCATCATGGCTTTGCGCTCGTCTAGAAATAGGGCGCGGTCGTAGGCTTCGCCGTACACATCGCCAGAGGCGTGTGATAGTTGGCGGTCAACGACTTCGTGACGGTAGCCTAGGCGCTCTTTAATCACGCCCATGGCTAATGATCGGAAGCCATGCCCCGTCATGCGCCCCGCATAGCCCATGCGCTTAATTGCCGCTAAAACGCCCCAGTTTGTCACTGGTTGTTCGTGGTCGCGCAGGTTAGGGAATAGGTAGCGGTTGTTCCCTGTAATGGCGTGTAGTTCGCGCAATAGCTGCCAGCCTTGGCGCGGGAGAAAAACGTGGTGGTCTTGTTTGCGCGGGTTGAGTTTCTTTTTACCCATTTTCATACGCTGCCAAGGGATAAGCCAATGCTCGTTTTCTAGGTCAATCTCTTTCCATTCTGTGGTGGTGAGTTCGCTGGTTCGCACGAAGGTCAGCAACATTAAGCGAAACATGACGCGAGTCGGCACATACATGCGCCCTTCGATTTTTTCAAAGGCGCGCATAAATTCCGGTAGCTCGTCGGGCGTGATCGCTGCGTGGTGTCCTTTTGGTGCTGCCTTGAGTGCGCCGCGCAAACTTGGCACGGGGTCAAACTCGGCTTTACCTTCTGCAACGGCAAAGCGGAAAATTTGCCCACAAACTTGCCCTTGGCGTTTTGCCATATCGACCGCGCCGCGCTTTTCTATTTGGCGCAATAGGTCGAGCATTAAGGGCGCTTTGATGTCTTTTATCGGCATCTTGCCAATTTGGGGGAAAACGTCTTTTTCTAGGCGGTGCAATACGTTTTTGGCAGTGCGCTCTTGCCATGTTTCGATTTTATTGGCGTGCCATGCGCGGGCGATGGCTTCGAAGGTGTTGGCGTTGTCGGTCGCTTTGGTAATTTTGGCGATGCGCTTGGCTTGGGCGGGGTCAATGTCGGCAAGTAGCTTTTGGCGGGCTGTCTTGGTGGCTTCTCTTGCCTGAGCCAGCGAAACTTCGGGGTAAATGCCCAAAGCAAGTAATTTTTGCTTGCCATTAAAGCGATAACCGAGCCGCCAATACTTCGCGCCATCGGGATTTATTAGAAGAAATAGTCCAGAGCCATCAGATAATTTATAGGCTTTATCACGTTTTTTTGCAGCTTTTATCTGCAATTCTGTGAGCGGTTTGGCAAGTTTCGGCATGTTTTGCTGGTATCTGTTTTGATGGTATCTGGAAGTACCAACAAATGTACCAGCAAAAAATCTGGAAGTCTATGAACGCTAAAAACGCTTAGAAAACAAAAAACCCGCTTGAGCACTAGGCTAGAAGCGGGTTTCATGTACGTTTTTGGATGTCCTAAAACGAAATAGTGGTGGTGATAGGTGGACTTGAACCACCGACCCCAGCATTATGAGTGACAGCCTAGCGTCAACGCTGGCGGGCTTTGCCGAGGAAAAGTGATTTATTGCTGCAATTCCGCTGCATTTCCCACTCTACTGATATTCCATGAGCCCCCTTACATCATGGAGAATATTAGATGGCATCAATTTTAAAACGCGGTGAATACTCCTATCAAGCGACCATACGACGTCGTGGTTTCCCCAGCAAAACAAGAACCTTCGACACAAAACCCGACGCAGTAAAGTGGGCGCGCATGATTGAACGCGAAATGGATCGCGGCGCGTGGAACGACAACCATTTGGCTGAGAGTATGTCGTTGGCGGATGTGTTGGTGAGGTACAGCAAAGAAGTGACACCAGCAAAGAAAAGTGCTGACATTGAAATGATCAAAATCAGCGCGTTGCTACGTGATCCAATCTGCTCCTTGAAAATGTCTGCCCTTTCCGCTCCAGATATTGCCGCTTGGCGCGACCGGCGATTAAAAAACGTAAAAGGAAGTTCCGCAAATAGGGAAATGGCGATCATTACCCACGCTATCGAAATAGGACGAAAGGAATGGGGCTTACGGATTGATAATCCCTGCAAATTAGTGCGTAGAGCGCCAGCCTCGGCTCCCCGCACTCGTCGAATCGTAGGTGATGAGGAGAGCTATTTGATGGAGGCGTTAAATTTTGTTAAAAGCCCATATGTCAAACCGATGGTTATCTTGGCAATTGAGACGGCAATGCGACGTAGCGAACTGTTGTCGCTGCAATGGCAAAACGTAAATCTGGAGAAACGTACGGCATTGTTACACGACACAAAAAATGGAAGTGCGCGCGTCGTTCCTCTTTCTTCTCGCGCTATAGCCTTGTTGGAGAAGCTCCCACAAGAGACGGAAGGGCGTGTTTTTCCACTGACGATGGACGCGTTCAAGAAGGCCTTCGTCAGGTCAAGCACGCGTGCGAAAAATTTATATAAAGCTGATTGTCAAAAAAATGGTGCCGCCATAGATTCGAAATTTATGGTTGGACTGCGATTTCATGACATGCGTCACGAGGGGGCTAGTCGACTGTTTGAACTTGGGCTTAATGTAATGGAAGTGGCGAGCATCACAGGACACAAAACATTACAGATGCTTCAACGGTACACGCATTTGCGAGCGGAAGATTTGGCGAAAAAGCTGGGCTAAAGTCAAAATTGATCAAAACAAACGCTGTTTAGCGCCTTTTTTAATTCACAAAGTGCAAGGGCGAGCGAGAGAGATTATCTTCTAAGCCTATACACCTTTATTTTCCCTTGAAAATTTGCTTCCCATAAGCAACGTAAAATTGCGTCACCATTGAAAGCGAAGGAATGGGAGAAAAAAGGACGACTATCATTGCTTACAAGTGGCATTTCGTGTGCACGAATCGAAAAATCCAGTAGTACATTATGATTAATGGGTGCCTATTTTTTAGCTGGTTAACCATCGATTGAACGTTTCTGAAATCTCGGACCTTGCGATTGGAATATTATCTGGCTTGGCTGCACGCGTTCGCATCTCAGCTGGGTGGTCTAAATTTGGCTCAACTTTTACAAGTGACGAGGGAAATTCATTCAGGGCGACGAGCATATTTTTTTTGAGGTCCACGCAAATATCTTTCGATGGCAATATCTCCTGTGGGGTGGACGATAATTCTTTTCTAGCAACCAGCCATTTTGAGATAGCCTGCAACTGAACATCAGGGTCTCCGGCGGGGTGTTCTGATTCAACGATAAATCTCTCAAGCGCTAGGCGAACTATTTTTACTCTTTCGCGCGTGGGAGTCATTGCTAGAAGCGTATGTATTTCGGGCGAGTCCTGAAAAGTGAGGCTTAGGCGCACCGTAATTTCATTTGGTAGTTTTTTAGTTAGTTCCATGTCGAGTGCGCGCTTTTGCGCGCACGCTCCTATTCTTTTGGTAGTGACATTAAGCCCAGACGGCAGAATCCTTCTGCCACCATGGATCGCGGGTCATCTCCGATAATTGCATTCGGAAACCGACTTTTAATTTGGTGGGAAAGTAGATTAGCACCACCGCCACCTATGACGATACCGTTCAACATCCCTCCTTGCTGCCCAAACAAGCGGTCAACTTCGTCGAGCACCGTAGATTCGAACCCAGCGGTCGCATTTTCTACCAGCTTGGTCATGTCTTTCGTGTTTCCATGCCAGATGATTTTCTGTTCTCGAACAACTTGGTCGATAGTGCTAATGGTCGTAGGAATTTTCTCGGCCGCTAGCGCTGCCGTTACGGCGTCGTATACCATGCTGGTACCAGGGCAAGAAATCGAGGCGTATTCGATAATGCTGCCTTTTTCCGAAAGCGAGAAGTCCGTTGTGTAGTGCCCGATTTCGACTACGCCCCACGACTCTAGGTCAAGGTTTCGTTCTTTATTCAATGATCCGTTACTATTGATGGACAGCCATTGCAGCGGTGCATCGGCTTGGCTTTGAATCAGTAGTTTGAGAGTTTGGCCGGGCAGTAGCCGTGGCGTTAACAAATTCAATATGCGACTTTTTAATTTTTCCCGCTGCGAGCCATAGAATTTGGCTGGCAAGCCAATCACCAAATGAATACGGATTGCTCGTGAACCGACCGACTGCATTACTCTGCGCCAAGCCCCGAGCATGAGTGCGTCGTGCTGAACTGTATTAATCCAATCATCGTTTTGGCCAGTAAAGACCGCCGCACGACCTTGCCTGATGGCCGTTTCGCCAATGAAATATTTACGTCCCATCGTTTCAATGGTTTCCGCTTCCGCCCGCAGCCGCGTTTGTTCATTTGTAATCTGAAATGCCGGAATAACTACCGTAGGGATATTAAATGCGATTCTTTTTTCTGGTGTCGCAGAGAATGCGGCCCGCACCTTGAACATAGAGTGGCCACCGTCAATCGCCATGGATAACTGATTCATGAATTACTCCTTGTTGTTTAAATGTGAGAGATCACGAGAGCCGTTGACTTATCTTGCGCAGTCGAAATCTGCTTCGTAAACAGACCCGGCGCATTTTGGAACCTGGAAAGTAGTCGGGACTTTTTTTTGTGGTCAAAAGTTGGACTTGTTAGCGATTCGTCGAAAAATTGAACTCAAATTTGCGCCACGGATGTTTCTCATGTTCGAAAAATTTGCTGGGCCTACTCCTTATCAAGGAAGTGGGAAATTTTTTTATTTCCAGCAAAAATTAAAGTCATCAATATTTTGACTTTTGAATCAATTTCGCCTACGATCTTTGGGAGGTTGTCAGCGTTAAAGTGTCACGTCAGATATTTTTCCTTCCTTGCTCGGGGAAGAAAAGAGTTTCCAAAAGCCGATTTTCGGCAGTGTTTATTAATTCAATGGGCGTTCGCCCGTATCTCTCCAAATATCTTGCCGCCTCATCGGCATTTCTTGTTTGCTGTTTTTTGCAAGCATCCCAAATCCTTAATTCTTTCTGCTCTGGAAGTCGACTGGAAAGAGAGAGGGAGTCAAACCTATTCTGCGTGCCGCCGACCGCCCGATTTTGGACGGTGATGTCGCGGTGAGGCAGCATTCCAATTAAAGAAATTACCAATCTTCATACCTGTTTGTGGCACACAACTGTGCGACGGCTTTCGGCATTTGTGGTCTGGTTTTCCAGACCCAGCGGGGTTTTATGGTGGGCTCTTCTCGGGCGGTGGCAGCTCGGGGCAAAAGGAGACTTCGAGATTGATTCAACTGTGGGCACGGAAGTGCCCGACGTTTTTCGGCTTTACGTCAACACCAAAGCCAGCAGTGGTCGCGAATCGACCTTCTCCACATTTCTCAGTTTGTTGATAAAGGAATGTGGATCGGTGTTCAAGCAGAAATGCTCAGGCATCGTTGCTAACGCGTTTTTTAAGTAGATAAGCCAAGTAGTACACAAAGCATATTTAGCTTCGCTGACGTTTTTTTGAACGCTTAGCGGGCGACCTTTGTCTTTTTATTCAGTTTGAAGAGCAGCTAGGAGAAATATCATGAAAGTAAAGAAAGATCAGACGATGTACTCTTTACCAACCCATGCGGCAAACCATGGTGGTTGGCAGAGCCGCCTGAAGATACTTTTGGCAGAAAACAATCATCAAAAATCCAATGGAAGGGGCAACCTAAGCTATCAAAGTCAAAGCGATCGTTCCGACCGGTTGTTTAGGATCTTCAACACACTGACAAAGGTTTTGAAGTTTGGCATTGAAGATCCAGCAAATTTGAAGCCAAAACATATCCAAGCAATCATCGAATTTTGGGTTGAGAAAAAATTATCTGCTGCCACAATAGAAAATTACCTCACTATCCTGCGCCTTTTCTGTAAGTGGATTAACAAGCGGGGGATGGTCAAAAGTCTTAGCGATTATGCGCCGGGCATGAAGCGTACCTACGCCGCCCAAGTGGACCGATCACCTCAGTTTAATGGGGCTGATTTTTGGAGACTGTGGGATGAAGTAAGCCAGAAAGACGGCAATGTTGGACGGCAACTATTGCTAGTAATGGCATTTGGTGCGCGGCGCAAAGAAGCGGTAATGTTTATGCCTTTGATCCACGACAAAGGACTGTACGTCGAGTTGGTATCAGGGACAAAAAATGGTAAGGCTCGGACCGTGCCTATCGATAGTGAACTTAAGCGCGAAGTGCTGTGTAAATTAAAGAAATATGTCAGCGAAAAATATGGCTATGGAAAAGCGCATATAGGTCACCCAGAAAAGACCTTAGCGCAAAACTTAAAGCGATATAGCTATATTTTGGGCGCATGCGGTCTCACGAAAGACGATCTTGGCTTCACTGGCCATGGTTTTCGCCAGGAATACATGATCGAACAACTTGCGAAGCGGGGAGTCGTCGCCACCATACGCGGCGGGAGTGGGCAAGCAATGACGAAGTTAGAAACTGAGGTCGCGTATTTGCAAGTCAGTGACCAAGCTGGACACAGTAGAACAAGTGTCATGACTGCCTATGCCGGCGCACGGAGAAAGACATAGAAATTCTTGAAACGGGCAAGCTATCTCTAGAAAAATTAAGTAGAGTTCCCGTTTGGTTGCAATATACGTACGATCACCACGGCACTGTGCGACGCGATTCTTTGATCGTGACTGTGCCATCACGGCCAGAAATTGGTGGCACGCTGAGACGACTAGGGACTCTGAAATTTTCGTGGATTTGGGCATACAACCGCAATTAGGCGATGTTCTTACAACTGATTTTTGGATTTTGAGTCGAGAATTCTTTTCCTTTCAGACGCACATTCAAAATAAGCCAGCCATGCAAAAAGATGCGCTCATCACCGGCGAAAGGTATTTGTTCGAAGGTCAAGCGTTTGAAGATCAACAGTTCGAGCATTCGATTGGGATTTTTTCTACTATGTCCAAAAGGAACCAACACCTCGAAAAATCTCAAGGTTTTATTGTAATAAATCTAATTTCAAGATTCGGCGTGTATCGTATTGTAAAAAAAATCTATTAATGGATAATGCATTTTTGTCACTTTTGACAGTTTTTAACAATTGCCCTATCCATGAAACAAGAACAACTCAGTGCGCAAGCGTACTTTTGGGCCCTCCAAGGGCTTTGTGCACTGCACCGTAAGCCGTTTTCGATCGAACTCGCGCAACAGCAATGCGCCGCGCCCTACACCAATGAAGCCCTGCTCGCCACGCTCAAGCACTACGGATTAGACACTGCAACGCGCAAATGCAAGGGCAAGGTTTTGCACAAAGAAGCGTTTCCGTTGATCGTGTGGCTAAAAGCGGATAGCGTAAATACAACAGCACAAAATACAACAGATCGACCGAATGACGGTTCAGTTGACGCCAAAGATCGCATTGCCAGCCAATCCGACATCGCCACGATTGCCGATGTTGCATTCAAAGAAACACCAGATGCTGCGCCAACGCAACTGATCAACATCAGCCCCGCCTTAGTGCTGCAAGCCGATCAGCAACACGTTTTGCTGGTCGAACACAGTGACGCCAGCCCCCGCACGATTAGTCTCGCCGAATTTGAGCAACGATTTACCCAGCACATTACCCGCGTCACACCGACGCCTGAGCCAGGAACCGATGCCGATATGGCCCAACAGGCGCAGCAAAGCCGCCGTTTCGGCTTCAGTTGGTTTATTCCAGAATTGCTGAAACACAAAAAACTCTGGCAAGAAATCTTGCTGGCTTCTTTGGTGATTCAACTGATTGCATTGGCCACGCCCTTATTTACCCAAGCGATTATCGACAAAGTCGTCGTGCATCGCACGCAAAGCACCTTGGTCGTCATTGCGATTGGCATGTTGGTGTTTATGATCTTCTCGGCCGGCTTATCTTGGCTGCGCCAGTATTTAGTGCTGCATACGGGCAACCGGGTCGATGCGGTATTAGGTGCCTCGGTGTTTGAGCGCCTATTTAAACTCCCACCCCTGTATTTCCAACATCGCTCCACAGGCGTGATTGCCGCGCGTATGCATGGGGTGGAAACCATACGCGAATTTATCGCCAGTGCCGCCGTGACCTTGGTACTGGATTTACCGTTTTTGGTGATCTTTGTCGCCATCATGTTTTACTACAGTGTCACGCTTACCCTAATCGTGTTAGCCATCTTGACCGTGATTGTCGTGCTCAGTGTAGTGGTCGCCCCTGCGTTTCAAACCCGACTGCAAGAACAATTCCAACTCGGTGCGCGTAACCAAGCGTTTCTCACGGAATACACCGTCGGCCTAGAAACCGTCAAATCACTGCAACTCGAACCGCAACTCAATAGCCGCTACAGCAGCTATCTGGCCAGTTATTTACAAGCAGGCTTTGCCACAAAACAACTCGCCAATACCTATAACACAACCTCGAATCTGCTCGAGCAAATCATGACCTTGCTGATTCTGGCCATAGGCGCTTATACCGTCATGCGCAACCCAGAATTCACGATAGGTATGTTAGTCGCATTTCAAATGTTCTCGGGGCGTTTGTCGCAACCTATGTTGCGCTTGGTTGGTTTATGGCAGCAGTTCCAACAAGCCAGTCTATCCATCGATCGCTTGGGCGACTTAATGAATGCCCCCATCGAACCGTACTCCCTGGTCCCCACTCGGGACACTAAAAAAGTGGGTCAAATCCATATCGATCAAATTGCCTTCAAATATGCCGAGCATCTACCCTTGGTCTACCAAGGCTTAAGCCTTGAAGTTACCCCCGGTCAAACCATCGGCATCATGGGGCCCTCAGGTTGCGGTAAAAGTACCTTGGCCAAGCTATTGCAAGGCTTCTACCAACCCAATGCGGGGCGTATTTTAATTGACGGTATCGATATTCGTTACCTCTCCGCCAACGAGCTACGCAGCTACTTCGGTGTGGTACCGCAAGAAACCACTTTATTCTCCGGCACGATCTACGACAACTTACATATGGCCAGCCCCGACGCCACCTTTGAGCAGATCACCGCCGCTTGCAAGATGGCCGAAATTCATAGCGTGATTGAAGCCCTACCGCAAGGTTACCAAACGGAAATTGGTGAGCGCGGTGCAGGTCTCTCCGGTGGACAAAAGCAACGTATCGCGATTGCCAGAGCACTCTTAAAGCGCCCCAGCATTTTAGTGTTTGACGAAGCCACCAGCGCCCTAGACGCGCCCACGGCAGAACACTTTGCCCAAACCATTAATGCCCTACGCGGCAAAGTCACCATGCTCTTCATTACCCACGGCTTGCCCAAAGGCTTGCATGTGGATGCGGTGTATCGCTTAGGACAAAACGGCGCACAGAAAGTGGCTTTAGCCCCGGCATTGAATCCCGACGCTCGCCAGCAGAATGCAGGTGCGCAGAATCAAGCGGCACAGTGAAGAACAGCTAAGTAGAACAACTAAGAAAAACAGCTAAGAACAATAGCAGAAAAGAAATAAGCAAATGAATCAAGCACCCAAACCCAGCGCAGCACCCGACAGCACCTCGACCACTGCCAACGAATCAGCAACAGCGCCACGCGCTGAACCAAAATCAGGCCAACCCACCGCCCAAGTCATCCAACTACGCCCGCCCAACCGTTGGCACGATCCCTTGCAACTCATTCAAAACCAACCACCCAGCCACACGGGACGCTTGGTCTTATGGTCGGTATCTGGTCTGGTGTTCATCCTTTTGATTTGGGCTGCTTTTGGACAACTCGACATTATTGCCACCGCAGAAGGTAAGTTGGTTCCGCAAACCTTAGTCAAAATCGTGCAACCCGCTGAATCGGGTGTCGTAAAAGAACTTCTAGTGAATGAAGGGGATCATGTCAAAGCAGGCCAAGTCTTAGCGCGCTTAGATACCACACTCGCCTTAGCGGATAAAGCGGGCATTACCAATGACCTTGCTGCACAACGCCTGCAAGAACGGCGCATTGAAGCCGAACTCAATAATCTGCCCATGTTACGTAAAGCCGGAGACGACGCCACCTTGTTTAGCCAAGTCTATAACCAATACCAAGCCCACCAAAAAGCCTATCGCGATAGCTTGGAACAAGAACGCGCCTTGCTTCTAAAAGCCCAGCACGAACGCAAAAGCGCGGCAGAGATTCGCAGCAAACTCGAACAAACTTTACCGACCTACCAAAAGACGGCCGAGGCCTACAGCAAACTAGAAAAAGAAGGCTTTGTCGGCAACCTTGCCAGCGCAGAAAAGCAGCGCGATGCCATGGAAAAAGGCAAAGACCTCGACGCTCAGCACGCCAATGTCGCCGCACTCAATGCCACCATAGATGCACAAGAGAAGCGCATACAACAAATTCAAAGCAACGCCCAATCAGAACTCAGAAAAGAACTGGCCGACATTCGCCAAAAGATTGCTCAACTCCAGCCTAATTTGGATAAGACCAATTACAAAGAAGGCTTGATGGAACTCAGAGCACCGCAAAACGGCATCATCAAAGACCTTGCCACCACCACGCTCGGTGCGGTCGTCCAACCGGGCAGTGTCGTGATGACCTTAGTACCTGAAGGCGAACTCCTATATGCCGATGTCAGCATCAAAAATGAAGACGTGGGCTTTGTACAAATTGGGCAAAAGGTACAAATCAAACTGGCTACTTATCCGTTTCAACGCTACGGCATGTTGACCGGCACGCTAACTCACATCAGTGCGGACGCCACCGAAACTGGGCGTACTAACCCGAATGTGAATAACGGCAACGGTGCTAATGGCAGCAACGCAGCCAACAGCAACGACAATAACCCCAGCAGCACCGTCGCCACCTTTAAAGCTCGCGTGCAGTTAGACCAGCAAAGTTTGGATGATGCTTTCGGTCACAAACTACCGATCACAGCAGGTATGCAAATGGTGGCGGAGATTAATCAGGGTAAGCGTAGTGTGCTGGCGTATTTGTTGTCGCCTGTGCAGAAGACGGTGAGCGAGGCCGGGCGGGAGCGTTGAAGGCGAAAAACAAATTAGCAGCAAAAAATAAGCATCATCACGAATTAGTTAACCATCAATTTTTACAAGGAATAAAACAATGACCTCAATGAGCAAGTTAAAGCGTTTAAGTTTCACGTTTATTTTATTGGCAGCCGCACAGTTACTCACGGCCTGCGGTGTGCTTTACAAACCTTCCCCATTTTGGGGTGCAAACGGCTATAGCAGTAAGGATATAGACGAAAACAAGGTTTCTGTGAGCTACCTCACTGGCGCCACCGCGAGTGCCGACCTGCCAAAAGTTTATGTCTTGTATCGCTGCGCCGAAATAGCCCAAGAACGTGGTTTTGACTCTTTTTTTTTGATCGAGGCGGGGTCATCGGAGTCGCGCTTGGGTTCTAGCTATATTTCTAAGGCTTACGCCACCATGCAAATGTACCAGCGCAACACACCAGCATCGAGCGACTTAGTAAGGGACGCATCAAATGGCTATTTACAACTACGCAAAGGCGCAAAATATTTTGTCGTAGATGTTAAAGCTGGATTGGAAAAAAGTATCAAACGCGAGTAAGACTAATCGCGACCGAATCCTCAAATTAAAACAAATAAACCTGCATCACAATTCAAATTATTTAAAGGAAAACGATATGAAAACCTTGCAAACGACATCAACAAAAAATTTACAAAAGAAGCGGGCATGGCGTGCCATCAAGAATTTCACTGTAATAGCATTCGGCGTCGGCATACTGAGCGCGTGCGCTACAGCGGAGGGGCCTCAATTTAGCGGAGTCGTTAAGCCCGTAGCGGATAAAGGCGATGTCTACTTGTATCGCACCGAGGCATTTACGGCTGGTGGTGATGCTTTTACTGTCAGGTTAGACAACGAGAAAATCGGTGAGTTAGCTAACGGTTCCTTTATTCATCTTCGGCTTGAGCCAGGCAAGCACGTCTTGCGCGTGAAACCAAGTGGCTTACTCACAGTAGGCGCGGAAGCTGAATTGGATCTACAGGCAGGGAAAACACTATTCTATCGTTATGAATTTCCTACGGGGATTTTGACGAATCTTTTATTCGTTGGAGCGGGCGTAGTACTAAAAGACGAAGCAACCGCCGTGGCGGAGATGGCCACATTAAAAGCAATGAAGTAGAGTAAATGACGTTTTTCAACGGATCAAATATGGCTATCTTAAAGAGCAAATTTCCCGATCGAAAACTTTTTTCATTAAGGTACTTACGCAAAAATTTATCGCATAGAAATGGGAACATAAAAGCGGTTTTGGTATTGACGTTAGCGATGTTCGCGGTAATGGGTTTGGTTATTCTCGTACCTGTATTGGGATCACTTGATGCGCCAACCGGCAATTCATTATTTCCGCCCGAGATGCAGGCAAAAAAATTTGCGCCTGTTGACGCAGTAGGTGACTTAGGCGGCATGCCCGTAACAATTCCACATTATTTCGCGAATTATGTTGAGTACGAAGACGATCCAGGTTGGGGTGAGAAGCGGGTTGGGCCTGTCCCCAAACGCAATCATCAATCGAAAATTGTTAGTTTCGGGTTTAAAGTGCGGTTCCCAGATATGGCGGGGCTGAGTAGCAAAGAGCTTGAGAAAGATTTTAAGAAATCGTCCATCGATGAAACGTTTTGGATAAGCGTATCAATTCACGCTAATAACCATTTTGGGGATGGTTTGGGTTTACAGCGAATTGCTAATACTGCTCTAACCGATGGACCATTCAGCTACGAAAAACGGAAAAGTTTATTTTACGGGCTAGATCATTACGAGCCGATAGGTGCAGTAAAGACTGATCGAGTTCCTTTTAAAATAAATTTTTTCGACCAAGATCTTTTTTATGATCGCCATTCCGATGGCACAGTCAATACCTTTATTAAATGCAGTAACGTTCAACACGATGCCGCACCTTGTAATCTTGAATTCACCTTAGCGCCAAATTTAAAAATTTCTACCGAGATTGCATTTCGCCGTGGGTTGCTTCCCAAATGGACGGAAATGAAAAAATCGGTGAGCCTATTATTGCTCGGTTTTAGATATGAGCCAGATAAAGAACTCAAACCGCCTTCACCCAACACAAAATAATTTTCTATTACTATTTTTGGACTATTAAGCCATGCCGCAATCAATCACCTTAAATCAATTAAATCAATATCGTACACAACTTACAACTGGTCAATTATCTGTGACCGCGTTCTATGACATGTTAAGTCAGCAGGGATATAAATATGCCAGCTGGGGCGCAGGTGTTGTACGTGGTAATTCAATCTCGGGTGTTGCTGCAGGTGATTTTTTAAACCAGACCGCTTTACTCGGTGTTGGCGGTGCTGTTGGACGAACGCTCAATCAACCACAAATTGACCAAATCTATAGCGATATGGCGCTTGCATATTTAGATACTCTAAGGACTATTGCGAATAGAAATAACGACACGCTAGTGCGTGATGTTACATATGTCGAAACAGAGGCATTTCATGAATCCACATTTGTTAAAAACCACTTAGATATTCAAAATTGGACATTGAAAACTCCGATGGATTTGCTCACCAAGACCCTTGGCGTGCAGGCTGTTGAGGCAATTTGGGAAGCGTTGCGTGAAACTGGCGGCGAAGGCATCGCGGCGGATTGGCAAAACACACTTCTCGCGAACCGTATTGGACGTCTAGCGTTCTCTGATGATCCTGAGGTTGCAAGTGCAGCAACGGCATGGTTAAAGATTGCACCTGGATTCACAAATTGGGGAGCTGTAGGAAGAGTTTTCAACATCCTTGGACGACTGCCCATCACTGGTGCTGAGGGTGATCCATTTACCGGTCTTCCGTGGCCAGGTGACGTTTCGCCAGCTGCAGAAATTTATTTTAACGACAGCGCGAGATTCGGTACTGCCTTGAATTCACATACTTTTGGCGTGACGAGTATTGGAAACATAGAACATTACCTACCCAAATTTGATACAAACGGAAAAGTATCTGGATACACAAAAGAGCTTGCTGTTGGAACGCAAACCTTTGCAGACAAAATTGTTTATTCATTTGCAAATGGAACGACAAAGACGGTGTCAATAAGTAACAGCCAAACGCCGGAAGTTGTCGTGGTAAATGGCTACAGCGCAACGTACAAAATTCCTAATCAGATTGGGGGTTTTGATGAATTAAGCATCGGTAAAGATGTCCAGCGCATTGTCCACTTGGATGCATCAGGGAACCGAATCTCAGGACAGATCACTGACACGTCGTTAGAGGTCGGCTCAGATAGATTGTCGCAAAGTATTATCGTTGACCTCGTCTTCGATCCCGTATTAAATAGACTCGTTCCAGTTTTAACTAGAGAGTCCTATCAAGCGAACGACGGAAGTCGGCATACAAGTGTTACTGATAATGCGGGAAATGTTTCGCGCGTGTTCGACCAAACAATTCAAGCAAATGGCGTAATTGCGACTGAAGTCATATCAAGTGTTGCGGGAATTAAATTCCAACTTTCATTCATTACTGGTGCGGACGGAAAGCAAGTCATTTCAAAAATAAGTAATATCGATGGATTTGCCCCTTTAGGCGAAGCCGACACAATCAAGGCACTCAACAGTGCAGGATTTGATCCAATTAATGGAGAGAATCTCGGTGAAGGCGCGGCCATACTTTTTGCTGCAAGCGCCAATCCAAACACCAAACTACCTGACGTGAGTAATCCCAACCAAGGAGGCAATTGGTGGGCCAGCGACAACGCAAAACGCTTAGGGGAAACAATTTCAGCCTCGCAAGGTTTAATTGCTGCTGTGAAGAGCGGCAATAGTTTCGCGATTGCTACGTCCTCTTTTAACATCATTAATATTTGGAGTAACAATCCCAATGTGCGTGATGTTAATTCGGGTCTTAATGCTCTCAACGATGTGATCAGTTTGCGGAAGGCTTTGGATCACGGTGATGCATTAGGTGCCTTACGAAGTGGACTATCGCTCACGTCTGCGGCGCTTAGCGTGTACAAAGGGATTTTGGAGGGTCAACTCAACAGTGCATTGTCCACCATTACAAATAACCCTGGTGCACTCGGGAACTTAGAGGGTGCAGGAGGGGCGCTAGACGAGTTTAACGCAATCAATGATGAATTGGCGACGGTTACAGAAACCTTGCAAGGAGTTGGCCAAGTATTACCGTGGGTTGCAGCAATTATTGACTTGAAGAACGGTAAATATTTGGATGCAGCAGTCGCTATTGCGGCAACTTTTTATGGGCCTATCGGTTGGATCTACGCGGGTCTAAAAATTCTTTCTGGATTATTGCGCAACGACACACCATATGGACATGCCGTGGCGGTGCAAGATGCGACTGGCCCAATTCGAGTTAGCAGCTATGGCGATAACGGTGGAGACCAAAAAGTAAGTTCGATACTCAAAGATCTTATCGAGCAACTCAATAAAGTTTTACCAACCTTGCCTGGGCAAAGTTTGGTTGCTGAGCGCTTGCCGGAAGTTAATTTTAACGACCCCGTTGACCCCATCGGACAACTTAGTATCAAGTATGTTGATCGTGTGACTGGCGTAACCCATTTCTACGTATTCGACGAGCAAGGGCATTTGTTTGCTGAAGGAACCGGTACTGGACGAAACGTAACCAGCACATCTGTGTTGGGAACGGAAGATTTTTTCAAGAACATAGGCTTAATTTATCTTGAAGCCGCGTTCAAAGCTGGGGCTATTGTGCCACAGTGGGTAGCGGATACCACACATCTACAACACGCGACAAATGACGCGAACGCTGCTGCTGCGAGTCAAGCAGCTTTGAACCAGGCGGACTATTGGGGTTACTGGCGCACTACTGCGATTAATAACGGTAAAGGGATTAGCCCCAGTTTGCGTCCAGTACCCTTAGGCAAAAGTGGCTTGGGCACGATAGGCTGGGCGAAACAAGACGGCACATTGCTTCCTCAAGCTGCCAATGCCACCACGCAATCCGTTCGCCCGATTGTTTTAGACTTGAATGGCGATGGCATCAAAACCCTGAGCCGTGTCGATGGACACGGCGTGTTGTTCGATGTGGATGATGATGGCTTTGCTGAAGAAACCGACTGGGTTGACGCGCACGACGGAATATTGGCACTCGATTACGATGGTAATGGCGAGATTAATGGCGGCCATGAAATTTTTAGTGATGTTGGAATCGATACGGCAAAACGCGGTTTAGGCGTGTTGAAAGAAATTGATGCGAATTTCGATGGAAAATTGACTGTCGATGATCCTGCATTTTCTCACTTACAGGTCTGGCGCGACGTCAATCTTGACGGCATAGCGCAAGCGTCTGAATTAAAAACATTTGCTGATTTAGGGATTACGTCGTTAGATTTTAAAGCCGGTACGTTTACCCAAAACGGCCAGAGCCGTAACGTTGGATTGGCGAATCTTGTGGCGGACACCAAAGGAATTATTAGTAAGTATTCTGAAAATAGTTTACTTGTGATTGGTGAGGACAAGACAACACAAGCTTTTGTTGCAGCAGTACGGGATTTAACCAATTTAGCAGATGGAAAGCCTCACAGCAGCTACAGCGCTGACGGCAAACTATACGTCGGTGACGACGGGGTTGAAGGTATCGAAGACACAACGTTAATCGTCAGCACTGCGCAGCTACTCGCCAATGACAAGCTCAATGTCGCTGGCTTAGACCAAAATTCTTTGCGTATCACTGCAACCGGTAATGCAAAAGACGGCACGGTGACCTTCGATTCGCAAACGGGCGTAATTAAATTTACGCCTAATGCCAATTTCTTCGGCAGCGCCTCATTCGAATACACGGCAGCAGACGGCACCGGGCGGCAAGCCAAGGGTATTGTCGTCATTGACGTCCAGGCGGCGAATGATGCCCCCGATGTACAGAACGTCGGTGACGAACGCACTGCGGTACTGTCTGATCTGTCAAAGAGTGGAATTGGATTTTATTTCGCAGACGCTCTTAGTCGAAACCATAACGCTAGGTTAGACGCCATTCCAACAGGCGCGACCAATATCGTGAACGTTACGAATAACAACGATGGCACATACATCGACGTCACGGCAAATATTGCAGGCGTAACTGTGGTTTTAGGGAAATCACCAGACGGTACTTTGTATGGCCAAACCAATGGCGCGTGGTATCCAATCATCGTACCAGATAAGTACCACGGCACGATTATCGGCAACGACGTAGAGAGCGGAAAAAATCTTAAATACGAACGCAATGACAAGCCACTATACGGTACGGTGGTCGTTGACGCAGAAGGACATTGGACCTATACCCCGACGATTACTAACCCTGACACTTATGTGCCAAAGGACGACGCGTTCAGCGTCAAAGTCACCGATCCAGACGGTGGCACAAAGGTCATCATCGTCGTCATTAATGAGACCGACACGGGCGAACCTAAGCCGCAATTGCAAAGGCGTGGTGTTGGTGCAAGCGATTCAACTCACAGTGGTAGCGTTGGCGGTGTTGGTTCTGGCGTTGCGGCGGCGGCAGCAGCGGGCACAGTGCCACCACGTCGTGACCCCTTGGCGTTTGATTTAGATGGCGATGGCATAGAAACCGTCAGCAGTAATCAAGGCAAAGCGATCTTGTTTGACCATGATGCCGACGGCATTAAAACGGGCACCGGTTGGTTGGCCCCAGACGATGGCTGGCTGGCGCTAGACCGTAATGGTAACGGCACGATTGATTCAGGACGCGAATTATTCGGTGTAGACACCATCCTCAAAAACGGCCAAAACGCCGCCAACGGTTTCGCCGCATTGGCTGACCAAGACAGTAATAACGACGGCGTAATCAATGCCAGTGACACCATCTTTGCTAACTTACGAATCTGGCGCGATCTGAACCAAGACGGCATCAGCCAAGCGAATGAGCTCACAACCTTAGCTCAAAATAACATCACCAGCATTTCGTTAGGCTCGACACCAAAATCCATCAATTTTGGTAACGGCAATGTACAAACCGCTGCAGGTACCTTTACACGTTCCGATGGCACGACCGGTACTTCAGGCGAAATTACGTCTAGCGTAGGGAATTTAGATTTACTACAAAATACCTTCTACCGCGACTTCACGGACAAGCTCGATATCAATGAGCAGATCGCCGCGCTCCCAGAATTGCATGGCAGCGGCCAAGTACGTAATTTATCGGAAGCCATTAGTCTTTCTGGCGAGCTAGGTTACGTTGTATGGACTTATACACAAGCCACCACACGAGATGCACAGATTCAAATGTTGGACGATCTGGTTACCCGCTGGGCAGGCACATCGACCTTTAAATCATTGCAAGAACAAGCGACTGATCTCGCGGCGAGTGGTGTCCGCGTTGTGTATAACTTGCAAGGATTAACGGTAGGTTCTGCGGCTTACAACGATTTCTTGAAGAAGATTCAAATTGTTGAAAAGTTTGTTGGTTTTACCTATGGGGGGCTAAACGGTGGATTAACGACTACGCCGTTGTCCGCCACCTCTGGAACCGTGACAGTCAATTTTGCAGATACACAAATCGCCAATATTTTGTTGGCCTATGAGCGCATCAAAGGCGATATTTACGAATCGTTAGCCTTAGACACGATTTATAAAGACTTCACCAACACTGCCATCAAAGAAACTAGTCCAGGTGTCTACGATTTATCGGGAATTGATACGTATTTCAATGCGGAATTCGCCAAGGATCCGCAGGCTGCGGCAATTAAGTTGGTTGAAATTGTAAGCGCTTGGGGTGAGGTGAATGCAAAAGCAGTGGGTTGGGATGCAATGGCTTATTTGGCGAAGAAGCTTACTAGCATTGGCCCATTGAATGCATTCACCGAGGAATTGAGTAGTTGGACGGTGCGCTTTTTATCGAATAATGACGCCAATTTATCCGGAACTGGACGGGGCGATTTTATTGTCGGTACTAGTGGCAGTGATTCGATCAACGGCGGTGCAGGCGCCGACTATCTTGTTGGCGGGGCTGGCGACGATTCTCTTAATGGTGGAGCTGATGACGATACTTTGGACGGAGGGGCAGGTAACGATAGATTGTTAGGCGGAACAGGTAATAATACTTTCCTCTTTGGCCGGGACGATGGTCAAGATGCCATTGGCTACAGCTATGACACTACTGCAAACAGAATTAACACGCTGCAATTTAAAGCAGGGATACTTGCCAGCGATATTATCGTGACACGTATTAACAATGACTTAGTACTCACGGTCAATGGCACGACGGACAAAATTACAGTTGAATATTTCTTTCTTTTTGATGATACAAGTAATTCATATAATCCCTTACAGCAAGTGAAGTTTAACGATGGTGCGGTATGGAATATTTCTACGCTTGTTACCAAGGCATTGGCCGGTAACGACACTGCACAAACACTTACTGGTCTTAGTGTTGATGACGTGATTAACGGTTATGGCGGCGACGACACCATTTATGGTCAAGGTGGCAACGATAGGCTCGATGGCGGCACGGGCGACGATGCATTGTCGGGTGGTGATGGCAATGACACCTTGTTAGGGGGTGATGGTAACGACACCCTAAATGGT
>JAIETO010000049.1 GCA_019745005.1 Burkholderiaceae bacterium
AAAAACAAACGCGTCTCAAAACGCTCTATCGCGTGAAACATTGGGGTTGCACGACCGTTGCTATTAAAGTCTTGCAATGGGTCAAAGCGATACATGTAACCAAAATCGAATAAGCGAATTTTTCCATCGTCGAGGATATTGCCCGAGCAAAAATCCCATTCGAAAAAGCCAGCAAGTACCAGTTCATGCATGGCAGAAAACAATTGTCGTAGTTTAGCTTCATCCCAAACTTTGACCTCAGTGCCTGCTATCCACGGCGACAAAATAATGCCGTGCCGGTAGGACGCAAATTGTGTCTCAATCACCGCCGTGAATCGTGGCTGGGAATCCGCCATCGACAACAGCTTGAGCGCACTCAGTTCCATGCGCCGCTGAACTTCGTTGAGAAACGACGTTTGTCCGTCCACATTTTGTACCAAGCAGGCAGCCCGCGCCTGCTTCAAGGTCCAGTCGCGACCCGCCGCTCGAATGTGGAAAATTTTGGCCGTCAAACCACCTTTGAGTTCTTCCACCACGTATGGTTCAGCACCCGTCGTGTTCGCAAGCTGAAACGCTGTCAGGCCTTCGGGAAGTTCTCCAAAACAGAGTTCTTGCCCGCTTGCCGCGAACGCTAGTTGCGAAGCATGGCGACGCTCTTCGTGATTCATCAAGTTTCCGCTATTAGAACCTGCAGTGTATAAAAGCCTATGCGAAGCTAAGCCATTTGCGCGCCAATAGCTTGACGCACCGGAATATCTTTTGGGTCGAAATCATGCAAGCAGAAAACGTTAATGCCAAAAAAATCAGGGCTCACACGCTTACGATGGAATGGATAAATGCCGCAAACGCCACAAAAAAAGTGGCGGGCGGTGTGCGTATGAAATTGGTATTCACGTAAAGCATCAGCACCTTGCAAAAGCCTGAAATGACTTTCGTGTACCTTCACCATTAATGCATTTTTGCGTTTGCAAATAGAACAATCGCATTGCGTCAGTTCAGGAAAATCGGTCTCAATTTCAAACTGAACTGCACCGCAGTGACAACTTCCAAGGTAGGTTTTTATTTCGCGCATAATGTCTAAGGTCAGTGGAGCCATCTCAGTCTTGACATAACTGTGTCAAAATGAGGCAGCAAAAAATGAATCATATTTGAAGTTCATTTTAAACGAATTCAATGTTCGCCCTATTTGTAAATTGCGCGAATCGGCAAGTCAACACTAGCCCCACCCAATGAAAAAGCGGAGTAATCATGGCAAAGAAAAACGATGAACTCGACGAAGAAACCATGGCACTGATCCAATGGTGCATTGAAGTCGAAGGTTTCTTAGTCGCAGGCGGTGCCACGCTGGCGCAGGCACAGGAATACATCGAAGATCAAACAGATTGGCTGACTGATCAGTTTTATGATGGCGTGACTGCGGAAGATGCGGCAAAAGAGGCCCTCAGTTAAGCGCAGAGGCAATCAACAATGTTAGAACTACGTCCAAACTGCGAACATTGCGACACTGATCTTCCCGCCGACTCAACGCTCGCGACCATTTGCAGCTTTGAGTGCACTTTTTGCCGCCGATGTGCAGAACATGTTTTTTCGCACCTGTGCCCAAATTGTGGCGGCAATTTGGTCACGAGACCAATACGACCTGCCGCGAAATTGAACAAGTTTCCCGCCTCCACAAAGCGCGTGCATGCACTTCAAAAGCGCACTCCAAATTAATGAATCAAACCAAACTCAGCCTGCGCCACGCCCTAATTGCCGGTATCGTTGTGACCGTATGGGGTATGAATTTTTACGTGATTAAAGTTGGTTTAAGGGGCGTACCACCATTGCTGCTTGGTTGTTTGCGCTTTTTGTTGGTGGCGTTTCCCGCGATTCTATTTTTACCCAAACCTAAAATCAGCCTGAAGTGGTTAATCGCCTATGGCATGACGATCAGCTTGGCTCAATTTGCGTTTTTGTTTTCCGCTATTGCAGCGGGCATGCCCGCCGGACTCGCCTCACTGGTTCTGCAAGCGCAAGCCTTTTTTACCGTGGGTCTGTCTGCCTTGGTGTTTGGCGATAAGCTCAGAGCCAGCAATCTAATTGGCATGCTAGTGGCAAGTGGTGGCCTCTATTTGCTGGGCGACGCAAGCTTGCATAACGGCGGCATGCCCGTGCCTTTAATCGGATTTGTGTTGACCTTATGCGCGGCATTGTCGTGGGCAACGGGAAATGTGGTCAGCAAAAAGATCGGCCCAACGGCCGCATTGAGCTTGGTTGCGTGGGGCGCTTTGGTGCCCATCGTGCCGTTTTTTTTGCTGTCGCTGTACTTTGAAGGTTTTAGTCAAATCCAGACCAGCGTGCTTAATATGAATCTACCGTCTGCGCTGACCATTGCCTACTTGGCTTTTATTGCGAGTTTGGTTGGCTACACGCTGTGGGGAAAACTCATCGTCACCCTACCAACGCATGTCGTTGCGCCTCTAACACTGATTGTGCCCGTCATTGGCTTATCAAGTTGCTGGCTTTTGCTTGACGAGGCGCTCTTACCCATTCAAATGCTTGGCGCTGTGATTGTGATGGTTGGTTTATTGATCAACGTATTCGGGGCGCGGCTCGTACAAAGTGCACGAACATTCTTCGGGTGAGAACATATACCCTACTGTGTAATTTTATGATGCGCTTTATTTAAAAGCGCAAATAGGCTATAAATTTACAAAAATACGGGAGTATATACAATTTTCGGTTATGCTCGGGGCTGAATGTTGATAGCAATAGCTTTGGAACAAAACGCGATATTGTTGACGATTTCATTAAAGCCTCACCGCGGAGTCGCAGAGGTCGCAGAGTAAAAGCTTGATTCTTTGCGACCTCTGCGACTCTGCGGCAGGGCTTTTGACTTTGTTTTTATCTGGCCCCGTGTGTAAGCATTCTGCCCTACTTAACGAACCAAAACAGAATCGCTTACAAACCTGAGACCTCTGCACAACTGTCGCGAGCGGTCGAAGTTTGCTTCGAGAAGCGCACCTGTACGACTGTACAGCGAGCACGGTAGCCGGAGTCGCAGGAGCAAAATTCGGCCGCGCAGTAAGTTGTGCAGAGGTCTCAACCTGTGTGTTGCGCGATAAAAGCTTTAACTTGCGCCACATCTGCTGCCATGACTTGAAAACGTTGCGGCAAGGCTTCGATATTTTCAAATCCGGCAGGTCGCACAGCATCGCGCCCTAAAGCTTCACGAATAGTCTCATTAAACTTTGCGGGCAAGGCTGTCTCCAGCACGATCATCGGCACACCACTTTCCATGTTCTCTAATGCGACTTTAATGCCATCTGCGGTATGGGTATCTACGGTAATGCCAAACTCTTTTTCAACTTTGCGTATCGTCGTCAAGCGGTCGGCGTGCACCGATTTGCCAGAGGTAAAACCAAAATTTGCAACACGGCTAAATTCATCACCATCACTACCAGGTTTGCCAGACAAATCAAATCCACCTTGGGTTTCGACTTGCTTAAACAGCGTTGCGACACGTTGCGCATCACCCTCCAATAAATCATAAATAAAGCGCTCAAAGTTTGAGGCTTTAGAAATATCCATAGACGGGCTCGTGGTGTGCCAAGTCTCCGCCGATTTCCGAACCCGATACACGCCCGTGCGAAAAAATTCGTCCAGCACATCATTTTCATTGGTTGCCACCACCAATTGCGCAATGGGTACGCCCATCATGCGGGCAATATGCCCCGCACAAATATTGCCGAAATTGCCGGACGGTACAGTGAACGACACTTTTTGCGTATTGTCGGTGGTGGCACTTAAATAACCGCGAACGTAGTACACCACTTGCGCGACAACTCGCGCCCAATTAATCGAATTCACTGTGCCGATCTTGTGCTGATGCTTAAACGTGTGATCGTTAGACACGGCTTTCACCATATCTTGGCAATCGTCGAACACGCCTTCCACCGCGAGATTGAAAATGTTTGGGTCCTGCAAACTGAACATTTGCGCCGTTTGAAATGCGCTCATTTTCTTGTGCGGCGACAGCATAAAAACACGGATACCGCGCTTACCACGCATCGCATATTCCGCCGCGCTGCCCGTATCACCTGAAGTTGCACCAAAGATATTGAGTTCAGCATGCGTCTTGGCCAGCGTGTACTCAAATAAATTGCCCAACAATTGCATCGCCATATCTTTAAATGCCAAGGTAGGACCATTGGACAAAGCTTGCAAAATCAATTGCTTGCCATCGCTATTCTGCAAGACACGCAAAGGCGTAATTTTTTCAGCGCTCTCATCAGCGCGCGCATTTTTGTAGACATCTGTCGTATAGGTTTTATCGCAAATTGCTTTCAAGTCAGCCAGAGGAATATCCGTCGCGAATTTTCGTAAGACTTCAAAAGCCAAAGCCGCATAAGATAAACCCCGCCAAGCGTTAAGTTCATCGCAACTGATTTGCGGGTAACTAGCAGGCAAATACAAGCCACCGTCTGGCGCTAAACCACCTAATAAAATTTCAGAAAATTCTTGCTGCGCGGCGTGCCCGCGTGTGGAAACATAGTGCATAGTGAAGGGAGACTAAGTTGGAGATGGTTTTTGCTTGGTAGCCCTATTATAGCCGCTGGTGTGGTCCGAACTAGATACAGGATGTCGACTATCTTCACTCAAGCGGTGGTTTTATCGGTCAAGCAGTATTTTTAACATTCGCTGCGGATTTAATAAAAAATCGCGCGTTACTTGAAAATGCTCAGTGTCCTCGTAGTCGACTTTCTGTATTCCTTCAGCATTGCATTGGTAAATGACAGAATCTGGATACGCCATAAGAATTGGCGAATGGGTCGCAATAATGAATTGCGAATCATCCGATACTAAATCATGCATGCGCGACAAAACGGCGAGTTGTCGCTGAGGCGAAAGAGCTGCTTCAGGCTCATCGAGGATGAAAAGCCCATTCCCTTTGAAGCGTTCAGTCATGAGCGCCATAAACGATTCACCGTGGGACTGCTCATGCAATGAAACCCCGCCATAGTATTTAATGATTGGTGGGCCAAACGAAGGTTCGGCATCCAATTTTTCAATTTCCGTCGCAACGTTAAAAAAACTTTCCGCTCTAAGGAAAAAACTATTTTTTGGCCGACGAATACCGCGCGCAACACGAAGAAACTCGTGCAAAATTGAATGGGATCGTCGAGTATCGAAACGAAAATTTTTAGATCCTCCCTCAGCATTGAAGCCCAACGACACTGCTATTGCTTCAAGCAACGTCGATTTGCCAGAACCGTTTTCACCTATAAGAAAAGTTACACGAGGATGCAAATTTAACTCGTTCAAATTTTTCACTACGGGAAGTGAAAACGGATAATGCTCAAAAGAATTGACGATATCGCGTCTTAACGTAACCCTACTGACAAACTGAGATGAAATCATTTTTCCACGTCACTCAAATTTTTTTAAAAACTCACATTAGCTGCGATTAATCACAAAGAGCGTCCAAGCAAGATGTTCCACATAAAACCTCATCGATCCGATTTTGGTACCTAGTTCGTGGGCGACTATCGATGTATCACCACCATTAAAGCCTTAGCTTCCGTCTTTCCCACGTTCCTTATCGCGTGACTACGATCAGCCTCATAACGGGCGGTCGCACCCAACTTCAACTTCTTCTTGTTACCTTCAACTTCCAACTCAACACTGCCATGTAGCAAAGTTAAATGTTCGGTTGCGCCGGGGTCGTGGGGGTTTGATACCAAGGCGCCACCCGGGGCGAGCACCAGTTCGTACCACTCATAACGACCGGCAAGCTCTAAAGGGCCGAGTATTTTCAATACATAACCCGCATGATCACCCGTTAAGGTTGGCGTCTCGTGGGGTTCCAATACACGAATCGACTCGTCTTTGGGTGTTTCGGCAGATAACAGCTCGGCAATGCTCACACCCAAGGCGTTTGCCAAGCGCCAAGCGACGGCAATCGTGGGATTCGCCTTCTCACGCTCAATTTGCGATAGCATGGATTTTGAAACGCCCGCCGTGCGAGATAAATCTTCCAAAGTGAGACCACGCTCTAGGCGCATGCGCTGCAAGGTTGCCCCGACTTCTGGTGGTGCTGAAGGGACTGCGAGGTTGGTATTTGGTTTTTTCATTTTTTTACTTGCAAATGTTGTTTAGCATGGATAATATTCGATATATTGAATTTTAGTTCTTGATATTGAATATTCTCACATATTTTGAAAATGTGTAATTTCAGAGAACTTTTTTCATACTAACAGAATCCATTCAATAGGAGAGCGTCATGACTGCAAGCCAAGATAAGCACACTAATGCACAAGTCGCGAGCAAGCGCGCTAATTTTTTTGCTGGTTTAGCAACAAATCTAGAATCCTTGCGTGAACAAGGTTTGTATAAGCCTGAGCGCGTGATTGCATCACGTCAAGGTTCGGCTGTTGTGTGTGACGATGGTCGCGAACTCATTAACATGTGCGCTAACAATTATCTCGGCTTATCGGGTGACGAAAGCGTCGTGCAAGCGTCTATAGCCGCTACGGAGAAATACGGTTATGGACTCTCATCCGTGCGTTTTATTTGCGGCACACAAACCGTGCATAAAGAACTAGAGCGCGCAATTGCCGATTTTTTAGGCATGGAAGATTGCATACTGTACGCCGCAGCCTTTGACGCCAATGGCGGCGTATTTGAACCCTTGTTTGATGAGCAAGATGCGATCATTTCCGACGCGCTGAATCATGCCTCGATTATCGATGGCATACGGCTCTGCAAAGCGGCGCGTTATCGCTATGCGAATAACGACATGGCAGATTTAGAGGCACAGCTCATCGCGGCGGCGGACAAACGTCACCGCGTCATCGTGACAGATGGGGTTTTTTCTATGGATGGCACGATTGCAAAATTAGATCAAATTTGCGACCTCGCTGATAAATATGATGCCTTAGTGATGATCGATGAATGTCATGCATCTGGCTTCATGGGCGCGACAGGCCGCGGCACGCATGAGCATCACAATGTCATGGGGCGTATCGACATCATTACGGGAACACTAGGAAAAGCCTTGGGCGGCGCGATGGGTGGCTTTACCGCTGCGCGCAAAGAAGTGATCAACACCTTACGTCAAAAATCACGTCCCTATTTGTTTTCTAACACTTTGGCGCCCTCGATAGCGGGCGCGTCTTTATCGGTTTTAAAGCGTTTATCTGGTTCCACTGAATTGCGCGATCGTCTACATGCGAATACCGCATTCTTCCGCCAAGAGATTGCTGCTTTGGGCTTTACGATTAAACCAGGTAGTCATCCAGTTGTGCCAGTCATGTTATTTGATGCGCCCGTCGCACAAAAATTTGCGGCACGAATGTACGAATTAGGTGTCTTGGTGACTGGCTTTTTTTACCCAGTGGTACCCATGGGACAAGCCCGCGTGCGGGTGCAACTTTCAGCCGCGCATACAACCGAACAATTGAAAACTGCCTTAGCCGCATTTGCCCAAGCTGGGCGCGAGCTTGGCATCATCGAAAACAAATAAATAGGACAACATAATGGAAAGAATTTTAGTCATCGGTGCGAATGGGCAAATCGGTAGTGAACTGGTCGATGCCTTGGCCGCCAAACATGGTGCCAACAATGTCATTGCGGCTGATATCAGTGCAAGCAGCTTGTATGGCGCCAAAGTGTACGAAATCGTTGACGTTTTAGATACGCAACGGCTCTCTGACATTGCGGAACAGTACCAAATTACGCAGGTGTACCAACTTGCCGCCCTACTCTCCGCGACAGGCGAACAAGCCCCGCTCAAAGCCTGGACTTTGAATATGGATGGTCTGTTGAACATACTAGAGTTAGCACGCATACGTGGTGAAGCGGGCAAACCTTTGAAAGTATTTTGGCCATCATCTATCGCCGCTTTTGGGCCAAATACACCTCCAATCAACACACCACAGTTCACCGTGATGGACCCCACCACGATTTATGGCATCAGCAAATTGGCAGGTGAGCGTTTATGCGAGTATTACTTCGAAAAATATAATATTGATGTGCGTAGCATTCGCTACCCCGGCATTATCAGCTACAAATCACCTCCGGGCGGTGGCACGACCGATTACGCAATTGCGATTTTTCATGCCGCATTACGCAATGAAACCTACTCGTGCTTTCTCGAAGCGAAGACCACCTTACCGATGATTTACATGCCCGACGCTATTCGCGCAACCATCTCGTTAATGGAAGCGCCTGCGGAAAAGTTGAGCATTCGCTCTTCCTATAATGTTGCGGGATTAAGCTTCAACGCGCGGGAACTCGCCGCTGCGATTCAGAAAAAGCGCCCAACATTCAGCATAGAATACGTTCCAGATAGTCGCCAAGCCATTGCAGCTACGTGGCCACAGAGTTTGAATGACGATGTTGCGAGAAAAGATTGGCAATGGAAAGCCGAAGTTAATCTGGATGCCCTTGTTCGCGATATGCTTGAAAACGTACAGCCAAGTTAAGAAAGCTCTGATTAAGTTACTGCGCGGCCAAATTTTGAACCTGCGACACCGGCTACCGTGCTGGCTGTACTTTCGTACAGGTGCGCTTCTCTGTCCAAACTTTGACCGCTCGCTACACTTCTCAAAGTTTCTATAAAAATTGAAATGGCAAGAAGCCAAGCTGATTAGCCTTAAAAAAAATCGCAGCCAAGGAGACAACGATGGACATGCGTGTATTCGATTTATTCAAGATAGGCGTTGGACCATCTAGTTCGCACACTGTGGGGCCCATGCTAGCGGCTCGGCGCTTTCTGCTTGAGTGCCCTGAGCTCTACAAGGCAAGTACAGTGCAAGTCGGTCTTTTCGGATCGTTAGCTCTTACAGGCATGGGACACGCCACAGACAAGGCCATACTCCTTGGTTTAATGGGTGAAACGCCACAAGAATTAGCACCCGAAACAGTTGATGAAAAACTAGACTCCTTAGCCAGAAGCGGCATCTTGCATTTACTCGGTAAAACCAGCGTGCCGTTCGATATATTAGATGACTTGCAATGGCATAAAAAAGAGGTGCTACCGGGCCATCCAAACGGCATGCGTTTTAGCTTGACCCGCAATGACGGGAGCAAGCATGAGGAAGTCTTTTACTCGACTGGCGGCGGTTTCATTTATTCGGAACAAGAACTGCAAGCGGGCAATAAATCCACAAATACACCCAGTGTCGCTGTGCCCTACCCTTTTGGCACGATGGCAGAGTTGTTAGAACATGGCGAGCGCACGGGTTTGCCCTTAGCCGCCTTGCTGCGCGCGAATGAGATCGTGCACTGTAACGACACCGAATTAGACGCAGGCCTAGATAAAATCTGGCACGTGATGAGCGACTGCATTGAGCGCGGCTTAAAAATTACGGGAGAGTTACCCGGCGGCTTGCACGTGCAAAGGCGTGCGGCCAAGCTTTGGTTGACGGCTAACGAAACGATCAACGCCCTACCGCATGACGGCATGCATAAAGTCAGCTTATATGCGATGGCGGTGAATGAAGAAAATGCGGCCGGTGGCCGCGTCGTCACTGCGCCTACCAATGGTGCGGCAGGCATCATCCCAGCGATTTTGCGCTATTACGCGCAAGACTGTAAGCCAAGTAACCCGCTACAAGGAATACGGGATTTTTTATTGGTCGCCGCTGCGATTGGCATGTTATGCAAAAAAAATGCCTCCATTTCTGGCGCCGAGATCGGCTGCCAAGGTGAAGTCGGCGTAGCTTGCGCCATGGCGGCAGCGGGTTTAACGGCGGCGTTGGGCGGCAGTAATGAGCAAATAGAATCCGCAGCAGAAATCGGCATAGAACACCATTTGGGCATGACTTGCGACCCGATAGGCGGCTTAGTGCAAATCCCCTGTATTGAACGTAACGGCATGGGCGCAGTGAAGGCAATAACCGCTGCCTCATTGGCTTTGAAGAGCGACGGCAAGCATCATGTCAGCCTTGATCAGGTCATCGAAACCATGAAGCAAACAGGCGCAGATATGATGGTGAAGTACAAAGAAACCTCGCTCGGCGGCTTGGCAATACACGTCGTCACTGTGAATCACGCCGCCTGTTAGCGTGTTTTTGAAAGCCAGAAATACGCTCTACTTCGATGCAAGTTTGTCGACGCAAGATTTGCGCGCGCAGTCGTTTTGTCAGTATTGACCAAACCTAATTTTTGATCAAAGCCTTAATCGAAGGCCACTGGCGGCGAGAAATTGGCAAGCGTTCAGACGTATCACGAACAATAATCTGCCAGGACTCGCTGGTTTTTTCGTGTTCGCCATCCGCATCGATGGTATGCACAGCGCGCTCTACCCCTTGTATGGCATTCCGTGCAACCAAGGCATTGCGGTGCACACGCACTAAGCGTTCGCCCATTTCCTGCTCAATTGCACTTAAAGATTCTTCTAGCAAGTAACTGCGCGTTTTTGTGAAGACGGTCAAATATTTTTGTTCCGCTTTAAGAAACAACACTT
This sequence comes from Burkholderiaceae bacterium, assembly GCA_019745005.1. GTDB lineage: Bacteria > Pseudomonadota > Gammaproteobacteria > Burkholderiales > Burkholderiaceae_D > Undibacterium. The sequence continues at coordinate 10,430 of JAIETO010000049.1, forward strand.
CATTCACCGGCACTAACAAGACACGGTTACGATCAATAATCGTGAAGCATTCCCGCGCCCGCTTCGCTTCTTTTGGGCTTTCAGCCAGATTTGTTGGGGACGACGCAGTTGCACTCTCAGCGCCTATTTGCCGCAAGCTTAAGACACGTTTTATCGCCTCAGCCAAGCGCGCAGCGCGCACTGGTTTGAGTAGGTAATCTAATGCATGCACCTCAAACGCTTTTAGCGCAAACTCGTCATAGGCCGTAACGAAGATGATGGCAGGCATAGGGTTAAAACGCAGTCGCTCCAAATGCTGAACAAATTCAATGCCCGTCATTTCGGGCATCTGCACATCCAGCAGCAAAATATCTGGCTGATGGGTAGATAACAAATCCAGTGTTTCTTGCGCGTTACTCGCCATCCCGACAATATGGCAAGGACATTCTGCTTGAATATCGGACAAAATATCCTGCAAGCGTTGTCGCGCAGGCGCTTCGTCGTCAACAATCAAAATTTTTGGCAGGCTCATCTTATCTATTTATGCCTTCTTAAACGGAAATTCCAAGTCGACTATAAACGCGTCACCCTTCGCGCCATAATCGAGTTGCGCCTCAATATCGTAAAGCAAAGCTAGACGTTGGCGTATATTTTCGAGCGCCATGTGATTTCCTTTCGGCACCTTTGCTTCGGGATAGTTGGGATTAGCGATGGTGATATGAATCTTATCGAGCTTGCGCTGAATTTCAATTTTTATCTTCCCCTCGCCACTCGCTGGCTCAACGCCATAGTGCACTGCATTTTCCAGTAAAGGTTGTAGCATCAAGCTGGCGATTCTGCCTTCGTTAAGTTCGGATGCGCTTAGCGTATCTAACTGCCACTCGACCTGCAAGCGTTCGCCAAGGCGCAACTTCTCAATCGCTAGATATTGCTGACAAAAACGAATTTCCTCCGCCAAACTAGACATGTCACGCGTGTCGCGCATGAGGACGCGAAACAAGTCCGCTAAATCTTCTAAAGCCGTCTCGGCTCGCCGTGGCTCGCTTCGAATCAGCGACAAAACAGCATTTAAGCTATTGAATAAAAAATGCGGTCGGATACGCGCCTGCAGCGCTTGCAGTTTGGCCTCGCCCAGCGCAGGCGAAAATGCCCGTGCCCGAAGTTCAAAATAATGCTGCACCGTCGCGCCAATCAAAAAGCTCAACACAATTGCCGCCTCACTTTGCAAACGGGGAAAGCTAAAGCGAAACCATTCAAGCTGTTCAAAATACGTGAGAAACAGTGCGCAATACAAGGCAGGAATCACTGCGCAAACGAGCCGCTGCGCCCAACGAGGAAAAGTCTGGCGCAATGCCATCAAACGGAAGCCACAAAGCGTTGCCAAGGAGAACAAACAAATTAACTCAACTAAGGTCGAGGTTTCTGCAAATTCTTGTATGAGTTGCCCCCACGATTGGTAACGGGCAAATAAGCCAAGGAAAACCGCGACATTCACAAAGATCAAGACGCGAAAAACCACACCAAGATTGCAGCAATCTGGTATCAGCAACTCCTTGTTAATCGTTTTCTCGCCGTTTTCCATTCGTTTTGACTATTTGTGCGGGTTATAATTGTTTCAATCTACGCACGGATTGATATCGCTATTTGCGTGCAAATTACGATGAGTTCAGGCCGCCCGACTGATACCAAATTAGGCAAACTGCAGCCGCACCGGCGCTAAAATCTTTTACCGACATCTAAACAACAAATTCACTTTTTCTAAGACCCTTATGACATCACAGTTCACCAAAAAAAGCGAGGCTTGGTCAGCGAGATTTTCCGAACCTGTTTCTGACTTGGTCAAACGGTACACGGCATCAATCTCCTTCGATTATCGTCTAGCACCATTTGATATACAAGGCTCACTCGCCCACGCAGAAATGCTAGCAGCACAAAAAATCATTTCTGCCGACGATTGGGAAGCAATTCAACATGGCTTAAAAAAAATTAAAGCCGATATTGATGCTGGTAGCTTTAGCTGGTTACTTGAACTTGAAGATGTGCATTTGAATATCGAGAAACGTCTCACCGAATTAGTTGGCGATGCAGGTAAGCGTCTGCACACAGGCCGATCACGAAATGACCAAGTCGCCACGGATATTCGCCTTTATCTGCGCGCCGCTATCGACGATATTTTGGCGCTGCTCAAAGATTTTCGGCTGGCACTAGTAAATTTGGCCGAGCAACATGCCGCGACAATCATGCCGGGCTTTACGCATATGCAGGTTGCCCAACCAGTGACATTTGGTCACCACCTCTTGGCCTACGTCGAAATGTTTGGACGTGATGCTGAACGTTTAGTTGATTGTCGCAAACGGGTCAACCGCCTACCCCTTGGTGCTGCTGCCTTGGCTGGCACTAGTTTTCCAATCGATCGCGAGCGGGTTGCAAAAACCTTAGGGTTTGATGATGTTTGCCACAACTCACTTGACGCCGTTTCCGACCGTGATTTTGCGATTGAGTTTTGCGCTGCCGCAGCTTTAATCATGACGCATGTATCACGTTTATCGGAAGAGTTAGTTTTGTGGATGAGCCCACGTATTGGTTTTATTGATATTGCCGACCGTTTTTGTACTGGCTCATCGATCATGCCGCAGAAGAAAAATCCTGACGTGCCTGAGCTTGCCCGCGGCAAAACGGGGCGTGTCAATGGGCATTTGATTGCCTTGCTAACGCTCATGAAAGGCCAACCATTAGCCTATAACAAAGACAATCAAGAAGACAAAGAACCTTTATTTGACGCTGTTGACACGGTCACCGATACGCTGCGCATTTTTGCCGATATGGCATCGGGCATTTCTGTAAAAGCCGATGCCATGCGCGACGCCGCGTTACAAGGCTATGCCACCGCGACGGATTTGGCTGACTATTTAGTGAAAAAAGGGCTACCCTTCCGCGACGCCCACGAAATCGTCGCACTCGCTGTGCGCCAATGTGTGGCTGAAGAGCGCGACCTGAGCGCAATGAGTTTGGCGGAGTTACAAAATTTCTCGTCGCTCATTGAGGCGGATATTTTTTCTGCGTTGAGTCTTGAAGGTTCGGTGTCTGCCCGTAATCACGTCGGTGGCACAGCGCCAGCGCAAGTTAAAAAAGCCATTGAACGCGTCCGCAAACAACTTCAATAAAACAAATCGATAAAAAAATAACGATGTATTAGAGATGAAATATTTACTCAAACTCTCGGCTTTCATCGATACGCTCACCGAGAAAATAGGAAACTTAGTCAGCTTTGCCTTACTCGCAGCCGTCTTAATTTGTGCTGGCAATGCGCTCATCCGATACAGCTTCAATACCAGTTCAAACGCTTGGTTAGAAATTCAATGGGTCTTGTTTTCTGCTGTGTTTTTACTTGGTGCCGCGCACACCTTGCGACGCAATGAACACGTACGCATTGATGTTGTCACTGGCAGATTCTCCCCGCGCACACAAGCAGTAATTGATGTGATTGGCTTTATTTTTTTCCTTTTGCCGATGGCCGGTTTGATTCTTTACTATTCCCTGCCCTATGCATGGAGTTCTATTCAAAGCCAAGAAGTATCGAGCAATGCAGGCGGCTTGATTGTATGGCCAGCGAAATGCCTGATTCCTTTAGGATTTTTCCTGCTTTGTCTACAAGGCATATCCGAAATCATTAAGCGCATCGGTTTTTTAACGGGCGATGTCGACGCCAGCGTTTTTGAGAAAAAAACTTCAACGCCAGAGGAAGAAATTGAGGCGATCAAATTAGCGAATGCCAGTCTCGTGGCTAAAACAATGGGTTCCGACGATAATTCTGCTCGCTCAAACAAGGGCGCGACAAAATGACCGCCTTCCTCATTGCCAATCTGGCTCCCATTATGTTCGCCACCTTGGTGGTGTTTTTGTTGTCGGGCTTTCCTGTGGCGTTTTCCTTGGCAGCGAACGGCTTATTTTTCGCGTTCATTGGGTTTGAATTAGGCTTACTGCAGCCAGAAATCATGCAAGCTCTGCCCAATCGTGTTTTTGGCATTATGTCGAACGACACGCTACTGGCAATTCCGTTTTTTACCTTCATGGGGCTAATATTAGAACGCTCAGGCATGGCAGAAGACTTGCTTGATACGATAGGTCAATTGTTCGGTCCTATGCGCGGTGGTGTCGCCTATGCGGTGATTTTTGTTGGCGCTTTGCTTGCCGCGACAACCGGCGTGGTGGCCGCGTCGGTGATCTCGATGGGCTTGATTTCATTGCCAGTAATGCTGCGCTATGGCTACAACAAAAAGGTTGCCAGCGGGGTGATCGCTGCTTCGGGCACCTTGGCGCAAATTATTCCGCCGTCCTTAGTGCTCATCGTCATGGCAGATCAACTCGGCCGTTCCGTCGGCGATATGTACCAAGCTGCCATTTTGCCGGGCTTGCTACTCACTGCCATGTACGCGGGATACATTTTATTTCTTTCCGTCTTCAAACCAAGCTGGGTGCCTGCACTGCCCCTATCGGCGCGTAATTTAGCACAAGATAATGGCGACAGTGGAATACGCTCTTTGGTTGCCTTGTTAGCTCTGTGTGGTCTTATTAGTTGGGCATTTGCGTCATGGCTGAGCGCGTCTTCACCTGATCTGCCGCATGACAAGGTTTTTGTTTTTTCCAGCGTTGTGGGGATCGGGTTTTCATTTCTCGCCGCTGTCACGAATCGTTTCTTGAAGCTCGGCTTACTCTCTCGCATGGCGGAAAAAGTAGTCTTTGTGTTGATACCGCCGTTGGCGTTGATTTTCTTGGTTCTAGGCACGATCTTTATCGGTATCGCCACGCCGACAGAAGGCGGCGGAATGGGTGCTTTTGGTGCCATCCTATTGGCGATCATGAACCGCCGTTTGAATTGGAAGTTAACCAAGCAAGCAATGGATTCGACCACGCGTTTATCTTGCTTTGTGATTTTTATTCTGATCGGATCAACCGTGTTTTCTCTCGTATTTCGCGCTATCAATGGCGATTTATGGGTTGAACATTTACTGACCTCGTTACCCGGTGGGCAGCTTGGCTTCCTGATCGTCGTCAATATTTTATTTTTCGTTCTTGCCTTTTTCTTAGATTTCTTTGAACTCGCGTTCATCTTGGTTCCCTTAGTAGGGCCTGTGGCAGAAAAACTAGGCATCGATTTAATTTGGTTCGGCGTGCTTTTGGGTGTCAACATGCAGACCTCCTTCATGCATCCGCCTTTTGGATTTGCGCTGTTTTATCTGCGTTCAGTGGCGCCAAAAGAGGTGAAGACCAGCGATATTTATTGGGGTGCGGTGCCGTTTGTCGTGGCGCAGGTGGTCATGGTCGCCTTGATTATTCAATTTCCTCAGTTGGTATCCATAGAGAAGAAGGAAAAGCCGCAACAGGAGTTACAACTCCGTATAGACCATACCCAAGAAGAAAGCGACGCTCCGGTTTTTAATTTCACTGCGCCAACTGAACCTGCGCCAACTCCAGATCAAGCCAAGTGATTAAGCGAAAAAGCTTGGCATCCAGTTATTAACCGCCAACCGAAAAAACGCGCTCAAAAAAATGGGCGATGAAAAAATCATCGCCCGCCTGCTTGATGCTAAAACTTGTTTAGTCGACTTTAGATTAGCTGATGCACATGCTAAAAAACCGCTTACTTATTGTCTTTGCTTGCGCCATTTTGTGCACCTGTGCCCGCATCTTGATTGCGCATTTCGTCAGCTAAGCTTTGGTTCATTGGTTGGATCACGTCTGCGATAGGGGTGGCGGGTATTGGTTCTGCTTGAGGTCTCCCCAACCATTTTCTCACCACTGCGCCGATGCCAACCAGTGCAATAAAGCCCAGCTTGGCAAACTTCGCTAGGAAAGCTAGGGCAATCGCAAAGAAACCCAACTTTTTCGCGGCAACGCCAGCAACTAAGGCAGCTAATCCATATTCAGCAACCTTATCGGTACTAGCGTTAAAGTCGGCGTAACGCTTTCCATCGTTAAATTCGAGGTTACCTAGTAGTTCATGTGCCACGGTTTTTTGTGTCGGTAAATCTTTCAAGGAGGTGACCAAATTAAGACTGATATATCCATCACGGCCGAGCGCGTAAGTGTTGAAGTTCACCCCAAGATCATCGTCCGTGCCGCCTTTATCTTTGGTAATGGCAGACCAAACCAAACGATGATTAAGCGCCTCGTAAGCGGGCTTTTCTGCCCAACCTGTAACGGCAATTTCAGGAATTCCGCGCGAACGGCGGTCCGCATTCGCCGCCTCGGTACCGTCTGTGAGACTTTTTAACAGCTCATCTGCATTCCATTCTTTGGCATCGTCGTCTTTGATATAGCCCGCCTTCTCATAATGAGCGACAACTAACCAGCCTTGTTCTTTTTCAGGAAAAATCACACCCAATAAGGAACTATCTGCACTGTTTCCCATGGCACGCATAAGGCGACCCGCCGCAGGCATGGGGATGAAGATTTCTCCCGCAGGAATTTTTAAACGCGCTTGGTCGATTAAAGTGACTTCCGTTGGCCCCACTTGCTTCACCTTCTCTGCGTCTGCAAATGCGGCTGTAAGTTCTGCCTTACGCGCATCGGCTTGCGGCGCACTTTGAGCAAATGCGGCCGTCGCGAGAACAAGGAAGAGCAAACTAGTGATTATTTTTATCGCCGATAATTTCATTTTTTTTCCTTCTCTCTGGGGGGGTAAATTATTGCAAGCGAGGACTTCAAGGCGAAACAACAACGCCAAGGTCTGTTTTGCGTAAGTCGTACAAGTTAAATCAAAGACTGCGAAGCGCCATTACCGACGCCAACTGGGCCAAGCTCAAACGGATTCACCCCTTCAATGCACGCAACATTGAAGCCAAACTGCGTGGGGTTGCTGCGGCGTTGGTGATGCGTGTAGATACCGCAGACTTTGCAAAAATAGTGCTTTGCTGATTTCGTGTTCCACTGGTAAAGCGTGAGCATGTCTGCGCCTTCAGTGACCCGCAATTTGTCAATGGGAACACTGGCAATGATGCCGCCTTTGCGACTACACAAGGAACAATTGCAGCGGCGTAGGTCAACAAATCCTTGTTCCAAGTCCACTTCAAACTGCACTGCGCCGCAATGGCATTGCCCTTTCTTGGTTTCCATTCACGCTCCTATTCCTTGTCGTCATCAACATTTGATTCAGTTTCCAACCCTAACAAACTTTGCGCTGCATCAGTGGGCAAGGCTTCTACTAATTTCAATTTTTTCGTCATCTGACGAGTGCGTACTTCGGCTTTATCGATGTTATCTGCCGCCTTTACCAGCGCGTTTTTCGTCGCTGCAAGTACATCACCAAACTTACTAAATTCCGTCTTAACGGCACCTAACACTTGCCAAACTTCAGATGAGCGCTTTTCCAACACCAAGGTGCGAAACCCCATTTGCAAGCTGTTGAGCAAGGCGGAAAGCGTTGATGGTCCAGATATTGAGACGCGACAAGTTCGTTGTAATTCGTCTGCCAACCCGGGGCGCCGCATGACTTCGGCGTATAAACCTTCAGTCGGTAAAAACAGAATCGCGAAGTCAGTGGTCAGCGGTGGAGAAAGATATTTCTCGGCTATGGTTTTTGCTTCGGTACGGATCGCCCGCTCTAACTCTTTGCCGGCCTGCGCGACGCCCTCTGCATCGGCGCGCTCAGCGGCATCGAGCAGGCGCTCGTACTGCTCTTTCGGAAATTTTGCATCAATTGGCATCCACACCGGCGCGCGATCATCTTCTTTCCCGGGTAATTTAATGGCGAACTCCACCCGTTCGCCTGTGCCCGGGACTGTCTCGACATTTTTAGCGTACTGATCTGGCGTGAGCATTTGCTCAAGCACCATTTCCAACTGCACTTCGCCCCAAGTGCCTCGGGTTTTAACGTTGGTCAGCACGCGTTTTAAATCGCCGACGCCAATGGCGAGTTGTTGCATCTCACCTAAGCCTTGATGCACTTTCTCCAACCTGTCTGAGACTTGCTTGAAGGATTCGCCCAACCTTTGCTCTAAAGTCGCGTGTAATTTCTCGTCTACCGTTTTGCGCATTTCTTCCAACTTGCTGGCGTTGTCTGCTTGAAGTTGTTGAATTTTTTGCTCTAAGGTAGCGCGAATTTCGCCCATGCGCTGCGCGTTTGATTCAGTGAGTGTAGCCAAAGCTTGGTTCAAGGTATCGCCAAAACGCTTGAGGCTGCTGGCTTGTTCGTCGCGCGCGGTTTGGCTTTGCTGAATCAAGGCTTGACGCATTTGCTCAAGCTGCTGCGCATTGGTTTCGTTGAGTTTCACCAATTGCTGCGAGAAACTATCAATTTGATTATTTTGCAGCGTTGCCACGCTGGTCAGTTGAGCGGCCAAGGCTTGTTGGAATTGAGAAAAATTACCGCCCAATTCTTGCCGTGTGGCTTGGGCGCTAGATTGCACCTGCTCGCGCAGTGAGCGCTCAGTGCGTTCCTGCTCTTGCTGTTGCGCTGCGTGGGCTGCTTGAACGCTGGTCTGTAAGCTCAACCATTCTGGGTGTTCTTTGCTGGTGTTATTGCGCAGCAAGAGCGATACAGTCATCACTAAAATAGCGAGGAGAAGAATGATTGCGAAAAAAATACTGATTTCGACGAAATTCATAAATGTTTAAGGTTAAGTTTCTATTCGAACCGCACAATACCAATTCCATTCGGTGCGCGATTTTGGTTAGCCGACGCTAGATTCGTAAAATAGCATCCACACACACTTAAAAGTTGAGGATTAAGAGTTAAGGATTAAGGGTTGAGAGCAGAAGAAAACACTTTTGGTAGTTGCACAGAGAAACAAACCTGATTTCCGTTACAACGAGCAGAAATATCGCCCCCATGCGCCATAATAATGCTGCGTGTGATTGCCAAACCTAATCCCGCACCCTCGCCTTGTCTTGCTAAATCCACTCGATAAAAACGATCAAAAATGCGTGTCATGTTTTCTTCTGGTATCGGTTCGCCGATGTTCTCGATCAGCAAATTTACATGATCGTCGCTCTCATGCAGACTCACTTTAATACTACTATCACGGTGCGCATAGCGGATTGCATTTGACAACAAATTGGCGAATGCCCGTCTCAACATCGATTGATCACCGATTACACTTGCGGCGCCAAACAAGCTCAGTTGCAGATTTTTTTCTTCCGCCAGTGCGTCAAAAAAATCAAACAATTTACAAACTTCTTCTGCAAGACTAATTGTTTCGCGCTTCGGCACTAACAAGCCGTTGTCGGCCTGGGCAAGAAAAAGCATATCGCTTACCATGCGCGCCAAAGACTCATACTCTTCGATGTTCGAAATTAAGGCACTTCGGTAGGTTTCCGCATGTCGATCTTGACTTAAAACGACTTGTGTTTGCATCATCAGATTGCTGACTGGCGTACGTAACTCATGGGCTAAATCGGACGAAAAATCTTTCAATCGCTGGAACGACACCTCCAGTCGCGCTAACATCTCATTCAAACTATGTGACAAATCATGAAGTTCAATAGGCATGGACCGCAGGTCTAATCGATCACTTAATCGACTCGCCGTCACTTGCGCTGTCGCTTGGCGAATACGTGTTAAAGGAGCCAGCCCAAACTTTACAGCGAACCAACCGAGCACGCTGGCAATAATGACGGCAAGCACTGCAAAAAAAGTAAGGATTTTCCGAAACGAACTCATGAAGTGTTCGTGATGAGAAATATCCAACGCAATCAGCACGGTAAAGGGTAAAGACTGTGAAATTCCTGTTGGCAATTGCACCGCCACACCGCGCATAGGTCGCTCGGCATCTTGCCAAGCGTGTGGGAGCGGTGCCTGATTAATGGCAAGGTGTTTCAACAAATGTACATCGAGCGTATTTTCACTGTTGGCATAAAAGGTTTTGTTGTCGCCATCAAGAATTTGCAAATATAAATGATGATGTCCCACCAAAGAATCATCGAGCGCTAAGTGAACTGTTTTCAAGTCCGTTTCTGATTGGGTCTTCTGAAGCAAATTGCCGACTAAGCGCAACTTACCCAACATGAGTTGCATATCTTCTTCGACAAAATGCTGTTGGACTGAAGCACCAATCAGTAAGCCTAGGCTCAGTATCACCAAGGTCGCGATGAGTGCAAAAAGTAGCGTTAGGCGTGCGCTAATCGATTGCCAAACTTGCCTTAGCATGCGGCATCCTCAATCACATATCCCATGCCGCGAATTGTGCGAATCAATTTTGGTTCAAATTTATCGTCCATTTTAGAACGCAGCCTGCGCATGGCAACTTCAATCACGTTGGTATCGCTATCAAAATTCATGTCCCAAATTTGTGAGGCGATTAATGATCGAGGCAACACTTCGCCGCGTCGGCGCAACAACAGTTCAAGCAAAGAAAACTCTTTCGCCGTTAAATCGATTCTTTGTCCCGCCCTTGTCACGCGTCGCCGCAACACATCTAACTCAAGGTCGGCCACCCGCAACACGCTTGGTTCAGCTTGGCGCGCGCCTCGTCGTAGCAATGTGCGCACCCGCGCAAGCAGTTCGGAGAATGCAAACGGCTTTATCAAATAGTCGTCCGCCCCTAACTCCAGCCCTTTGACGCGGTCTTCGACTAAATCTTTCGCGGTTAAAAAAAGTACGGGGAACGCGCAGCCCTGCGCCCGCATACTCGTGAGTACCTGCCAGCCATCTTTCTTTGGCAACATCACGTCAAGAATTGCCAGGTCGTACTCTGACGTGCACGCGTAATGCAGGCCTTCCTCACCATCGCGCGCAAGGTCGACCACAAACCCGGTTTCGATCAAACCTTGCTGCAAATAGTTGCCGGTTTTAATTTCATCTTCGACGATCAAAATTTTCATCGTTTTTTATTGCTCCCATTTTCATCGTGCGCTGACTTTTGATCACATCACGGCGACCGCGGCCTTTTCCAAAATAATTATGCGCCTCAAAGCGGCGAAATTTGAGCAGATAACAGAATTGTAATCTTCGCGTCATCTTATTGAGGGGAAACCTTGTTCATACTTAACCCTAAGCGCAATTGCTCCAGCTAAGCGCGTCGCCGCACGCAACACAGCGATAAGACAAGCTAACGTTACAACGCTGGGCAAATTTTGGGTAAGTCTTAACACTTTCGTCATTACTGCATCATGGTCGCCAAGCTTGAATGGGGGCAAAAAATAAGCAATCAATCTATGCGTTTTCGCTGTCTTATAATCCCGACGTTTGCTCTACTCTTGCCCCTGAGCGTATTTCCTCAAGGGGCTAAGGATACTGTCCACTTAGAAAACCTAGACCGCACGCCAACATCGGCAATGGCGATCGCTTTGGATAATGCCTGGCAAAGACACCCGCAAGCCTTGGCCTTAGATGCGCATGACAAGGCGGCGCGATCTGCCATCGAATTAGCCGATAAATTAACTCCTGGCCCAGGGGCAATTGCCGTTAGCGGCCGCGATGACCGTGTGCGCGGCGTACAAGGGCGACAGGAAATTGAAATTGAACTTAGCGTGCCCCTGTGGCTACCCAAGCAACGTTTTGCACGTCAAGCGGAAGCCAATGCGCTTGCCACCGAAGCTTTGGCAAAGCGCCACGCCTTGCGTTGGCAATTGGCTGGCGAAGTGCGCGATGCCTGGTGGTCTCTGGCCACGGCGCGCAGCGCAAAAATCATTGCAGAACGCCGCTTTGCAACGGCACAAAGTTTAGCGAATGAAGTGCAACGCCGCTATCAAACAGGTGACGTTTCTCGAATTGAGTTAAATCTAGCCCAAAGTGAGACAAACAATGCGCAAACCGAACTGATTGAGAGCGAAACCAACCTGCAATTGAGCGAGCAACACTTTCAAAGCTTAACTGGGACTGCGGCGCCATTTGACTTAAGCGAAGAGCAAATTGACGAAAAATCGCAAAACCAAACAACCGACTTCGCGCTTCAAAATCAAACTACACAAGGCCTCGATTGGGCCATGTTAGAAACAAACCCGCAACTCGTGGCTGCCATCAGTGCGGCGCACACAGCGCAAGCGCGTGTAAAGCTTGCCGAACATTCGTCAAGAGAAGCGCCAGAGATCGCATTGCGTGCTGTGCGCGAACGAGAATTAGGCAGCGCACCGTTTTCAAACGGTGTGGGAATTCAATTGAAATTACCGTTTTCTTTTGGCGCGCAAGTGCAGCGCGACAGCGCCTTAGCGCAAGCAAATTTAATCGAAACCAGTACCGAAGTGCAACGCCTGCGCGAACGCAACCAGGCAGAAGCGGCGCGTATAGCGCAGTTGCTGTTGCGTAGCGAACAGTTGTACAAAATCGCGCGCGACAATCATATACTCGCCAGCGACAACCAAGGTTTGGCCGACAAAGCATTTAGCTTAGGTGAAATCGATTTAGCCGCATTACTACGAGTTCGCGCAGCGACATTCGCCGCCGAATCATCACTGGAACGGCAGCGTCTGCAACGCGCAAGCCTCATCTCAAAACGCCAACAAGTGCGAGGAATTCTGCCGTGACGAAAATCGCCAACCAACTGCGTGGTTTATTCAATTTGTTCGCTCATCGTTTATTTTTTATTTTTTTCGTTCTCAGCAGCGCCGTGTTGACACCATCATCAGTGTTTGCGCATGACGGTGTTGACCACGATGCGCCTAAGGCTGTCGTCAACGAACAAGGCACCCCACAAGGTGCACTGCGAGCAACGGCACAGAGCGAACTATTTGAAGTTGTTCTCATCTTGCAAGATAAAAAGCTGCTCATCTACTTAGATAGTTTCGATACCAATGAACCAATCCCCAAAGCGAAAATCGCGTTCGATGGCAGCACAATTAAAGGGCAAGCAACTGAAACCGCGCCTGGTGTCTACAGTTTGGATGTGGCGACGCTTGTGCCAGCTAAACACGTATTTAACATGACCATCGAAGCTGGAGAAAGTATCGACCTTCTAGCGAGTAGCCTAGACACCTCAATCACGACAACGCCCCCTGCGGCAACCATGGAGCACAGCCATTGGCCTTGGCTGCTTGGCGGTGTCGTTTTGCTTGTCGCTCTGGTTTTTCTGCTCTTTGCAAGCGCACGTAAGCCAAGTTTTCCATTTAAGCAAAGGCAGATTTGATGATGCGCAACTTACCATCTGCTCTGCTATTGCTAGTGACAAGTTGTCTGCTCAACCTCACAGCACATACTGACTCGGCAAAGGCGCACGGCGACGCCGATCATGACCACGCCGAAAATAAGCCCGTGAGCACAACAAGTTTTGACGCCTCGCGCCCACAACGACGGCTTGACGGCAGTTTATTCATTCCAAAATCATTACAACATCAGCTACTCGTGCGCACGCAACGGGTTCGCTTGGAAGAAGTGCAAAGCACGCTTGAACTCAGTGGCAAAGTCATACCAGATGCCAGAGGCAGCGGCCGCGTGCAGGCCACCAAAGGGGGCAGCATTTTACCCACGGAAAACGGCATGCCCCTGCCAGGAAAAACCGTTCGCAAAGGCGATACTTTGGCTTATCTAAGTCCGATTAGCGGCGCAATAGAGCGTGCCAATCAACTCGCGCAAGCGGCAGACCTTGAGGCGCAAATCGCAATTATTGAACGTCGCGTCAAGCGTTACGCGCAGCTTGAGGGGGCGATACCGCAAAAGGATATCGACGCCGCAATCATTGATTATGAATCGCTAAAAAAACGGCGTAACTTGGTGAGCGCCGCCGTTAATCAGGCAGAACCGCTGGTTGCACCAGCAAGCGGTATTCTCAGCGCCAGCTATGTGACGGCTGGGCAAGTGGTTGACGCCAAAGAGGTTCTGTTTGATATCGTAGACCCGCAACATCTGTTTGTTGAAGCCCTCGCCTACGATACGCACATTGCCGCGCATCTCTTGTCGGCTAGTGCGCTCAACGAAGGAAACACGATAGCCCTTAAATTTGTAGGCGGCGGTGCACAACTGCGGCAACAGGCTTTGCCATTATTGTTTCAGATCAGCTCGAAAGAATCAGACTTAGCAATAGGGCAAAGCTTGCGGGTTTTCGTACAAGTAGCCAGTGCCACGAAAGCCAAGGGCTTTATTGTGAAGCGGTCTGGTTTGGCAAAAAATGCTGCTGGAACGGCGATCGTTTGGGTGCACACTAATGCAGAAACCTTTGTCGAGCGCGAAGTACGTTACCTGCCCTTAGATGCAAACCATGTGGCGGTAATAAATGGCTTACAAGAGGGCGAACGCGTGGTGGTTCAGTCTGCCAATTTGCTTTCTGAGGTGCGCTGACATGTTCGAAAAGCTTCTCCGCAGTAGCTTAAAAAATCAGCTCATCGTTCTGGGTTTAGCGGGTTTTTTACTGATCTACGGTGGCTTGACGGTACGCCAAATGCCGGTCGATGTTTTCCCCGATTTAAACAAGCCAACCGTGACATTGATTACCGAAGCGGGTGGTATGGCGCCGGAAGAAGTAGAGCAATTGGTGACGTTTCCGATTGAATCAAGCATGACAGGGATGCCCGGCGTGGGCCGCGTGCGTTCGGTCTCTGGTGTCGGTTTGTCGATTGTGTACATCGAATTTGCTTGGGGCTCAAACGTACAAAGCAACCGCCAACAAATTACCGAACGTCTCAACTTAGTCAGAGAGCAGCTACCGGCAGGCGTGACGCCACAGCTCGCGCCCATCACTTCGATTATGGGCGAAATTTTGCTGGTTGCATTTCCGGCCAACCCCGAAAAAATCAGCCCTATGGCGGTGCGTGAATATGTGGATTGGGTGGTGCGACCTAGTCTATTAACCATCCCTGGCATTGCCCAAGTGATTCCGATTGGTGGCGAAGTACGCCAATATCGGGTCGAACTCCGTGCAGCACAATTGCAAGCGCTAGGGGTAGAACAAGCCAGTATTGAAGCGGCGCTACGCGACTATGGCAACAATACCAGTGGCGGCTTTTTGGAAGCAAATGGGCGGGAGTATTTGATTAGATTAATCGGTCGAAATGCGTCGCTAGACGATCTCAGCAATGTAGTCGTGGGTGTCAAAGATGGCCAAGCCATTTTACTCAAGCAGCTCGCCGACGTGAAGCTTGCCCCTGCCGTGAAACGTGGCGACGGCAGCTTTAATGGCAAACCTGCAGTGATTTTATCGGTACAAAAACAACCCTTAGCCGACAGCATCAAGCTCACGAAAGAGGTAGAAAAAGCCATCACAGAACTAGGCAGAAGCTTACCAAAAGGGATGGAAAAGCCTTCTTTTTTGTTTAAACAAGCAGATTTTATCGAGCATTCCATTAACAACGTCGCAGAAGCGCTGCGCGACGCAGGGCTTTTGGTGGCACTCATTCTATTTATGTTTTTACTGAATGTTCGCACCACGGTGATTTCTTTAATGGCGATTCCTGTTTCGTTGTTAGCAACGGCACTGATTTTTCATTTTGTAGGTTTGTCGATTAACACCATGACATTAGGTGGTTTAGCGATTGCCATTGGGGAACTGGTCGACGATGCCGTGGTGGGTGTTGAGAATGTCTTACGCCGCTTAAAGCAAAACCGCAGTGCCAGCAAACCTAAACCAACCATTGCCGTGATTGCCGAAGCCACTTTGGAGGTACGTTCGGCCATCGTGTATGCGACGGTGATTATCGTTTTGGTTTTTATACCGCTATTTGTTTTGCCAGGTATCGAAGGCCGCTTATTTACGCCTATGGGCATTGCCTACATCGTTTCAATTCTCGCTAGCATGCTTGTTTCAGTCACGCTCACGCCCGTGATGGCTTACTACCTACTGGCTAACATGCCGCAATTACAGAAAGGCGATAGTGCGTTTGTTGGGTGGTTAAAACGTGGCGACGAGCGTCTCTTGGTGTGGTCTTTTTCGCATGCTAAAAAGATTTTAATTGCCGCGCTTTTACTGGTTGTTTTGGTGGCAGCCAGTGTGCCTTTCTTTCCGCGTACTTTTTTGCCGTCGTTTAACGAAGGCACTTTAACGGTGAGCCTCTTACTCAACCCGGGTGCTTCGCTGACAGAATCAAATCGGCTTGGCACGCTGGCAGAACAATTGGTGGCACAGGTGCCCGAAGTGACGAAAGTCGGCCGCAGAACTGGCCGCGCCGAGCTTGATGAACATGCCGAAGGCGTCCACTCGACCGAGATGGACATTGACTTAAAACCCTCAAAACGCGGTCGTGAAGAAATTATTGATGACATTCGGCAGCGCCTCAACACCCTGCCCGTCGTCACCAATATCGGGCAACCTATTTCGCACCGCCTGGATCATTTACTGTCTGGCGTACGTGCGCAAATTGCACTAAAAATTACCGGTGACGAATTAAGTACCTTGCGCAATCTTGCCGGCAATTTACACGAGCGGTTGGCGAAAATACCCAACATAACCGATTTGCAAATTGAAAAGCAGGTGCTTATTCCGCAGATTAAAGTCCACCTCGATTATGCCAAAGCAGCGCAATATGGCATTGCCCCGGGGCGCTTACTGCGCAGCCTAGAGCAACTCATCGAGGGGCAAAAAATCAGTCAGATAAATGATGCAAATCGGCGTTTCGACTTGGTTTTGCGCTTGCCCGACCAAGCTAGAAACGCCCAAGCCCTCGCAAACCTGATCATCGAAACGCCAACCGGTCATATCCCGCTGTCTAGCATTGCTGAAATAAAAGAAAGTGAAGGGCCAAACCAAATCAATCGAGAAAACTCCCGTCGCCGCATCGTTCTCTCTGCCAACGCAGATAGCCGCCATATGTCACAAGTCATCACTGATATGCGCGCCATTTTGGCAAATGAAGTTTTACCGAACGGTTACTTTACGTCTTTAGAAGGCCAATTTCAGGCGCAGGAGCAATCAACCCAGTTAATTACCGGTTTAGCTTTGATATCGATCGGTTTGATTTTTATGGTTTTGTACAGTCGGTATCGTTCGACCTCACTGAGTCTGATGATTATGGCGAATATTCCCTTAGCGTTGATCGGTAGTGTCATCGCGTTATGGATCTCCGGCCAAACTTTATCGCTCGCTGCGCTAGTTGGTTTTATTACCTTAACGGGCGTGGCCACGCGTAACGGTATTCTTAAAATTAGTCACTACATTAATTTGTGCGCTTTCGAAGGCGAACGCTTCGGGCAGCAGCTCATTATTCGTGGCTCACTCGAGCGTCTAACACCCGTGCTGATGACGGCCCTGATTGCTGCGTTTGGTCTTTTACCGTTATTGATTTCGGCAGACGCGCCCGGTAAAGAAATTTTGCACCCCATCGCGGTCGTGATATTTGGCGGACTAATTAGTTCAACGCTACTCGACACCTTGCTCACGCCACTGATGTTTTGGTTGTGGGGCGAAAAACCTTTAGCTCACTTATTGGAAACCAAATTGTCTGGTAACTTAACAACAGAAAGTTACTAGTAGTGCCATGTAAATTAGCTGGCACCGAAAAAAATACCATGTCAAATTTATTAAAAGGAAACCCTATGTTGATGAATACAAAAAATTGCTGCGCGAGCCTTATTTTATCTGCCATCGCCCTCAATAGTGGAATGGCTATAGCGCACGACAATGCTTATTTAGATACGCAGGTAGCGCCGAACAACGGGCAACTTCGCGCAGCAGGCATCTACCATGTTGAATTGGTGCTTAACAAAGATAGCAAGGAGACGAAAGATAATCTCGTACTGGTCTACGTCACAGACCACGCAGGCAACAAAATACCCACCAAAGGCGCAATCGGTAGCGCGACTATCCTCGCGGGCAAACTAAAAAGCACTGCAGTGCTCCTGCCAGACGGCGACAATCGCCTCAAAGCAAGTGCCAAATATGCCGCTACGCCGGACGTGAAAGTGGTGGTGTCGTTGACGATGGCAGGGAAAAGCCCAGAGCAAGCGCAATTTACGCCGTTTGCGATTAAGAGTGTGAAGACAGAAAAGCACTAACTTGGTTTCACAAAGGTGTACAACATTGCACGGTAATTCGGTATGGGGTGCACGACCAAACACTTGTTGTATGTGACTGCTAAATTTGCATACTGCCCTATTTTTATATTTTTATTGCCTAATTGCGATTTTAATTAAAGCGAATTGAAATAATACTTTATTGAGTATAGGTAAAGAGAGCTGATTTTTTGAGGCATTTGGTTTTAAAACGCGCCATGTTTTCAATTGCGATCGCGCTACAACGTATCGACATCCTAAAAAGTAAATGTCTTACTGCCTATCATTCGGCATGATTACGCATCCAATCAGCCGTTTGATAAAACGAGGTCAGCAAATGCTCTTGCAATTCCTGCGCAATATTTTCGTCTTGCATCGCTAATGCCATGCAACGCAACCATTGGTCACGTTCACTTATGCCTATGGCATACGGCATATGGCGCGCGCGCAAGCGTGGGTGGCCGAATTGTTCGATGTACAGATTTGGGCCGCCCATCCAACCGGATAAGAACCAATACAGTTTATCGCGCGAACCTTCCAGCGTAGGTGGATGCAAGGCGCGGATGCCAGCAAACTCGCTTTCAAGTGCCATCAAATCGTAGAAGCGATCAACCAACTCGCGTAATTTTTCAGCGCCGCCAATAAGCTCAAAAAGCTTTGATTTTTCTTCTTCCATTATTTTTATAAACAAAAAATTCGACGTAAAACTTAAGCTTCGCGCAAACTTAACAGCGGTGGCTGATTTAAGACATTACGCAAACCCAGCCAACCACCAAGCACGGCGCAACTTGCGCCCACAAACAATCCTGCCAACCACACCAGCGGAGAAAAACTCCATTCAAAATTGAAAACATTGTGTGCTAATGCAAACCCAATCGCAGAAGCGCCGCTCGCTGCCAATACACCCGCCAAACCGCCTGTGAGTAAAAATTCCATCCATTGTGCTTGTGACAGTTGCTTGCGGGTTGCGCCCAGCGCCCGCAAAAGCGCCGCTTCACGCATGCGCACGTCTTGCGAACCCGCCAACGCTGCGTACAACACCAATACGCCGGACACTAGCGTAAATAAAAATAAAAATTCAATCGCGGTAATCACTTGGTCTAACACGCGTTGTAACTGCTTCACCACGGCGCCAACGTCGACCACGGTAAGGTTAGGATAATCTTGCGTTAATTGATTGACGAAGCGCGTATCCGCTTCAGGAATGTACAAAGAAGTGATCCAAGTCATGGGTAAATCTTGCATGGCTTTTGGATTAATGACGACATAAAAATTCACGCGCATGGAGCCCCAATCCAATTTGCGCAAACTTGTGACTTTGGCGCTGAGTGTTTGCCCGGCCACATCAAAAAATAATTGATCACCTAACTTGA
This sequence comes from Burkholderiaceae bacterium, assembly GCA_019745005.1. Lineage (GTDB taxonomy): Bacteria > Pseudomonadota > Gammaproteobacteria > Burkholderiales > Burkholderiaceae_D > Undibacterium. Next base: position 29,633 of record JAIETO010000049.1, read on the forward strand.
TGTTGAGCGTCTTGGCAATTTCTGCTTCCACCGA
>JAIETO010000188.1 GCA_019745005.1 Burkholderiaceae bacterium
CATCCAGCTCTGCATAGTCACCATGCTGTTAAAACCCGACGATTTACACCACTCAAAGCCGCGCTCCATGAACATGGCAAACAGATCTGATTTACTATCAGGAAAGCAGTTTTTTGCAAATTCTTTCAATTGCGTATTCATTCCCTTGTTTCCCATGTACGGCGGATTAGCAATCACCGCATCGTAATGCTGAGCTAAACTTTTGGCAGGCAAGAGAAACTGTTCGTGTACTTGACTCGCATAAGACTGAGCTAAGGTATTTCCATGCTCCCGAACTGTTTGTAACAAGCTATCGAGTTTGTCGAGCTTAGCCGCAAGCGAGGCTGGCAAAGTCAGCAACGATCCAAAAGTTTTGGCAAACGCAAAAAACTGTATCAATTCACGCAGGTCATTCGGGTTGAGTCCACTCGAATGCTGAGTCGCCAACTGATCACCTCCAAATAATTGACCATTGTGCAAAGCATCGCCACCTTCGAGAGCAATGGCTGCATCAAATACCGTATTCGCCAACGTCGCATCATCGACACCATGACTGTCTTGCAGTGCCATCACATTCAAGACAATTTTGTCGTCAAACAAGCGCCTGTCATCGGCACGGGCTTTCATTAGCAAGGCAAATCCTGCCAGTTGCGCGGCCCTGTCGTCGATGTCGAGACCGAACAGGTTTTTTTCTAAAATCAGACGCGGAATGGCGCGGGGTTGGTAGCCACGTTCGAGGTAAATCGCTTTGAGAATATCGTAGGCTTCGACCAGAATATGGCCCGATCCACAGGCGGGATCTAGCACGGTAATGGTTTCAGGATTCAGGCTGCCGCCGTCTTCCGCCATGCGTGTCTGGATTAAGGCGTTCAACTCCGCATCTACTTGCGGTGTTTGTGCGGCAGGGGCAATGTAGTAAGCCATCTGCTCTGCCAGACTGGAGGACGGATTGGCCATCAACCAGAGGCGACCTATGCTGTTTTGCGTCAAATATTTAACGATCCAATTCGGTGTAAACAATTGCGTGGCGGCGGGGATGTCTTCAGATTTGACGACTTTGCCGATGACTTCATCTTTCTTTTCGCTGATATAGAACTGGTACAGCCATCCGATAATTTCTACCTGATCCCAATCAATTTCATCGATGCTGGCAACCATTTTGGCGATGACGGAATCGGTATTGAGCAGATTGTCTGGTAACAGCAATTCGGTTTCATCACCCAGAGTTTCAAACAAAAACCCCATGCTAGTTGCCAGCGCATTGCATTGCGTCGTGAGCAGCAGGCGATACAGTTCATTATCCTTGTCGCCCGCCAGTTTTAAGCGCACGACTTCATCACGGTCCAGACCGGGCAAGCTGCTGCTATCAAGACTGGCGGCATTCTCTAGAATCTCTGGCATGGTGTTTGCCAACCCGCCAGCCTGGCCAGATAAAACCCGATAGCCATGATCGAGGTAGCCATGCAATTCCATAAAGCGCAAGGCGGCAAAGCGGTTAAACCAACCATAAGCCTCCGCCTCCATCACCGCAGCAAAGCCCTGCCCTTTTATCCGCGCCACCAACAACTCGCGCTGCTGCGCCACCTTGACCGGCCAAGGGCGGCCATTGATCAGGGCGATGTCGCCCGTGATCTGCACCGGTGCGATATCGCTTGCCGTCAAGCCAAGCAAATTGGCACGCTGGGTAACGGCTTGAATGAAATCACGACGGGCGGCGGGGGCGTAGGCTTTTAGTTTTGCTTTGTTCATTTTTTTGTATTTGTATTAGAAGCCTGCTTATTTTGCTTCAAGGTATTTAGGGATCTAAAAGGTCTTAACTACCACTGATTTTTGTCGAAACCAACCTTTTCGCTATTAACTCGATCTCTTCTTTGTTTGGACTCGGGAGACTATTCCAAAAATCCACTGCACCTAACAATTTGATCAATTTATCGATATCTTTGGAAAAATGTCCTGATGGTAGATAAGCTTCCAACGGACCTTCACTTAGGATGAACACTCTTTCGTCTCGTTTAGTTTCGATAAAACATTTCAATAAAACTCGTTCCTCATCGGTCAAAGTTTTCTTCAACATTCTTCGACGTGATTTTATGTATTCCCAAATCTCCGCCGCACCATTCCAGCTCCGAGAGGAAATAGCAGACTCAATCGCCTCAACAAGTGTTTCACCATCAAGGCTCTTAACATTATCAATAACGCTAAGTTTTATTTCTCTTTTGTCCAAACTAAAGAGCTGCTTAATTTCAGGGGTACCAACTTGCTCGATATAATCTAAATCAGCAATAATCGAAAATGGAATATCGCAGGACAGTAAGATTCTTGCGTAGGCACTAAAAAGACCCTTGCCGCCAACACTAATTACTTCAAGTATTTTTTTCGACGCTTTGGCTCGGCCAAATAAATCGAAAACCTTCTCAAAAAAAATTCGATCCGATAATCCTTCAACCAATACGACCTCATCAGCAAAAAATAGTCGTTCATTGTTTTGACTATTTATGATGTTGAGTAAATGCTTCGATTCAGGCAGACCTGAAGCATCAAGTTTATGTATGTGGCTTCTTTGATCTTTGCTATAAACTCTCGATACAAACGGTATCGATTCGGGCGAAATGAAAGTCGGTGAATGCGTCGCCAACAAAAATTGGTTGCCCGTACTAACAGATAAACTGCTAAAAAGCTGAAGCAGAGATTTCTGCCATCTCGGATGGAGGTGTAGCTCTGGTTCGTCGACAATAATGATTGCATCTCTAACGTTAAGTGCAAAAATTGCAAAAAGATAAGTGAGTAATTCTCGCTCCCCAGAAGACGCTGCGCTAACAAGAAAACGGGAATTTTGCTTTACTAACTCAATATCATATTGATTTCGATTGGCATTGATTGTCCGTAAATTCCAGTCATAGCCTAGCTCCTTTAACTGTTCTGTTAAAGCTATCAAATTTGGATCACTTCTGAATGCTATTGCAGCGTTTTGATTATCATTCTCTAAAAGCAATCTGTATTTTTGCGCCAAAAGTCCGACGGCGCGATTGACCAACGACACAGGGTTCTTCGAGCTTATTATGTCAGTTTGACGTTTGACATCCGAATCGTTGTATGACGCCAATTCGACCGTAGATTGAAAACCATTTTGTGTCCGATTTACGGGCAAATACACTAGTGGAAGTGCGAGAGAAGAAAACTTAAATTCATCGCGCAACGCGCCATCGATTTCGAAAAGCTGAAGATACTGCAGAAATATGCTTGCGGCCGTAGTGCTAGGTGACTGAAAGGCACCGTCAATAACCTTGTACTCCAATACCATTCCAGCGGTTATCTCTGCCAAGCTCCAAGCTTTCGCATTGTTTAAATTAAGATTCACATACTTAAATCTCGAAAGCTCAATAAGCTGATCTGCATCAGCTTGCATCGCATTCATATTTAACATATCTTTTGGCGAAACTTCTACAGAAATTTCAATAATTTGAGGCAAATTAACACCATCACTATGACGATCAAAAGTCATATTTCCCAGAGAGTCATTGTGTCTGAACTCATAACGTACTTGCTGCTCTGGCGTTGGGCTGTGTGCCAAAAACATAGATGAAAATAAATAACGCCGAAGGATAGTGACTAGCGTATCCAATAAATTGGTTTTACCCCCACCATTTGGTCCTATTATGATATTCATCGAACCATCAAAAGTAATTTCCTCTCGTGCGAGAAAACTTCTGACGTTTTGAAGTGTCAATTTTTTTATAAGCATTTAACCGCCAGCGTGGTAAATAAAAAATGCTATTGAATTCGAGCTTTATGCCCAGATTGAATAGCTGCTAATAACTGCTGCCGTAACTGACTTATGTAAGCATCGACATCTTCTGCCGTTTCCATATAACTCTTACCCGGCACATCGGCTGCCTTAATTGTCTTGGTCGGCTTCATCACAAACGCTGGTACGACTGCTGGCGCAGCTACGGCAACAACTACCGCTGCGGGTGATCCTACGGGCGCAGCGGCTGCGGCGGCTTTTGCCGCTAAAGTGGCGGCTGCATGCGCTGCCACAGCGACGGCAGCTAGGCGATTACTTTCTTTGCCTATCTTTTCATTCGCCTCATCTTGCGCTTCGGCTGCCGTCTCTTGCTTGGCATGGATCTCTGGGATGCTGGTGAGCGTAGTAATTTGCTGGCGTATCTTCTGCAGGTCGGTGAGAACCTGATTGCTGAGATCGTTGCTGGCGTTGATCTTCTCTAAATCGATCTTGACTTCATTGATACGCGCATCAACGCGGCTTAGTGCATGTTCGCGTCTCTGTGACAAATGTATTTGGTTCACCGTTTCAACTTGCGCGATCAAACCACTGATACGGCTGATTTGGCCATAAGGTGCTGGGTTGTTGCGGATGTTGACTAGTTCGTTTAATGCGGCATTGGCTGCCGCGTCTTTGACGAGAATGTCATTATTCGGGCCAAAGCGTGTGAGTGCGGCGAGCAGGCCATCCCATGTGTCGCGCTGTTTGGCGTAGAAGCCTAACAAGTCTTCTAAATCATCGGACAGATCTTGCCAGTCTTTACACTTGGTGTTGAGGCTGGCTATGAATTCAAAACTGTCTTTGATCGCAAGCTGGCGCGTGATTTCAGTGATTGCGCTGTCTATCAGGGCTTTGCCTGGATATTGCCCTCCAGAGGCTACGCCTTTGTTGACGTCTAAGCTTTGCTTCCATGCTTTTAATGCCTCGCGGTATTCCGCGACCAGGGCATCTTCTTCTTCCTTGCCGAGTTTGCTGAACAGGTCTTTGTATAAACCTCTGGCGCGATTCAAGGCGCCGGCATCGGTGGCTTTACGCTTAAGTATCGATATATTGCGATGACGCGCTGCCTTGGAGAATGGGTCAAAGGCTTTGCTGGCATCGAGATCGCCTCCGTCCAAGGCGAGCTTAATTTCACCGCCCATGAACAGGCGGGCGATGATGAGCGCGGTTTCCATTTCTGGCCAGCCATACAGACGTTTGGCATAACGATCGGTTACGTCTGAGAGCAGCACGCGTGATTCGCTGGCGGCGATCTTTAGATAATCACGCATGTCTTTAATCGCTTGGGTATTGCCTTCCTCACCATTGAGGTTGAGCGCCGCCTGGCTGACGTCATTCATCGCAAAGGTGGCGCGGATCTCTGCCAGCACATCGGCTTGCAAGACTTTGAGGTAGCTGAGCTTAGGGTAGCTATTGGCGATGAGGTAGTTAATTTGCTCATCGAGCTGGCCACTAGGGATATTGCTCTTGATGGCGAGCTTTTGGCCTAAGGCATAGAAGTCGGCTTGCTGGATCAACTCGGTTAATTTCAGTACCAAACGGCTACGGCGGGTATTGTTATCGCTGGCGTGTTCTGCCAGTATTTTTTTCAACGTAGGTGCGGCCTGGGCGGTGTTATTGTTGCGCACATATTTATCGACTTGTAACCACGTGCGTAGTTCTGACCCGAGGGCTTTATCGTCGCTGATGTAGATGAGCGCTCCTAGCAATTCGTTACTGCGGTTAATACAACGCGCTTCATTAAAAAGTGAGTAGTCATCGTTTAATGGGCTGATGACTTCCAGCGTGAGTTCATGGTTTGCTGTTTTGTAAGGAACGGTATCAAGCAGACGATTGAAGTCGTAATCGGTTTTATTCAATTTATAGCGGATGCGACTTTGCCCGGCAAAGACGTCTTCAAACAAAAGCTCTGAGAGCATTTTGCTTTGATCGCCGTAGCTAGGATCTATCTGCTTGATCTGGCGACTGACATCTTGCTCTTCATTGGTGAGGAAGTAGTAATGATCACCATTGCGATTAATCAGATTTTCTTTATCAAGACGCGTGAGACTGGCTTCGATGCGGCGCTTTAAGGCCAAGCGGTCTGCATCCACTTCATCAATACACAGGGTGACGAGGTTGTCAATATTTGGTTTGATGATCTCGATGTAACGGATCAGGAACAGGGCCTTCAGCAATTCATTATCAAACTTATCGAGCACCGGATTGCTGACCGCTTGATCGATGGTTTTTTTGATGACAGGATCAAGAAAACTTTCTATCGACGGGTAAAAATCATACACCGGGATCAAACTGCCCAGTGGTTTGGCCTGATTATGTACTGCTGCTGTCTGGAAGGCATCGAGCATGGAGCGCTCGCCTTTGGAGAGATGCACACCGGTGGCGCCGACTTTGCGGATCTCTTCAAAAATCTTTTGCACCAGCTGAAAATGATAAGGCGCAAATGGATAGAGCGCGATGAAGTCATCTTCATTGCTGTAGTTTTTCATGCTGACGTCATTGCCAACAAAACTGAGCTGGTTCTTGATGACATCGCCCTTCTCAATGAAGAGCTGCAACAGCGCTTTTACGGCTTCGTCTGTTTTAGCCAGTAGGCGCTTGGCGATGACTTCATCGGTATTCGAGCTAGATAATGATAAGCGGGTATGAAAACGGCCTTGAATTTTAGAAAAATCTTGCGTGCGCGTTTTGTTGTTGTCGCCAATGACCGCATCAATATCGGCTTGTGAAGTGACGATGACCCATGCCCTGCCTTTGCAGACGGTACCTAGGTTTTCTACGATGGTTTGCAGAGTCAGCATCATCTGGGTGTTTTCACCGATGAATTGGCCGATCTCATCTGCCAGGAAAACGATATTGCGCTTCGGCCCTTTGCTATCAAGATAGTCTTTGACGAGCTTGGAGAAATTTTCGATATTGATACGGAAGGTGTCTGGCGCATCGTCAAACCATTTGGCCGCCGAGGCTTCTGACATGTTTAAGGCGAGCATCAAAGACTGTACGACTTCATCGCGCATGAAGCCGACGGCATCGCGCTCGTCTTTCCATTCTTTGCCCGTCAGTGTTTTAAATTGATCTTTGAACGTATCGTAGGCGTTTTCTTTAACGAGATACCGCTCCATGCCGGCGATGTGCGGCGCATCACCGCTGAATCCTTGCATTTCATTGAAGACGCGCAAGAAGACGGAGAGAATCGCATCTCTGTCGTCTTTACTATCGGCCTTGCTGTCGATATTAAACAGAATGACGTCAGTCTCATCCTTGACTGCGCGTTTTACATCGGCCAGCAGTAAGGCGTCATTGATTTTGTCATCAAAAAAGTTGGCAGATTTACGAACGACACCGCTATTAGGGTCAAGCGCTTCGTAGTTATTGAGTAAGTACGAGAGAATTTTAATGAAGTGAGATTTACCAGACCCGAAAAAACCGGAGACCCAGACACCCATACGGGCGTTAATCGTCGGATCGTTCGGCCGGTCTTTCGCTTGCAAATAGCTTTCAAAGAAACGGCGAAAGTGCCGGTCTAGTTCTTGTGTGACGACGTATTCGTCTAGTTCTTGCCATACCGCCTCTGGACCACGTTCATCCGCTTTGACGACACCATTAATTGGGCGGGTAATATTTTTACTAAACAGATCGGCTATTTGCATCACGTATTCCTGTTGGATTATTCTTTGAATTTATTAAGGTTTCTTAAACTGCAAGCTGGAAAGCTCGGTAATAGTTGTCATCTTTAAGTCGATCAAACAACCGCAACTTGGCGCCGTCATAAGTACCAGGATAAAAGGCAACCAGCGGGATTTGCCCCATTAAGGGATGTAAGGCACTGAGTAAGGTATTGGTGCGCAACATTGGAAAGGCACTGCCGACACCCGAAATGATGACTAAATCTGTTTGTGACAGATCCATTTGTTTAATCAATTCCTGCGCGAGCTTTTCAGGATCTAACGGACCCTTCATCGCTCTTAAGACTTCTTTATCTCCTTTGGCGGCTTGAAGGGCCACGGCTCTATCAAGAAGATCGCGCTTGGTTAAGACATCCAGGATCAATTGAAACAAATTAATGTGTGTGGTGCGAACTGGATCTGGGCCTTTATTTAAGCCGGGCAGAATGACGCCATCAAGGAATTCACGCACTTCCAGTTCATGCTCCGGTGCGTAATCAAAAATATAGAATCCGATTTCGTTGCCTAAGCCCTTGTTGTTGAGCAGCTCTGTTGAACGTAGGCGAGGTAAAACTTTGTTGAGTTTTTCGTGAAACGCTTCAGTCATTGATGTAGTTCCAGACAGGCCAATGTGGATTGGTCGTTGCAATTAAGTAGGTAAGTATTGATCTCAGGACGGATTAATACCGTTTGGATCATTTTTTCTTTGGATGAGGTTAAAAATTTACTTTCGGCAAGGATGCGCAAGATAACTTGGTAAAGTTTTTCACAAGTAGATGCGCTCCATCCTGCAATGGCAGGTTCACGCAAGGCACATTCCTGCAAAAAATCATCCCAGTCTTTTTGGGTAAGTTGCAGATCATGCCGGCGAACACGCAATCCCATGACCTGGCGCATAAAATCAGCCAGCAACTGACTATGACGAATAGCGAGAACCAATGCCGCCTGGCCGGCCAGCTCAAAATCGTTCTGGGCGATGAGGGACCAAATTGACGCCTCACCCATTTCCAGCCGATGACGGATCAAATTACCCATTCGCTTGGCAGTGGCTTGAGTATTTTTTTGGAGTAAGTTTTCAACCAAGATTGCGTGCTTCCACGCCTCGGCAGAACTGTCAGTCAGCATTACCTGAGCCAGTTTGCGCGTTTCATTGATCAGCAGTGAACCTGCCACTATTTCTGTGTTGTACATCGGTAAGGAACGTAAATCTCGGATCTTCTCAGTTTAGCAGTAAATATTGCAACAAAAAGGCAATCCTAGTTGTTAAATATTTATGTCCTTGACCGATCGAAACCGAATTCTTAATTGCGGCATGCCATTGACGCAACTGTGTAGGTTTATCGATCCGCAAGATCCAAAAACAGGTACGCCAAGTTACGAAGGCGAGGTATTGCAATCCCTTATTTGCTGCAAAAATTGGCCCTATTTTTGCGACTAAATCGAAACATATCAAGCAAAACAAAAATAAGAAAACGACTACAATTTCTGAAGCCGTTATCTCGAACATAGCTTCAAAAAATGATGTCTAGTTTTTTCCGTAGCTGCAAAATCTGCAGCTATACAACATAAAAACTTCAATTCGCCACTTCAAATCTTGTAGTCCTTTATAGAATTACCATATGTACTCTCCTGGAATCACTATTTGGATCGAGCGTAGCCCTATGCAGCCTAGCTGATTACATCAGTCTTCGGTCAGCCACAACCGCCAGATAGGGGGTGGTTGATTACTTCATGGGTTACCAAGAACGACAATTCAATAAAAATTTTTAGGAAAGTCAAGCGACGCTTTTTTTTACGTCGGGTTTTAGAACAGCAACGCATCACTAAGATTGAAATTGCGGGAATCCCCAAAGACTTTAAATCGCCATTCATTACTTCAATGGCAAGATCAGAGATTCCGCTCACTTCGAGCTTATGAAAATAACCAGCTACGATATTATGCTGAAGAATTCTCTTTTCATTGACTGAGTGTTGGTTCACCTTGCCATGATCATTCGATAAGTGCTCGACTTTCTCATTCTCCCAACATTCTTTCCTGTGTCAGTGCAATAAAACAAACGCCCCCTATTGACGTTCGCCTGAAATTAGGCAACTCCATCCTGTAAAGAATTAACAATAGCCTCGTTGAAGGAGTGGTGTTTTGCTGAAAGCTTACGCGATAGCATCGTTATATGATCGGCAATTACTCGTTCGTTTTTCTCACGCACGGCTTCACGAACGTAATCTGAATTTTTTAAGCCAATCATGTTCGCGCACGATTGCGTGTGCTCGGCAAAATCACTTGTCGCCTGAAATGAGAAATTAATCGCCATAATAATTCCAATCCTTATGAGTATTGAATACATCAAATCATGCAGAACATGTTCACGATGTACCCGTGCCGCTAATTTTAATTATCCTAGAGTGGCCAAATTTCCGAGGGAGATCATTCCTCATCAATCGCAAGGCATCCACACAAAAAGAAATTTAGGATAACGGTTGTTTCGCTTGGCACATACCTCCTTGCTGTTTGAACTTCTAAAAGCTTTAACCCTATACACCTTCATGCATAGCATCAAGATAGCGTCGCGCCACAGACAAATCACTAACATTGCCAGATAACATGCGATCCAGTGCAGATTGTCCACCAAAGATTTCAGCAGAGTTGGCTTGCTTGACCCATTCATTTGCAGCAGCTTGTTCAGGTAACAAAATTCGTAGCGCTTTATAAATTCCTAAAATATATGAGATACGTTCCAAGGCATCTCGGTTGAGTTCTACAGAATGCGGGTCTGTTTTCCAGCTTGAGAAGGTTGGCGGCGCAGGACATCCCAATAAAATGGCTTCTTGCTCGGCATTCAAGCCCCATGCCTTCGCAATGTTAAAAAACGCTTCTAAACCGACGCGGAAAAGCATCTTTTGTGATTGGTCAGTCATATTCATCCCTTTCTCATTTAGTTGAAACACCAGAGAACTGTCGCCTTGTCATTTACGCCGTTTTGAATACGGCGCCAAACACCTTCTTACGCGCCTTCTTTTGAAATCCAGTGATTCGACCATTTATTCTATCGCCCAAATTCTGAATGCAAGTCTTGTTTCCTCGCGATGGAGTAGTCAGACAAAAATAATTTTTTTGAAAAAATGCGCTTGCTTTTGTATTAGCGGCTACCTAAATAGCTGGCTGCAGATAAAAAAATCACTCACTCATAAATCGTTTTGCCTTCCAAGCTAAAAAAATATTTCCAAAATAAAAGCGCCACGAACATTCTTTTTGCGACTTCAACCGCAGACTCAAAAAAAAGCAAAGTAAAGCCGGTAAAACGTGTTTTCACGACTTGCTTTCACCCTTTTGCTTGATACGATGAATTGACTGCCTAGGTTTGCTCACAAGAGAAAACCTGATGCAAAAGCCTGGCAACGCGCAGCTTTTTAACGTGATCAAGCAAAGGAAATGAACCACCATGGAAAACGAAGAAATTACCAACAGCAATGTGATGCAGACGGATTTCGCCAGAAAAGAACGCCTAGCTTTTCTGGCTGCCGTTCCCCGAGAAAACTTACCCAATGCGAAAACCTCAAGGCGAGTTTCATCGGGTAACAAGGTCTTATCTGATTTACCAGAAGCGACTTCGATTCGGGAGAGTCGCAAGTCTCAATCTAATCAACGAAAGCCGCGTTGGGTTCAGGCTTGGCACTTGTTCAAATGGGCAATCGGGAAGTGACACGCAGTCCATCGACATCAAATCAATCAGTAAATTCGCTGCGCTTTTAATTCAAAGACGTTCAGTAAAAGCGGCAAATATTGTTCAACTTCTTCTCAATAATCATCATGAAAATACAAAACCCTATCGCATTCATCGGCGCTTTTGCATCAGCTGGTATCAACTATCTGATATTGGAATTCTGGGCTGCCGATTGGCTCGCCGATCTCATGAACGTTTCGCGCGCCACCATCGTTCACACCGGTCTGACGTTTCTCGTTCTTTTTACGCTTTGTCGGGCTTGGAATATTGCGCGAGACAAGGACTCGTTGACCAAGTGGATTGATAAAAAATTCATTAACAAAGAGTAGACATACCCGCTCAACCCTTTATCTCCGCTACCCCTGAGTTAGACCAACGCGTGTGTTCGCAATTTGAATAAAGCGTGATGCGCATTAGCTGATTTTTAAGAGATTTCCGTGATGCGTCAATGAACAAAAAACCGGGTAGCACTGTAATCGATTTTGCGCGCAAATGATTCCATTTCTGCAAACCGAAATCATTCACAAGGTCTGCCCACCTTTTAATAATGCAAGACAAGTAATAAGGAAATTTATATGAAAAACTTTACTCTCCTTGATATGAGCGAGTTCGAATTTGACAACTGGTTGACCAGCCTGACCGACGAACGAGACGGCCATCCTATTTCTGATGAAGAAAGATTGGTCGCCGCGTTTAGCTTAGTGTTCCATGCAAAGGTCCCAAAGGAGAAGGCGCACCGCCTCATGGAAGTGGCAAAACAATGTGTGGCCTTGGCAGAACTGATTTTGGGCGCCTCGCCATCCTCCGTCAAAAAACAACCGCTAACCAAACATTAATCGAAAAGCTAGTCGCGAACATTCATCCACACACAAGCAAAACTCACTGGAATTTGATTATGGAAACCTGGAAAATTGTCATTGGCATCGCGGTACTTTTCGCCTTAGGGCTGGTATTTCTTTTTGATGTCTATTGTCGCGAAAAATATGGCCACGCGTTTTTCTCAAAGCGTGCGCTTTGCATCTCAATGGCGGCGGTGGCGTTTTTCATAGGGGGTGATCTCTATCGCCAGATACCCGATCGTTCACCCAACGAACTCGTTGCTGTTAGTTGGAGTTTTTTTGCCGTTAGCGCTGCGGTATTTGTCTATCTTATGGTCGCGAATGTCAAAGTGACCAATTATTGGGTGGGCCTTGGTGGATCTGCCATCCAGATACCGTTGCTCGCTTTCGTCGCTATACATGCGCTGGCCTTATTGGCCATATGCTTAGTTCTGATGTTGCTGTCGCTTGTGTTTTGCCGACCGGAGGAAACAGAGAATGAGAAGCGAAATCGCAGAGCCTATGATGACTGGTGGTACTCAAAAGAAAACAAAGCCGGACCAAATTATCAGCAGCGATCGAAATAGAATTAAACGTTGATCTCCACTATATATGGGCATTGACGCAGAATTTTTTACTGGTCATGGGAGTCAAAAAAATTTCGAGAAAAAACCCACTTGGCTAAAGGTGGTTGCGTTGAGATTTTTGCACTGTTTTTTTAGTGACCAATTTTCAATGCTAAGACGGCAATCAAAGCCATTTGTAAAACTCCAACACCACCAATCCATCGGATTATTTTCGCTTTTGTGTCAGAGTTCATTACTTTCGCTTCTTGGCTCAGATTATTGAGTTCCATTCTTAAGTTGGCTAGTTCTTGTGTGGAATCTGACTTGGTGGCAAATTTATCGGCCACGCGCTCTGCTACGTCAGATAGGATCATTACTACAACTGATGCTTGAGCCTTGGCTTGTTGTGACGAAAAGCCTGCGTTTTCAAGTTGTTCCACTACTTTTAATGTGTCAAATGATATTGCCATCAATTTTTACTCAAATTGTTTGAATGCATATGCCTATCCCTAACAAAAACAGAAACATCCGTTCCGCGGCCTGTTGGGGAAGTGCGGATAAAAACTTGAGCCACTTGGAGGTAGCGTTGGCGTCGACTAAATATTGACCTACCCGACAACGTGATAAACAAAATAGCATAAAGTGTTTCAAATAGAATCCAATCGCACCAGAAGACGGATAAATATTTCTAACAAGCGGTTTTACGCCAACTAGATCGAAGCTTGTCGATCGCTGAAATCCGCTGTATTTTCGAGCAAACGCTCATATTGCAAACAAAGGTAGTTCGCCTGTAGTAATTGTGCAGAGACACTGCGCGCGGTTGAACTACGGCGACTAAATGCAGTCAAGCCTGAAGCAATGGCTCTTTCGGTGAGCGCGGCCATCTGCGTTAAGGTTTGCTCGGTTGAATCTACTGCCACACCACGTTCTGATTGCAGTTGCAAATAATGTCGTAAATCTCTTAGTACTTGTGGCAACCCCAACGGTAGTTTTGAGTGGATGTTTACCGGTGGCTGTGTCATGCCAAGTCGATTAAGTTTGTCGAGCCATTTTGATGTAAAGCCTCGTTCTGGCGCGAGGTCAAAATACAAAGCGTCGACCGGATTTTCATTGGGCTGGCAATGCGCATGGACGACGCTTAAAGGTTCAACGACCAACCCTGACTGTCCGTTGCGAACGTGAACGACCAACATCGTTCCGACCGGTAGTTGCTCCCCTCCCAATTGCTCGACGCGTGTGATCGCATGCGCTGTTTGTTCGCTGTATATCAATTCGGCGTCTAGTCTCTGATCGTTATCGTCAAACAGCGGCCATACCAAGGTCTGTCTGGTTGTATCAAACTTCGCAGCACCATAACGTGCGGGTCGCAAGATAACCCAATCTTTCATCGGTTGCGCTTCGGACAAAAGGCTGCCCCGCGAAACGCCGCGCGCATGCGCAAGTTCCGCCCAGCTCGTGCATGGCTTGAGTTGCTGCGCAAAAGCAGTACCAGATCCGACCACCTGCACCGTCGCAGTTGTACTTTCGGCTGCAGATAAGCGTCCGGTGTTGTTAAGTTGGGCGTTGCCGAGCAAAACCCTTCGACCGGTAGCCTGAGCTGGTGCGCCCAAACCTCCCCAAGGACCAGCTGCCTTGTATCTGGCGACCGGGTTAAAGCCGCGCTGATTTTCTGGGCGAGCGTCAGTGCAAGAAAGAAACACTTTATCCTGTGGTGACCAAAACAACATGGTCAGTCCAACATAACCTGAAGCGGATCTCCATACGCTGGCGCCAAGGCCAAGCACCTCGATCTTGCCGGTTTCTTCATACTGAGTACGCGCTCGCCCGACTAAATGAGCAGGTTCGACGTTGCGCCCGGCGGCTTCATCGAGCGCACTGACCAGACCGAACGCTAATGTCATTTCGTCGAGCAACCGATGTTCGTCGGCACCGCCGGCACGTTCTAAAAGCAAATCGACATGGTCGGCCAGACGTCGCATCAGCAACGCTAGTCGGTGATATTCGGCCCCCTGAGCCCACACAGCGAGGGTGGTATAACGTTCTTGAATTCCGCGCGACAGGTGCGATAGTCCGAGCACAATGCATTCTTCGAGCAACTGCTTAACGCCGTTGCGCAGACGTGCACGCGAATCGTACTGACTTTGCGCCGCTGCACCGGGTACCGTGTGATCCTTGCCTAAATCAAGCGAGACTGTGCGCTCCTTGTCGCTCGATTCGGGCTTCGTAATTTCGGCGCCGTGCGCGCGCTGGTATGCCAACACCGCTGCAACACGATATTTCTCGATCCGTTTAGTGGCTGGGTCGGCAACCAAGTTCTCCAAGTCACCACCCATGTAACGAAAGTTCATGCGAGGATGCGAAAATCGAATCACTACGTGACGCTCTCCGTCGATCCGCACGCCATCTTCTGGATGGAGGTCAAGTACGAATTGCCATGCCCATCGGTATCCGGGCTTGCCAGCATGTCGCACCAAATCATCAACGCCCAATCGCATGAGCGCAGCGTGGAGCATTGCCAACGAATTTCCTTCATCACCGATGGCAGCTTGCTGCGACTCGTCGTCAATCGGCAAGCGTTGCAGACTGATGGCGGCCGCAAGGATGTGTTGGCACACGCCAACGGCTGGACAACTACACTCTGCCTGCGTTGGGCCACGTAGGTCGAAGCGGATGCGGTATTCCCCCAAGGTCAGTGTCAACGAATCCGGCGTTTCGTCGCTTATGGTCGCAGCTTGTTTTTCCAAGTCTTTGTACGCTCGGCGCAACAGGCCACGGTTGGCCAGCGCCGTGAATGCATCATCATCAAAATGAGCGAGTTGGGCTCTCAACTGGACACGCAGGCTGCTCATGAAATTACCTTAACCAACCAATGAGCCAAGCGTTGCGGTGTCAAAGCGGCAATTTCCATTCCACAAGCAGCTAAACGCTCGGCCATCTGGCGGTCGTAGACGGGGTGCGATTGCCCGTCGAGCGCCGCCAATCCCAGAAGCTTCACCCGTGCCTCTGCCAGTTTCTTGACTGCGCGCACGAGTTCGCCTGGTTGTGCACCCTCGCAGAAATCAGTCACCAGCACCAATACCGTGCGGTGAGGATTTTCGACCAGTTGCGCGCAGTAACGCACGGCTTGCGCAATGTCGGTGCCGCCGCCTAGCTGCACCCGCATGAGCATTTCGACCGGATCATCCGCATGCTCGGAAAGATCTACAACGCTTGTATCGAATACCACCAGCTTGACGCGAAACGCAGGCAATCCAGCGAGGATACCTGCCATCACCGCGCTATGAATCACAGAGTCCGCCATGCTGCCGCTTTGGTCCACGCACAGAATGATGTCCCACGGCAGCCGGCGCGTATTGCGCTCGAAGAAACGCAGTTGTTCGATCACCAGTTTCTGGCGCTCCGGATCGTAATGCTTGAGATTTCTTCGTACCGTGCCGGGCGCATCGAAGTTTTGCGCAATGGCCATAGGCGAATGCCTGAATCGGTTGAGTCGACCGGCCAGCGCTTGCCGCACCTCCGACTCAAGTTTGTCACGGATTTCGTCGACGACTTGTTTGACAATACGGCGTGCTAAATGTAATACCTCGCCCTTGAGGTGGCCACGCAAAGTAAGTAGCATGCGTAACAATTGTTGGTTCGGCTCGAGCCGCTCCAGCGTTTTTGGGTCGGTCACCAGTTCAGTCAAACCATAGCGGTCCAGCGCATGTTTTTCGATCACCTCGACTGTGTCGTTCGGGAACAGCTCGCGCACCTCTCCCAGCCATGTCACCAGTGTAAGCTGCGACGGATCGAGTGAACCAGGTCCGAGCTCACTGCGCAAGCCGCGACCCTGGTATTCGCGGCCGTAAAGAAATTCAAGAGCCGCATCCATACGACGGGAAGTATCAGAGAGGTTACCGCCCAGCCCATGCAAGCGTTGATCCGCGTATTTGCCCAGCACGAGACGCCAGCGATCAAGCTTACTCATGATTGCACCCACGCTTGTAATCCGTCGGCGATTAGTAGTTCGACCAAGGTGCGCGACAAACCGAGATTGGCCTGCACCTCGGCGGCAGATAAGTCATAACGCACTAGGCGGCCAAGATCTTTTTCACCATGCAATTGGGCCACCGCATCGGCAATCCGATCGGTTTCCTTGGGGGTCATCTCAGCGAAGGCCAGACGGAGCTCTGGCAATGTAGCGACAAAAGCATCGTCGTCCCACTGCTGCAACAGTTTATCGAGGATTCCGAGCAAGGCCGATTGCTGCCAAGCCGCTTCACGTGCCGTGTACAGCAAGCCACGCAAAAAACTCACTGCATCACGTGGCTGCATCAAACCGTTCAGGTGCCCGTCCAGCGCTGTACCGACCTCGGCCTCCGACATCCTGCCTGCGGAATACAACAACCCGGTTGCAGCGCCGCGAACCAACGCCGCGTTGTGCTCTGTGCTCAGACCGATCACAAGGTTCCAGTAAAGATTTGCGTCAAGTGTGTGGCCGGCCGCGCTAATCAACAGCTCGCGCAAACGCGACAATGCCTGCAAAAGTTCATTACCCTCACCGGGATCCCCGTGCAGGCTGCTACCTAGATAAATCGCACGTTCATAAGCTGCCTTCAACAGATGGGGCACTTCGGTCACGTCGCGCGCCTCAAGCGGTTCACGCGATTCCGCCAAAAGCCCGACGCTGCTTGCCGCAGCAACCACCGATTCGAACGCTGCGTCGTTCGCAATCGCCTCGCGTAAGGTGGCGATGACACGCGGAAGGTAATCATGTAGACCCAGCACGCAGGCATGCATCAGAAATGCGGCGGCGGCGCGCGCGTCACGCCGTTCACCACTTGATTCCAAGTGATCAAGTTGAGCGCAAAAACGATTTGCTACTGCTAAGGGCACAGTCACGCCATACACAGAGGCTTCCACTAGGGCAGCTTCAGTCGCCGCCGAGTAAGCGTATTCCCAGTGTTCCTGCAGCCGGTCTAGCCCGGTTCCATTCACGAAGTCGGGCCCAGCTCTACGTACCGCCAGCGGCACGGCGAGTAGGGTCAAGCCGTGCAGCAAGCGACTTGTCAGACGATGTTCCGGGCGGCGGTAGATATCAAGCACGGCGCGGCGCGGTTGGGAGTCGTCAATCTTGAGTCGTTGACGGCGTGCGCGATATTCGAAGTCCTTGACCAGCGGCGGCGTGCCAGCACCAGGAGGCACCTTTCCCATCGCTTGTCCACTAAAGATGCGGCGCGCCACCGCTATCACCAGCAAGCCGTCCGCATCTGCTTCCCCTTTAATGAAGCAGCTGATGACTGCATCAAAAACATCGTCGCGCACCGGCGCAGGACGGCCGCGCAGCGAGGCTAGTTGTAACGCATGCTCATAGGCAGCCACCAACGTCGGCATCGGCAAAGCGACGCCATGGCGTTCGCGCAGTTCGACGGCAATATCAAAAAGCACGGTCAATGCAGCTTCCTTGCGCACACGCTTGCTTATATCTACGCCGGCCTTGTCGTACTTGAGTGTGCGTTCCCACAACAATTGCTGCCAGGCAGGTGACGTCATCCCAGCTGAATATCCATTCAAACGATCAAGCCGGTCGTAACTGTAGCGAATCAGCGCGGAAGATTCATCCGAGATGGCACTGCGCGAAATAGAGGGTCGTTTAACAGCGCTTGCCAACAATTGCGGCATAGCGACCGCATGGAAGCCTCCAACCACCGCGAGAACTGGGCCGTCGCCGGCTTTGCGCTCTTTGAGCGCTTGTTGGATATGCCACGCCATTTCGGCTTCACGTTGCAGGGTGCCGTCTTTCGTCAGTTCCTCAAGGCTGTATTCGACGCGTGCGAGGTGGCAATAGGCAGCCATATCAGTTACATGCGCCTGCAAACTGCGCGTACTCGCGGATACCTCGAATAAATGCTCCCACAATTCTTCATGGTCTCGGCAACCCAGCTGTTGCGCCAGTGCACCGAGATAACGACTGCGTCGATAATGACGCTCATCAAGCAGTGATTCCGCATCACCGTCTTCCTGCTCAATCTCGATCAGGCATTGCTCAGAAAAATCCAAATCAACGAAGCGCGTCGGAATTTTGCGTGCGTGCGCAGCAGTCAGCGCAACAAGCTCAGGCGAATGACTGCAGAATGGATAATAAGCAGCGCGACGGGCAGGCTTGTCGTTGCCCTCCGTGCTTTGCACGGCGTAGGTATATACCGCCAGCGGCATGCGTGCTTCTGGATGCACCAGCAGCGGCACTAGCGGCGTGAAGCTGCGCGGCCCTTCCACCAATACGACCGACGGCGCCCGCTGCTCAAACAGACGGGACAATTGCCACGCGCAGGCAGGGCTGTGGTGGCGAACCGGAAAGATGATCCGCTCATCACTGACCAGCTGCGCGCCGAGCGCACGTACAGCGTCCGAAGTGGGTAGCATCTAGGACGCCAGTCTCAACGATCCAGTTCACGGCGCGCATCAAGTACGCGCTTCCACTGCCCCTGCCTCTGCGCACGTTGTTTGACTACCACGTCGAAGTAGTGGCGCAGTTTCTTGCCATCGTCAGAATTGTCTTTTAGTACCGTACCGATCAACTGCCGCGCAATGTGTTCGCCGGACACCGCGCCGTCGCCAAAATAGTGGGCGTCCAAACACGCTGCATAGCCGACTGATACCGCTTCGGCTGATGACATGACGGCGGTTGGCTTTTCGATCACCATGCCTTCGACGGTCACGCCAGCCCGTAAATCGTGAAAAGCTGTGACTAAAAGATCCACGACATCATGCTGAAAATCGACTTCTACCTGTGCCCGTTTCAACAACGCATCCGTCTGCTCGCGCACCAATTGCATTTCTAGCTTACGGTCGGTAATCGGTCTGACGGTTTCGAAATTGAAGCGGCGCTTCAGCGCGCTCGACATTTCGTGCACGCCACGGTCTCGGATGTTGGCGGTTGCAAGGACGTTAAAACCGCGTGCGGCGAATATCGTCGCGGCATCGCCGTCAAGTTCGGGCACGTGTAGCACTTTGTCAGACAACAGGCTAATGAGACAATCTTGAATCTCCGGCTGCACCCGCGTCACTTCCTCAAAGCGGCACAGGCAACCTTGCTGCATCGATTCGTATATCGGACCACGCACCAATGCGCGCGGTGATGGTCCCTCAGCCAGAAGCAACGCGTAGTTCCAGGTGTATTTGATCTGGTCTTCCGTAGTGCCAGCGGTGCCTTGGATAGTACAAACCGACTTGCCCGAGACAGCCGCTGCCAGCAGTTCTGAAAGCATCGACTTGGCAGTTCCCGGCTCACCAACGAGCAGCAATCCTCGGTCGCTCATCAACGTCACGATACAACGATCGATCAAGGCGTCATCACCATAAAACTTGCGCTTGACGCCGAGTTTATCGTCCCCCAGGATAAAACTACGCACTGCGCGCGGCGATAGATGCCAGCCCGTCGGGCGCGGACCGTTGTCCTTTTCAGAGAGGCGTGTCAGTTCATCAGAATGCACCTGTTCTGCAGGCGCTCGCAAAATGGCGATGTTTGAGTTGCTCATTTCAATATTCACTTTTCTTTTGCCAGTCGGGGTCGAATCCAGTTCCTTCAGACGCAATCAGTCGTAGGTCGTTATAACACTCAGACAGCAACACTTTTTGCACCTTTGATAGTGGCAGGCTAGTGCGTTGCCACGAGGTTGTATTACCCGTGCTTGAGAACGACAGATTAAGCAAAGCGACCGTGCGATTCTCTTCCGGAAGCGGGTTGCCGGTAAATTCGATCACAGCCTGCAGACCCAGTGTCGGAAAGCGTTTCTCGTACACATGGAACCAACCGCCATCTTCGGCCGCACCACGTGTATAACCCAGTTTAAGAGCCCGCCCCCGCAAGGCAAAGGCTTCCAGCATATAACCTTCGAAATCCTTTATATTGTCAGCATTCGCCTTCTCCTGCGGCAAACTATAGATGCCTTTCCCCATTTGTTGGAAAAGGGGTGCAATCTCGTAGTCGACTAGGTGCTGCTGCCATACGGCGATTTGTTCTTCCGCCAACACAGAGTCATGGGCTATCCGGACCCGCGCATCCGCTGGCAATAGCACTTCATTGTCTTCGTCGTCGGTCAAAGTCCCATCATCGAGCGGTCGGAAAGTCGCCACGACCTTACCGTCGTCTACGTGGGTCCATATCAATCTTTGCAGTAGATGTCGAACCACAGGGTGTTGGTTCAAATAGAGTTGCCAGTCCTCAAATGACCAGTCGCGTTCGGTGCAAAGGGCTTCATACAAACGGTCGGTTTGTAAGTCGACGATATTCTTGAGCTCTTTTTTTGCGGCGCTGAACGCTTTCTTGGCGTCCTTGGCAAGCTCTGCATCATCATCCTGGCGTGGTTCAGGTAAGGATGCAATTTTTTTGCCATCCGGATTGTAGAGTTCGACCTTGAAGTCTGGCAGCAGCCGTGCAGTGAATTTGCGCAAACCGTAGCTTAGTTCAAGCACGCCTTTCTCGTCAAAACCAGCGGAGGGAATGGTCCGATCGGCTAGTTCAGATAATGTCCAACCCTTGCGATCGGCAAGCGCTTCAGCCTGCTTAGTCGCTTCTTCCTGAAAGCTTTTGGTTCGGAAGCGGTTGCCGATCGCTAGCATTAGTTGAGTGGCGCTCGGATGATCTATCCACGCCAACATTGCAATCAGAGCTTTACCTTGTGCGGCACGTGAGCCATACCACTCCTTCAGATAGCGTGCAACCGGTGCGACTACACCTTCCGCGGCACATGCTGCAGTCACAGCCAACAAGCCTTTGCTCCCATTTGCCGAACCTGCCGGTTGGCGCAAAAATCCGGGAAGATAAATTGCAGTCATTTCCTCAACGGTACGACCGAGGTTCGGATCATTCTGGTGATACTGTGGATACTGTGCCATCGACTGATGAATAGATTGTGCTTGCATGTGTGCTTTGTTCATCGCTTCGTCAGAAGAAATCGGGCGTATGTCCTCACGCAGCCACGTATCGAGAATCATTTGGCCGAACTGCTCGCGGTCGCGTGGATCAAACATTGCGCAATACTTACGCAGAACTGCATTTGGTTCTGCAGATTTTTGTTTAACTGCCTGAACCATCATCCACCGGAGTACATCGACAGGCACATGTTCCTTATTGTCAGCCCATCGAACTTCTGGCAACGCATTCCACGGAAACCATTCAAGATCCTTAGGTATGCCTTTAGTTAGCGACTTACTTGCTTCGACAACCAACGCACCTCGGTCAAGATATTTTTCAACTGGTTGACCAAGCAACTGTAACGTATCAAGCATCGCACCCTTTGGCACGTCGTGCTTTTCTTTAGTCAGGGCTAGTTCTAGCGCGGGAATGGCCGATGCTACGTGTAATCTCGCAAGCCATTGAGTCGCAACGGCGCGCGTGTCAGACTTGCCATTGGTCAGCGCACTTATGATGCGCGTCTCTTTGTCAGGGAAGTTGATCAATGCATCCTGTGCGGCGCGACGATCACTTTTGGCAACACCGAGAGCGAGGTCAAACAGCGCGTTGACTATTGTGGCGGGAGCAAAGGGTAAGGTAGCGATTGCACGAAATAATCCAGCGCGACTGAATGTATAGTCGCTTGCCTGAGCAGAGGCCAAAGTTTGAACAACGGTGTCCACGTGATGCGCAAAAAAAGGCCACACTGCTTCATTCGACCAATCGTTTGCGATTGGATCCCCCCATGCATGGCAATAGCTTCGTATCAAAGCTTTCCCTGGTTGACCCGAGTCTTCAAACATTTGAGACAGTTCTAACAAGCTTGGACGCCCGCTCGCACGATGCATCGCATTAAAGGATGCAGTAGCTGGATGTTGCAAATGGCCATCGTTGCCAGTCAAAAGATCGAAGAACGACAACATTTTAAACAACGCCACTGGTGAGACCTCCTCGCTTGTTGCCAGCTTTTTCAGCGAAGGTGTCACGTGGTTCCAATGGGCAGTCCGATCGGTGATGATGTTCGGCGCTTTAGGTTTCTCAGAAGCCAAATACTCACGCAACCTTTTGAAGGTTTCTTCGGAATAGAGCTCCGTCTCTCGTAAAGGATATTTATGGCCCTGTGCCAACATACGGTTGTGATGCTCGAGAGCCTGTTTATTCGCCTTGGCAACTGATTCATTGGCGTCATGCCACATATCATCCAGCAATTTCGATAATTGCGGCGTTAATGCATTTGACCAATCAATTTGTGGCACTTCGTATTCATAGCGCTGTTGTCTGTCGGTTTCGGTGGCTGCTTGTGTGGCGTTCCATTCTTCGATCAGTGCTAAAACGGAGGGTGCTTTGTCAGCTAACGCTGTTTCGTACGCAAACGCTAGCAAAGTATCGTCACCCATACTTTTTGCCAACGAATGGAGCATTTTTAGAGCGTACATCCGTTGGTCGGGCTTGCCGTTGCACGCTATGTGACGCAGAGTCGGTGTGATGGCGATGCCGCATCGGCGCGCAATGTTTTCAGCCGATGCTCGTACTTGTTTGCTACTGCTTACTACTAGTTCAGACAATTCAGGAGCCAGTTTTTCAAGGGTGTGTGACTCAGCTTTTTCAAGCATATTTAAAACGTGAAGGCGCTGCGGGATTAATGCCGGTTGCAAAAGAGGTCGTAT
Source organism: Burkholderiaceae bacterium (assembly GCA_019745005.1). Classification (GTDB taxonomy): domain Bacteria; phylum Pseudomonadota; class Gammaproteobacteria; order Burkholderiales; family Burkholderiaceae_D; genus Undibacterium. The sequence continues at coordinate 23,137 of JAIETO010000188.1, forward strand.
TGCTTCAACATGCCGATCCAGCGCCTCGGTGTAGTCTATCAAGTCACTCACCATTTGTTGCCGCTGCGCAGCCCCATAACCAGTACTGACAGAAGAAGAAAATGCAGAGGATATCAATACAGATGCATCCATCCCTGCTTCTACTAGCAATCGCTCAAGCATTTGGACGGAAATATCTTTCACGACCGGTCGTTCGCTGGACCAGCCAGTAACGCTAGACCCGGTGCTGTGCATCAACAGAGTTTCCGGCCAGTTAACGCCTCCTGGGAACTGCATGCTATAACGCCGCATCTGCGTTGGAACACAAGCTTCAAGCAGGAGTGCCCAGCGCAGTGCCACTGGAACGGGGATGGTCTCAAAATTACGATACAGCTCCGCTGATTTTTCGCCAGTGCGTTGGTAATAGTAACCAGTCAGACGCAGGTGTTCCGAAATTTCCTTCCGCTGACCGACCTCATTAAGGATCGAGAGAGAGTCTCCGTACAATACGTAACTCAACATATCGCGTGCCAAGCCAGAGCGCACACAACCATTAGGCAATTTTTCCAATGAATCAAACAGAGATTCTAGTTGGTCCGCCCACGCTGCCGGCACGCCAGCAGGAAGTTCAATAGAGTTTCCACTCAACACCTTACTTATCCACTTCAGCACGACATCTCCTAGATCATATCAATAGTTGTAAAAATGACATATTACCAGTGATCATGTCACAGAATATCTTTCAAGTGATGGAGAATCGAAAACAAAAATACCATCTCTCGGCAAAGTTACTCAATGCCAACACAATTTCTGTATGTTGTACGCACCGATATTTGTCGGAATACAGTTTTGGTTGGAAGGTTGTTGATGTACCACCCTCTGCATGCTCCAAATAGCTTTTGGTTCGACTATCAGAGAATCTTTTTTCTTACTTATAGGTTTTCCTCTTTCGAGTTTGGAAAGAAATTTACTTTTGAATCCGCATGTTTTGTGCGAGATGATCGTTTGCACTCGTCCTTGAAACCGACTTGCAATCAGAAGATCGCTTGGTAAAATTTTTTATCAAATCACATGTGTGATTCGATGGACGCGATTTACCAATGCGGCATTGCTGTCTAACCTATCGACCAGCCACATGATTTCGCATTGTCATTCATTGCATACTTCGCACAAATACTTGGCACGACCTCAACCTATTTGGACTTCATCATGAGAAAAAACAAGAAGAAACTTCATCCTTGGTTTCCCGCCAAGCCAAAGGTAAACGGCGACAACACTAACTTTACTATCTCTACCAACGCCAACAATGCTGCCTCGTCAATTGACGACGCAAAAGGCGAGCCCAATAATCGTCTGGATTGGGCCGATGAAACGATGACCGATCTAGAACGAGAAAAGCGCCTTGCAAAGGTTACCGCTTATATAGCAGCAAATCGTGAAAAATACCGAGCCGCGTTCGCCAAGGCAGAACAGCATTTTGTTGAACCTGCTGACGGCATCTTGGCAGGCCCGCGTCCCCGGCGGAAGCCGACGAAATATCTCAAGGCTCCGAAAAAACCGGATTAATCAGCTTAACCACAATTTGACCAGCAAGACGGCAAAACAGACTTGCTTTCTACCTTTGACATGAGACGATGTTTGTAGGTAGTTAGAAAAGATAATGTTGTGGTAGTTCGGCATGTGCCGAGTCCGGCGCCTCGCGGATCAGAGGCATTTGAAAGGATGTACCTATTATGCGTTTATTGATCGCTTTCATTTTTCCCTGGCTGACATTTTTTACCATTGGTCGCCCGATCGCTGGCGTTATTTGTCTCGTATTACAACTCACGTTGATCGGATGGTTACCGGCCACCATCTGGGCAGTGTATGCCTTGAGTCAATTTAAGACCGATCAAAAAATTGAACGAGCATTACAACAACGTTCCTCTCGCTAATGCCTTTATGTCCACCGCCCAAAGTTCCGTGACTTTGGGTTTGGTAGACCTTCTCCCGACTAGCCTTTTCACTTAGGATCAATGATGAAAAACAACATGGTGGAATCTTTTGAAGCGGCAACCAAGCAGTTTCACCGCAATAATGGTGCTCCGCATTTCGAACAGGGAATCCGGCGCACTTATGAATTTGAGAAAGACGCCTCCTCAAAACTGAGCCAGCGAACCCAAGTGACTTTTATCTTGAATGATTACCAAGTCGTTCTCGATTGGCACCACCCTCGATTTGAATATTGCCAGCTGCTGAGTCGGGAAATTTGGCAAAGAATGAACGGTATTCCCACACCGGACTGGCTTGGCAATAGCCAAGCGATTTATAAGAAATGTGGCCGGTCGCGTAAGAAAATACTGGCTTGGCGCACAGAGTCAGTGGATTGGTCAGCGTGGAATACGGAATTTGAACGGGTACGACTCCTCGTGGAACAAGATACCAATTACATTGTTGTCCCATCTATCGATGCTTGTTGGGGCGGTCAAGGCAGATTAGTTACGCTGTGTGCTCCCATCGAAGTTCGCAATGAAAAGGATTTGCACGTTCTGGCCGATATGGCCAAACGTTTGCTTAGACGCGAGGTCACTCTGGCGGCACTATTTCCAGAGAGTCGCTATACGAAAATTGATTGGGAAAATGAGCGCCACCTGCGTGAAATCGCTGTCGCTTCAGTTGACGTAGATTAAATAAGCTTTCTAAAAAATAGTTTGAAAATTATGGAGCGATCACGTGTCTAGCTAAATTGCTTGCACGAGGAAATCGCAAGTCAAAGAATTCATTTCCACCAATTGCCAACACCTCCGAACATTGCGTCGATTCTGCAAAATCAAATTCTTCTAAAACTGGTTTCTTTAATGCCCCCGTTATCTTTTCGAACACGTGGCGGAGTCCGTCGATTCTTTTTGTCGAAAAAGCGCGGGGGGATTGTTTGATCAGTCATATAGATGTCCGTTTTTGCCATAGAAAACTCACAGATCGTTCCTAGAGATCTCAATGTGAAGTGCAAATCAAGAGGCAACATCTTCAAACATTCGCGACTTTTGGTCTGTCAATCCCCGGTTTTCGCTCGCGCAATCAGGCTTGTGTAACTCGCCAAAATCTCAATATTGCGTACTTTAAATAGTGTTTGCTTGCTGAGTGCCATTCCAATCTACGCACTTGAATCGTCGATCGCGCTACGCCGTTGCGTCTTTTTTGGACGCCCTCGCCGACGAGGCTCGTCATTCCGAGAATCCGGTGGAAGGTCACGGAGTTTAGGAGAATTTGATTGTCTATGCATTTGATCCGCAATCCAAGCTTCTAATTCGGCCCGCCGGTACCGGATTGATGCACCTATGCGCATAAATGGGATACCCACTGGGAGTGCAGAAATGCGATCGCGTCGCAAAAAATGGGTACTCATTCCCAATAACTCGGCAGCTTCCTTTTCCTTCAGCAGCAATTTTTCATCTAATTTCATCGTTCGCTCCAAAAATAGTTGTCCTGCACATCTATCAGATGAGTGGGAAATTAATAATGCTCAATTTACGAGGCATCGCGGCAATGAAAATTTTTTGCCTTGATCACCTAACCACAAAAAAAGGTCGAATTAGGAACTCAATTTCAGGCTGAATCTCGAATTCGACCCTCACGGTTATTCGCGGTACTTACTTGACATTGGTAAAACTGAGTGCAAGTGGATCACCACACAATTGGTAGCGCGTCTTCTCGATCAAAAGGTCTTCAAACGACAAACTTCCCGTCCGTTTAAATTCAATTTCTTTAGCAGACTCGATGATCGACATGCATTCACGAATCAAGTCAGGCAGTATTTTGGGGATGAATATTTTTGCCAACCACCTTCGCAGCCTTGTAATTTTCTTTGCGTCTCGCGCCTCAAACGAGAGCACGAACCAATCGCCATATGATTCGTTGCTGGAAAATTTTTCATCGTACAAAGGATGGTTGCTATACATCCAGGTAATCAAGTCTTCGACCATCGCTGGTTGTGGAAACGCGAGCATCACGTTGCGCAGGCAAAATTCAAATCTACAAATGGCCGTCATCTTTTCTTCGTCTAGACTGGACTCCTCTGAAAGTGTTCCCCATGAAAATTGGTATCCCTGCATATCTCTGTAGTCAGAAAGAATACTTTTTTCTTTAAAATCAAAACTTTGTCCTAATACATCGTCAGAAGTCAGAGGGTTGTGAGCGCGGCCTAGCATTTCTGCTATTCCCCAGACGGGGATTCCGATATCGATCGTACATCCCGTCAACAATAAAGCTGTCATCGCCTTGTCTACTGCTGCACTGTGTGTATTTTCCATTTACTGTTCCTAGGTTGTATATTGATGTTTACTGCGGCTTTACCACCGATTTTTCAATTGATTGGGGTGGCACTATCTATATCGCGGTAGTGGGAAATTTTTTTATTTCGGAAGTAACGACGATGTCCAATTTGCGGCACGTCGAAAATGAACGCGATTTCATAACTAATTTTGGTTTGGTGTCACGAACACATAGCAATGGCTGCAAGCAACGCTTTTTTTAAACAATCAAGCATGGAAATATGTCTTTGTGCGCGTGACACATACACAACAAGCGAAGCGCGCTATTATGAAAAATTAAGGGACGTCTACAAGACGTTGAGGCGGCACACTTAAACTCGCCAAACTTCCAAGCTTCAATGCAGTAATAGTGGCACTTGCCAACAAGACCGCACATGATGTGTTGCCTTGATTGGCGCATCATGGAACTTATGTTCCGGACTGATAGAAGGCACGAACAGAGGTGCCGGAGGGATGTTGATATTGGAAAACTTTGATCAACTGAAGTGGTATTTTTCTAGACAAACTTTCCGAGGTTGCCGAGATGAAGAAAAATTAATTCGGAACATATCAAAGCGATCTCGACGGAGTCGTTTAGCGTTCCAAAAATGAATCTAACTTTTTTCCAAGCTACGAGCGCACTCCAGTTAGGCACTCGGAGCAAGTTCAAAAAGATTTCGATAAATTAATATAAACGCGCAGGAAAAAATTCAAACAGTTTTGGATTCCCACCATGTTGGCGGGAATCCAGTTTTTTCATTTCGACGTCAGCAAAATTTCTGCCAATCACACCAACCGAATCGACGTATCCTGTAAGTTAGCTGTCGGCTGCAAACTCTGACTTGCGCTGCCGAACGAAGCATTCGCAAGTAGCGTCTGTGCAGGTGTGTACGAGAAGCTCGATAAGTTACCGTTCTTCGCATACTGATAAGCTAAATCACCACCAATGGCTGCCGTATCGCTGCCTGCTAAGTAGAACTCAAGCAGTGAAGACGACAGTGCCCAACTCGTCAACGCAGGGTTGGCAACCCGTGCTTGATCAAACTTGGTAACCAAGCCATCGAAGTTGAATTGCTCAATCTTCTTGTTGTTGAGTTGGTTGGTAGAGCCGGCTATGTAGTCCGTGGTTCCTTCAATCACAATTTGCAGGTTCGCAATACTGTGATTGGTGGTGTTTAGGTACCAATCTTTGACGGTTACTTGTTCATTTGTACCGGTGACTAAGATTAAGTCGTTACCGGTTTTCTTAAACGAGAGATCGGCGTATTTGATGCCTTTGCCTAAGGACAAGGTATTGTCCTTGACGGTGCTGACATTGATGATGTCTTGACCATCACCACGGTTAAAGGCAATGACGTCTGCGCCTGCACCGGTGGTAATGGTGTCGTTACCAATGCCGCCTGCGATGAAGTCTTTACCATCACCAGCAGTGATGATGTCGTCACCCGCACCACCGTCTAAAACGTTGTTACCTAGGGTGTCGGTTAAGGTATCCACCCCTGCGCCGCCTTGCAGGATATCGTTACCGGCTGCGCCGTTTAAAGTGTTGTTGGCGCTATTGCCAATCAACAGGTTGTCACCCGCATTGCCTGTGCCATTTATTGCGGTCGCACCCGTTAAGGTCAGGGCTTCGACATTCGCTGTCAATGTGTAGGTGATGCTTGACTGCACTGCATCAATCCCTTCACTGGCATTTTCTGTTACGACGTCGCCCACATTGTCAATGATGTAGGTGTCGTTACCTGCTCCACCCGTGAGGGTATCGGCACCAGTGCCACCATCGAGAATGTTATTGCCTGTGTTACCAATCAGGATGTTATTGACGGTATTCCCGGTGCCATTAATCGCTGCTGTGCCAAACAGGGTCAAGTTTTCTAAGTTGGTGCCTAGCACCCAAGTGACATCAGATATCACAGTATCGGTGCCTGCAGAGGCGGCTTCTGTGATGCTGTCACCTGTGCTGACGTAGTAGGTATCGTTCCCGGTGCCACCTGCTAAGACGTTGGCGGCCGAGTTACCACGCAAGATGTTGTCTAGCGTGTTACCTGTGCCGTTAATCGCTGCATTGCCGGTCAACGTGAGGCTTTCTAAATTAGCACCTAGCGTATAGGTTGCCGAACTTTGCACCAAGTCGGTACCCGCATTGGCTGCTTCAGTGATGATGTCGCCCGTTACGTCAACAATATAGGTGTCGTTAC
>JAIETO010000294.1 GCA_019745005.1 Burkholderiaceae bacterium
GGTCATCGCGACCATGATCTCCTCAACATCTCTGTTATCTCCGCCCTGCGTGAACTCACGCAGTCTGAAGAGGCGCGTGTGTTGGATGTTGTAGCGATCGGCGATCAAATTTACTTGATGCCGAAAATTGCCATTGAAAAAGGCAAGGCGGCGGTTTCTCAAGATAGTTTTGCGGGTAGTGACAGTGGTGAGTCGATTAACGATTACCCCCAGCTCGCCGCCGGAATTGCAGCGAAAGCCACGGTGATCGAAGCGGTTTCGCCGAATGGGAAGCGCACAATCTGGCTGCCGATTTGGATGAACGAAAAGATCAATACCTGCTTAGAGATTTCCAATCCAGCGGCATTTAATCAGAACACCAAAGATGTGATGGACGGGATTTTGATCGTTTATCGCAACTTTCAAAACTTGCTGGACTACAGTGAGCGAGACTCCTTAACTGGCTTGCTCAACCGAAAAACTTTCGACGACAATTTTTCAAAAATTTTACGTACCAGCGCCATACAGAGCAGCCAGAGCAATTTGGCAGAAGATGATCCAGAACGACGTAACTATGACGTAGAAAAACAGCATTGGTTAGCTGTTTTGGATATTGATCACTTCAAACGCGTTAACGATACGTTTGGGCATTTGTATGGCGATGAAGTATTGATCTTGATTGCAAATATCATGCGTTCTTCGTTCCGCCCCAGCGATAAGTTGTTCCGTTTTGGTGGTGAAGAGTTTGTGATTCTCTTGCGTTCAACGTCGGAAGAAGATGCGCAAATGATTTTTGATCGCTTCCGTCATAACGTTGAAGAGTATGCGTTTCCACAAGTGGGGCGCGTCACCGTCAGCATCGGTTTCGCACACATCGATCCATTTGAGCCTGCCGTGGGCATCATGGGGCGTGCTGATCAAGCGCTGTATTTTGCAAAGAGTAATGGCAGAAATCGCACCTGCCATTATGAGAAGTTGGTCAAAAATGGCGATTTGAAAGTTGAGCATTCCAATGATGATGTGGAGTTCTTTTAAAAGCGATTTACGTTTTTTTGTTCGACTTCGACAGTGTCAGCAAAGCCACACTGCCCAAAATGATGACAATCGCGATGCCTTCGCGCATCGTCAAACTTTCCCCCGCGAACATCACGCCTAAGGCTACGGCAATGACAGGATTCACGTAGGCATAACTGCCAGCTAAACCCGAATTCACCTTCGAAAGTAGGTACATGTAAGCGGTAAATGCAAGCAGCGAGCCCGCTACCACCAGATAAGCCCACGCGCTAAATGTCAGCGCGTTGATGGGTGCGAGCAAGTGTTCACCGCGCAGTAGCGAAACGGCAGTCAAAAATACGCCGCCAACCAGCATTTCACTGGCAAAGCCCATGCCTCCCGGCGCCATTTTCAATTTCTTTTGCGAGAGCACAGAGCCGATATCCCAAGAAAGAATCGCGCAGAATAAAGCGATGAGCCCTATCGGCTGTGCATGAAACTCGGCACCCGCCGCCAATAAAATGGCACCACAGAAGCCAATCACAATGCCGACCCATTCGCGCCGATTTGGCCAATCGCCAAAAAAACCCGAGCAAAGCGATAAGATCATTGGTGAACAAGCAATAAAGACGGCCGTCAAACCGGAAGACACATATTGTTGCGCAACTGCTGTTAACCCCATGCCCCCGCCGAGTAAAAACAGGCCAACAATGCCGCCGTCACGCCATTCCTTCAAACTGGGATTCGGCGCACCACGCCATTTTTGCCAGCAAAAAAGCAGACTTCCCGCCACCAAAAAACGTGTGCCCATCAACATGAAGGGCGGAAACGTCGCCAAGGCGACATGAATTGCAAAATAGGTCGAGCCCCAAACGATGTAGACGGTTAAAAGCGCGAGCAACACGGGACGAGGTAGTTTGGTCATTTCTATTAACTTTGCGTTGGATTGCGTGGCATGGGCGTGGGCAAAATGGGCAAGTATGCCAATTTCTCGCTGAACATGTCGAGATTATCCAAATTGCGGCTCGCAAGAGTAAACTACTTGGCTAAGAAAGCCGGTAAAAATAGGCGATCAAACGCAACATCAAAAAATGGGGGACTTGCTTTGTCTATGGATAGGTTGCATCTGATGACAGTATTTGTTGCTGTCGCTGAAGAAGAAGGTTTTGCTGCTGCCGCGCGACGTCTTGGTATGTCGCCGCCCGCAGTCACGCGCGCCGTTGCCGCCTTAGAGGAACGCTTAAAGGTAAAACTCCTGAACCGCAGCACGCGCTATGTGCGCGTAACCGAGCCAGGCCAGCGCTATCTCGACGATGCGCGCAGGATTATCGCCGAGGTGGAGGCGGCCGATGAGGCAACGGCAGGCATCAATGCGGAACCGAGTGGACATCTCACCGTAACCGCGCCTGCCTTATTCGGCAAAATGTTCGTGATGCCAGCGATTGTTGATTATTTAGCGCGTTACCCCGGAATGGACATTTCAGCGCTCTTCCTAGATCGGGTGGTGAATCTCTTGGAGGAGGGCGTTGACGTTGGTGTGCGTATCGGCGAATTACCTGATTCAAGTATGAAGGCAATTCGTGTGGGTAAGATTCGCCGGGTACTTTGTGCGTCGCCAGATTATCTAAGTAAAAACGGCGAGCCAAACAAGCCGCATGACTTGCAGGCGCATAGCATTATCTCTGCCACTGCCGTGGTTTCCTCCGTGGATTGGCGTTTTGATGACCGAGATACAAAAGAGAAGGATGTTGTGCGCGTTAGACCACGTCTTACAGTCAGCAGTAACGATGCGGCCATCGACGCGAGTTTGCGTGGATTTGGTATCAGCCGTTTAATGTGTTACCAAGTCGAAGGCCTGTTTCAATCTGGGCATTTGAAACGCTTGCTAAGAGATTATGAGCAAGAAGCGTTTCCTGTACATGTGCTGCACCGAGAAAATCGTTACGCCTCTGTGAAAGTACGTACATTTTTAGATTTAGTCGTGGCCCACTTGCGTGAAAACTTGCCGCAATATTGAGTTTTGCGCATCGCAGGCAAATCGTACGATGCGCGTAGTTTTGTGGCGCTGCTCAGTCGCTACGACCTCATCTTCGCGCAGTGCCTATCGATTTCTCCTATGAATTGCCTTAAAATGGCGGAATGCTTTTTAGCAAATGCCCACCGCAAAAACGGTGGGTAATTTGAGCAAACTTCTGTTTTACCGAATAGTGGTGCAGCTCGTCGCAATCTGAATCATAAATTTAGACCCACAATGGAGCACACCATGTCGTTAGACACTGCAACGCTAGCCCAGCCTACGTCCGCCTCTACCGCGCCCGCGTCAGCTATGAACTCCGCCGCCCCTTCCATGCTTGCTGACGTCAAGCTTGACGATAAGTACACATCAAACACCGGCACAATTTTCCTCTCCGGAATCCAAGCCTTAGTGCGCTTGCCCATGATACAAAGGCAACGTGATACAGCGGCGGGATTAAACACGGCAGGCTTCGTCTCTGGCTACCGTGGTTCCCCCTTGGGCGGCTTGGACGAAACACTGTGGAAAACAAAAAAACTGCTCGACCAACATCATGTGCAGTTCGTGCCAGGCGTCAACGAAGATTTAGCTGCAACCGCCGTGTGGGGTACGCAGACAGTCGATCTTATTGGGCCAGCCAAATACGATGGCGTGTTCGCCATGTGGTACGGCAAAGGTCCCGGCGTTGACCGCAGTGCCGACGTCTTCAAGCACATGAACCATGCAGGAACATCCAAACACGGTGGCGTGTTGCTGGTGGCGGGTGATGACCATGGTGCGTATTCCTCCACCTTGCCGCATCAATCTGACCACATCTTTTCTGCCTGCATGATTCCCATGCTGTACCCCTGCAATGTGCAGGAATATTTGGATCTGGGCTTGCATGCGTGGGCGATGTCACGCTTTTCTGGTTGTGCGGTCGGCTTTAAAGCGCTGGCAGATACCGTTGAATCGACCTCGTCTGTCAATGCCGATCCATTTCGCTTGCAGATCAAATTGCCAGAAGATTTTGTGATGCCAGAAGGCGGCTTAAACACCCGCTTGTCATTAGACACACTGGGTGTACAAGCACGCAAGCAAGAAGCCTTGATGCAGGATTACAAAATCTACGCGGCACTTGCCTATGCGCGCGCCAATAAGTTGAACCATACGACGATTGATAGCCCGCATGCGCGGCTCGGTATTGTTGCTTCAGGTAAGTCGTATTTGGATGTGTTGGAAGCCTTGGAAGAGTTGGGCATAGACGAGCAATTTGCTGCTGACATCGGCATTCGCTTGTATAAAGTGGCGATGCCTTGGCCGCTAGAGCCAGACGGCGTGCGCGAATTTGCGCAAGGCTTAGATGAGATTCTTGTGGTCGAAGAAAAGCGCCAAATGGTCGAGTACCAACTTAAAGAGCAGCTTTATAACTGGCGCGATGATGTACGGCCACGTGTGATCGGCAAATTCGATGAAAAAGGCGAATGGGTGCATCCGCGTGGTGAATGGCTGCTCACATCGAAGGCGGATTTTTCTGTCTCGCAAATTGCGCGTGTGATTGCGTCGCGCATTGCTCGCTTCCACACGAGTGATCTGATCAAAGCACGTTTGGCGTTCTTGGAAGCCAAAGATGTGGTGTTAAACAAGCAGGTGAACACGCCGCCGCGCCCCGCTTACTACTGCTCAGGTTGCCCGCACAACACCTCCACCAAAGTGCCAGAAGGAAGCTTGGCTTTGGCGGGAATTGGTTGTCACGTGATGGCCACCGCGATTTACCCTGAATTCAATAAGCTCACCACCCACATGGGCGGCGAAGGCGCACCATGGATAGGACAAGCGGCGTTTTCCACTTTGCCCCATGTGTTCCAAAATTTGGGTGATGGCACGTATTTTCATTCGGGCTATTTGGCGATACGCGCTGCGATTGCGGCGAAGGTGAATATCACTTACAAAATTTTATACAACGATGCAGTCGCGATGACGGGCGGGCAACCTGTAGACGGCACCATTAGCGTCGCCATGATGGCGCAGCAAATGGCTGCCGAAGGTGTAAAGCGCATCGCGCTCGTAACGGAAGATTTATCGCGTTACCTCGATCGTTCTAATTTGCCCGCGTTTTTGACGCTACACGACCGTAAAGACATGGATGCGGTGCAGCGTGAACTGCGCGAACTGCCCGGCACCACCGTCTTGATTTACGACCAAACCTGCGCTGCGGAAAAACGTCGCCGCCGCAAAAAGAAAGAATTCCCCGATCCAAATAAGCGCCTGTTCATCAATCAAGCGGTCTGCGAAGGTTGTGGTGACTGCGGCGTGCAGTCGAACTGCACATCCATCATGCCACTGGAAACCGAATTTGGTCGCAAGCGTACGATAGATCAATCATCGTGCAACAAAGACTATTCCTGCGTCAAAGGTTTTTGTCCTAGCTTTGTAACGATTGAAGGTGGCCGTTTGCGGCAATCAAAAACCGGCACAGCGAAAACAGATGATTTTGGTGATTTGCCTGCGCCACACATACCAAGTTGCGTCACTTCCTACAATATTCTGCTCAACGGTATCGGCGGCACGGGCGTGATTACCGTCGGCGCATTGTTGGGCATGGCGGCGCATCTTGAAGGCAAAGGCGCGTCGGTACTCGATATGACGGGCATGTCGCAAAAAAATGGCTCGGTGACTTCGCATATACGTATCGTGCAAGACGCGAGCAAATTACGTGCGCAGCGCATTGCGACGGGCGAAGCAGATTTGATTCTTGGTTGCGATATGTTGACGGCGGGCGCTCACGATGCGATTTCCAAAATGCGAGCGGGGCGCACGCGCGCCGTGGTGAATACGCATGAACAACCCACAGGCCCGTTCGCAAAAAATGCGGACTGGCAGTTTCCTGCTGCCTCCGTCGAGCAATTGATTAGCGAATCGGTAGATGGAAAAGTGGATTTCATCAACGCCACCAAGCTCGCCACTGCGCTCATGGGTGACTCGATAGCGACGAATTTATTCATGCTTGGTTTCGCCTTTCAAAAAGGCGCAATCCCTTTATCTGAAGCGGCGCTGCTGCGTGCCGTGGAGTTAAATGGTGTGGCGATTGAGTCGAATAAAAAAGCTTTCCTATGGGGGCGGCGGGCAGCGGTCGACTTGTCGCGCGTTGAGAAAATTGCCTTACCAAGTCAGCCAGTTGTGTTGCAAATGCCGCAAAGCTTGGACAGCGTCATCGCGCGTCGTGTCGGTGTGTTAACCGAATACCAAAACGCGGCTTACGCGCAGCAATACAGCGCCTTGGTTCAGCAAGTCAGAGACGCCGAAATAAAATTGAATGCGGGTCAACGCTTAAGCATGGCGGTCGCGAAATATGCATTCAAGTTAATGGCCTACAAAGACGAATACGAAGTCGCACGGCTGTACACGAGTAAGGACTTTAGTAACAAACTCGCCGCGCAGTTTGAAGGCGACTTCAGCGTGAAATTCAATCTTGCGCCGCCCTTGTTTTCGAAAAAAGATGGACAAGGCCATTTAATCAAAGCGGAGTTCGGTTCTTGGGTCTGGCAAGCTTTTCGCGTGCTGGCAAAATTAAAAATCTTGCGCGGTACGCCCTTCGATGTGTTTGGCCGCACCGAAGAACGAAAAATGGAACGCGCTTTAATCATTGAATACTGCGAAACCATTCAACGCTTGCTTGCAACGCTTAATCAAGACAACCTAGAGCAAGCAATTGCTATCGCGAGTCTGCCCGAAAAGATTCGCGGCTTCGGACATGTCAAAGAAAAAGCCGTGTATGAGTACCACGCAGAAAGAACGAAGCTAATGCAAGTCGGTGCGCTCTCTGTGGCGTCGCAAAGCTCGAAAGCGGCTTAAGCAAGCATGTCGGCGCGGCATATGTGCCGAATAAGGCATTAAAGTATTTAGAATTGACGGGAGTATGCTTAAAAATAGTGCCATTAGCGCATTATTTATAAGCACATTAATTATATACAGATAGATGTATGTGAAAAAACACTCTTTGTTCAATTTGGGTGTTAATGAGATGCACGGATTACCAAAGGTCTTACCGCAGAGCTGCAGAGGCCGCAAAGAATCGAAATTTTCTCTGCGATCTCTGCGGCTCTGCGGTAAGACTTTAATTGAACGACCATCAACAAATCACTAGGATTCACTAAAGTCGTTAGCAACATTCAATCTGAACATCGCCAAAAATCGACAACAACACTGATTTCATCGCAACATAAACAGCACGAAAGAACACATCATGACTGACTTATCCATCGCCCAAAAACTGACCGAATACAAACCAAAAAATAAAGTGCGCTTTGTCACGGCGGCATCTTTGTTTGATGGCCATGATGCGTCTATCAATATCATGCGACGCATTTTGATGGCGAACGGTGCCGAAGTTATTCACTTGGGGCACAACCGCTCAGTGGACGAAATCGTCACGGCTGCTTTGCAAGAAGACGTGCAGGGCATTGCGATTTCTAGCTACCAAGGAGGCCATGTCGAATATTTCAAATACATGATCGACCTTCTCAAACAACGTGGCGGTGCACATATCAAAGTGTTTGGCGGCGGTGGCGGGGTGATTGTGCCCGATGAAATCGCTGACCTACATGCGTATGGCGTGAGCCGCATTTTTAGCCCGGAAGACGGTCAACGTATGGGCTTGGTTGGCATGATTTTGGCGATGATTCAAGCCTGTGATGTGGACTTGTCACCGTATGCGCCAAACAGCCTGCAAGTCTTGCAGCAAGGTGCAGTTGACGAAAAACATCGCCCACTTGCCCAACTGATTACCGCCTTAGAAAACGATGCCGTCACACCGCAGTTACGCAGCGCCATTACAGAAGCCGCAAAACAAATTCCCACGCCGTCGTTTGGCATTACTGGCACAGGCGGCGCGGGTAAATCGTCTCTGACGGATGAGTTGATTCGCCGCATTCGCTTGGATCAAGATGATGAACTGAACATCGCCCTCATTTCGATTGATCCTTCGCGCCGTAAATCGGGTGGTGCGTTGTTGGGCGACAGAATCCGCATGAACGCTATTAACCCGTGGAAAGGCAAGCTGAAAGTATTTATGCGCTCTTTGGCAACGCGTGAGGCGGGATCAGAAGTGTCGCCCGCGCTGCCGGATGTCATCGCCGCCTGCAAAGTCGCCGGTTTTGATTTGGTGATTGTAGAGACCAGCGGCATCGGGCAAGGCGACGCGGCGATCGTGCCTTTGGTGGATGTCAGCATGTATGTGATGACACCTGAATTTGGCGCGGCTTCCCAACTCGAAAAAATCGACATGTTGGACTTTGCCGATTTTATTGCGATCAATAAGTTTGACCGTAAAGGCGCGCAAGATGCCCTGCGTGATGTTGCTAAACAATATCAGCGTAATCATGAACGCTGGGCGCATAAGCCTGAGGAAATGCCCGTCTACGGCACGCAAGCATCGCGCTTTAATGACGATGGCGTCACCGCCTTGTATCAAGGTATTTTGCCCAAACTCGCGGCGCACGGTCTAGCAATCAAGCCGAGCAAATTAGCGCCTATCGCCGCCAAATTTTCTAGCGGTAAAAATGTGATTGTGCCGCCAGCGCGCAGCCGTTATCTGGCAGAAATCGCTGACACCGTACGGCATTTTCATCGCAGCGCGGGCAAGCAAGTGGCACTCGCGCGCGAGCGGCAGCAACTGCAAGAAAGTCAGCGCATGTTTGCCAACGCAAACAAGACGGTGACAACAGGTGATTTTAATGAGTTGATCGCAGAACGTGACAACCAACTCAGTGCCGAGGCCAAAAAATTAATCGCCATGTGGCCTGACATGCAGAAAGCCTACGCGGGCGATGAATACGTCGTCAAAATTCGCGACAAAGAAATCCGTACGCAACTCGTGCATCAAACTTTGTCTGGTACAAAAATCCGCAAGGTCGCGTTGCCGCGCTTTGTTGATCATGGCGAAATCTTGCGCTGGTTGATGCTAGAAAATGTGCCCGGTTCGTTTCCGTTTACGGCAGGTGTGTTTGCATTTAAACGTGAAGGCGAAGATCCAACCCGCATGTTTGCCGGTGAAGGCGACCCATTCCGCACCAACCGCCGCTTTAAATTGGTGTCGCAAGGCATGCCCGCCAAACGTCTTTCTACGGCATTTGATTCCGTCACCTTATATGGTGCAGACCCTGCGATACGCCCAGATATTTATGGCAAGGTCGGTAACTCCGGCGTCTCTGTCGCTACTTTAGAAGACATGAAAGTGCTTTACGACGGCTTTGACTTGTGCGACCCCGCCACCAGCGTTTCAATGACGATCAATGGTCCTGCACCGACAATTTTGGCGTTCTTTATGAACACGGCAATTGACCAGCAAATGGACAAATTCCGTGCCGACAATCAGCGCGAGCCTACCGCCGACGAAGCCGCCAAAATAAAGGCATGGGTCTTAATGAATGTACGTGGCACTGTACAGGCTGATATTTTGAAAGAAGATCAAGGCCAAAATACCTGCATTTTCTCGACAGAATTTTCACTCAAAGTCATGGGTGATATTCAAGAATATTTTGTCCACCACCAAGTGCGTAATTTTTACTCTGTATCTATTTCTGGTTATCACATCGCTGAAGCAGGTGCGAATCCGATTTCGCAACTCGCATTTACCTTGTCGAACGGCTTTACGTTTGTTGAAGCTTACTTAGCGCGCGGTATGCATATTGACGACTTCGCTGCGAACTTGTCCTTCTTCTTTAGCAACGGTATGGACCCCGAATACACGGTGCTAGGGCGTGTCGCACGCCGCATTTGGGCGGTGGCCATGCGCGACAAGTACGGCGCAAATGATCGCAGTCAAAAGCTGAAATACCACATCCAAACGAGTGGGCGTTCATTGCACGCGCAAGAGATCGACTTCAACGATATTCGCACCACCTTACAAGCTTTAATTGCAATTTACGATAACTGCAATAGCCTGCATACCAATGCTTATGATGAAGCGATCACCACGCCGACGGATGAATCTGTACGTCGCGCCTTGGCAATACAACTCATCATCAACCGGGAGTGGGGTTTAGCGAAAAATGAAAACCCGATTCAAGGCAGCTTCATCATCGAAGAACTCACGGATTTGGTGGAAGAAGCGGTGATGCAAGAGTTCGAACGTATCGCTGAACGGGGCGGTGTATTGGGCGCGATGGAAACAGGCTATCAGCGTGGCAAAATCCAAGAAGAATCGATGCATTACGAGCATCTTAAACATGACGGCACCTTGCCGATTATTGGCGTCAACACCTTCCGTAATCCGAAGGCCAGTGACACACCGCAAAAGATAGAATTAGCCCGTTCTACCGAGGAAGAAAAGCAATCACAATTGACACGCCTAGCTGACTTCCATCAACGCCACGCAAACGTCGCACCGCAAGCACTCGCGGCATTGCAGCAGGCCGCCATTAATGACGAAAACGTGTTTGCAAAATTGATGGAGGCTGCGCGCGTTTGTTCTTTAGGACAAATCACCACGGCCTTATTTGAAGTGGGTGGGCAGTATCGGCGCAGTATGTAGTATTTTTTTGCACAGAATCAAGGATGGGAATGATCAAGCCAATATTGAATCTCGATGAAGTCACCTTCGATGACATTGAAGACAATGGCTACTTTACATCGAAGCAGGGACAAATCAGCGACCATATTGGCGCTAAAAAGCTGGGCTATAACCTGACCATACTGCCGCTAGGTAAATCGCATTGTCCGTTCCATAATCACCAAGGCGCGGAAGAAATGTTTCTGATCTTGGAAGGTGAAGGGGAACTTCGGTTTGGTGAGCAACGTCATGCGATCCGCAAAAACGATGTCATCGCCTGCCCACCGGGCGGCGCCGAAGTTGCCCATCAAATTATCAACACAGGTACGGTCGAAATGCGCTACCTCGCATTGTCAACCGTGGTCGAGTTGGAGAGTTGCGAATACCCCGATTCAAATAAAATCATGGTGAGATCGGGTGCACGCGGTGAAGAGGGCATGTGGAAAATGTTTCGCTCTGAGAGCACAGTCGATTATTACGATCGTGAGAGAAATGAAGCGCCGCACTCGAATGGCTCATCGTAGAATGAAGATGAATAAAACTGTCGGAGAGAGCCATTAGCACACGACGACTTTTACACTATGCGCCCACTGCTCGTCATATTCGACCTCGATGGAACTTTAGTCGACAGCGAAACCCTGTGCAATCAAGCCTTTCTTGATTTGCTGCCTGAACTGAACATGCCAGTGGCATCAATGGTTCAGCAATTTCGGGGTAGGAAGTTGTCATTGATACTTGCAGAACTCTCCGAGCACTTGGGTCGGCCTTTACCGATCAACTTTGAAAGTACTTACCGTCACCGCGTCGCAGAGCTATTTTCGACTCAACTGCAAGCAACACCGAATGTGCATGAAATGCTTGCGTCGCTACCCTACGAAAAATGCGTAGCGTCGAGTGCCCCCTTGGATAAGATTGCTCATGCCTTGGCGGCGAGCGGGCTGGCGGCATTCTTCGGGAAAAATGTTTTCAGTTCTTATACGTTGAACTCATGGAAACCGGAGCCGGATCTTTTTCTCCATGCAGCTTTGAAAATGGGCTTCCAACCTGCGCAATGTGTGGTGATTGAAGATAGCGAAGTGGGATTACAAGCAGCAGCGGCTGCGGGCATGCGTGCGCTGCATTTTGTTCCCAATCTGGATGACGAGCTCGTGCGAAGCTTGGGCAACTGCTTTAATGACATGGCGCGATTGCCTGATTTGATCGAAAGGACTAAGCTTTAGCGCTGATCCTCGTTGAGTTGCAAAATCCTCGCTTGGTTAATTTCCAGAAAGCCAATTGTCGTTAGGAGTACCAAAATGAAAAAAACGCTACTTGTGGTTTGCGTGCTTTTAGTGGCATTGATTTTGGGATCGTTCGCCAATTTGGGGCTGATCATCATGGGCGGAAAACTAATACCTCCACCACCCGGCGCGAACGTTTTAACAATGGAAGGCTTAAAGGCCTCGATCCATTTATTTCAAGCGCAGCACTTTCTATTTCCATTTTTGGCGCACGCGATTGGCACCTTGGTTGCCGCTTTCTTTGTCGCGTGGATGATGCCAACGAAAAACGGATTGTTTACAGCGATCGTGGGCGCATGTTTTTTTCTCGGTGGCTTGCTGAACGCGATCTACATTCCAGCACCAGTCTGGTTCATTGCGCTTGATTTGATTTGCGCTTATTTTCCTATGGCTTGGTTGGGTTTCAAACTTTCACCTAAGCCTTACTTTGTTTCGAAAAGCGCCGTTTAGCTTCTGTTTGACGGCGCGATGAGGAAAAATCCTTCCAAATTGTCTTTCTACCTCATCACTTAGAGAATAATTTCTCATCGGCAAATTTTTAATTAAAAAACTGTAACGAAAGTGTAAAAAATGCACGAATTGGCATTCACTGTTTGCCCAATTTGTTGAAAAAAAGTACACTAATTTTCGTCGCGAGCGTCCCATTGGCTACCTGCCATTCTGATTTATCTCTCGTACCTCATGGGTTTGCTACGCATCGATAGCAAATTTTTTTCAAATTTGATGTACTCACTTCCTGAAGGACGAGCGTGATGAACCTGATCCAACGTATCACCAATATTACTTTGACGCCAAAAACTGAATGGCCAGTGGTCGACGCTGAAACGACTACGACATCACAGCTTTTTACCAACTACATCATGCTCGTTTCTGCAATTCCCGCAGTAGCAACTTTGATAGGCATGAGCTTGTTTGGCATTAGCGTACCTTTTCTCGGATCGGTGCGGGTACCGATCGTAAGTGGATTGACCACGATGATTTTGAGTTACGGTCTTGGTCTGCTTGGTGTGTATTTAATTTCACTCATTATTGATGCGCTAGCACCAACATTTGGCGGACAAAAAAACTCTCTACAAGCCTTAAAAGTAACCGCATTCGCTTTCACGCCCGCCTGGGTAGCGGGTATCCTGCATTTAGTTCCGACACTTGGGGTATTGGGAATATTGGCAGGCTTTTATAGTATTTACGTGCTCTATTTGGGTTTGCCCGTTTTAATGAAAGCGCCGCAAGACAAAGCTGTCGCATACACTGCTGTGTCCGTTATCTGTGCAATTGTAACGATGGTAATCGTTGGTGCAATTGTCGGTAGTGTTACCGCATTGACCGGATTGTCGTCGTATAGAAACGCGAATTTTAGTGGCAATGCGACGGAATTTGAGGCCAGTGGTGCCTTGGGTGAATTAGCAAAGGCGGGTAAGAAATTTGAAGAAGCTGGGAAAAAATTAGAAGAGGCAAATAAGTCAGGTAGTCAGCAGGCACAGGCCGATGCGCAGGCGGCAGCCACGCAAGCACTCGGTGCCGCTTTGGGCGGCGAGGTTGAGGTTGTCGATAAAGATAAGCTAAAAGCCTTGCTACCTGAAAATCTCGGCGGCTTGAAACGCACGAGTGTGTCGGCTGAAAAAACGGCCATGGGTGGATTTAGTATTTCTAAGGCGGAAGCCCAATACGGCGACGACGCCAATCATCGTATCAGGTTGGTTGTGACCGACACGGGCGGCAGTAAATTGCTTGGTGCTGCGTTTACCTTTGGCTTGATCGAGTCTGAAAAAGAAACAGAGAATGGTTACGAAAAAACCGGCAAGGTAGATGGCCGTCCTAGCCACGAGCAATTCCGCAAAAGCGACTCTTCAGGCGAGTTTACGGTTTATGTGGCGAATCGTTTTATTGTTGAAGCAAAAGGCGAACAAGTTGATATGGCAACGATAAAATCAGCTGCCAGCGCGGTGGGCTTTGCTAAGTTGGAAGCGATGAAAGATGAAGGCGCAAAAAAATAAAATTGATTTATCGGTGGGTTGGCAATTGAATTTTTTGTTGATTGGTGAAATTTTTTTGAACGGTAGCAGCAATTGTTCGGGGGAATAGCATGCAAAATCGTAGACTAATTTATTGCATAAGTTCGGCCATTTTGTGGGCGTCCTGCGGTTCTTGCTTAGCCCGGGACTTGCGCCCAGATCACCCACTCATTGGTACGTGGCAGGTGAATGTGGCCTCGTTGAATTGTTCCGAGGTGTATCAATTCAGGCAGGATGGGAGTTCGCTTGTCACAAGTGGCGACGAAGTTTCCGAGTCGAGCTTTCTTGTTAGCGAGCGCGCTAGTGCAAAAGGCTTTTTTAAATTGGACGATACGGTAATAAAAAATAATCGGAAACCAGATTGCGCTGGAAACGTAACGCCTGTTGGGCATAAAACGATTAATTTTATTCTGATGCACCGCACCGGCGAACAGTTTTTTATGTGCAGTAAAGAGGATACTAATGCTTGCTTCGGGCCTTTCATCCGGGTTCGTGGTGAAGGCGTTTAGCTGATTTGTATTCTACTGTTCGGAGGTTTCTCTGTTTCGGGTACTGATCTTTATGGTTGGTTGCCTACGATTTTTTTGTGTGTTTGTAGGAATCAGTGGTTTAGTAAGTCTAGAGTAGTGCTTTCTGCTGTCTCGTTTTTTTGACTTTTGAATGTTGAGGAACGCCATGAATAACGCCATGAACAACACGCTTGCTTACGATATTTTGCAACGTACGTTTTCCGATTCGGCCTTGGTGGCTGACCTTAATCGCGACCCAGAAAACACGCTGTCTCAATTGGGCGTCACAGATGCAAATGAGCGCGCAAATTTGACGCGGATGTTTCAGTTGATGATGGCGGGTTCGGCTACTCAAGCGCTCACCGCCAAAGAACTGGAAAAGCAACAAAAAGGCACGCTCGACGTCGCAACCGAAATGAAGCAAGGGCTCAAGCGCACCCTTGATCAAATCGATAAAGCCTATCGCTCCACGATGTTGATGTACCAAATATCTTTCTATCTTGGCGTTGCGCTGATTATTGTGGCGGTTGGCGTCGCCTTAATGGGGCGTGACGCCTTATTGCCCGCCGTTTTTGGCGGTTTGGGCATGGCGGATATTTTGGCTTTTTTCCTACTCAAACCACAAGAGCGTTTGCAGGCAAGCCGTGCGAGTTTGGCGCAAGTACAGACGGCGCTCTACAACTGGTACATCGATTCGGTGAATCTAAACACCTTGATGTCACAACACCACATGAATGGTGATCTTCCTAGTGCTGCCGCGCTCTCTGAAACGCTTTTCTCACACACAGATAAGACGCTAGAAATGTTGCAGAAGTACTGTAAGTTGGATAAATAAATCCTGCGTTTATCTGCGCTATGGGCTTCTATTAAACTAACTACAGACTTAGAGCTATGCCGATGTCGCGATTGCGATATCGGCATTTTTCTTTCTTTAGACAATTTACTTTTGAACTGTTTGCATACAAAGACCTGCACACGAATTGTGTGTTCACGCAAATGATGCGCATATTCTCCTTGCAATTTTTGCAAATTGATCTATCTTGAAAAATTAATAAATTAACCATTTAATTTTGCTCCGGGAATACGTTCTTTGACGCAGATGTAAATGCCTTAGTTTGTTTTTCTGAGCCTTGAACGACCCCAAAAGGAGATCAAAATGCCCGCTACAAAGACAAAAAAATCAAGCAAATTACCGCAACGCCAACGCAATGTCGTGCCCGATAAACTTGATTTGCGCGACCGTATGTATTTGCCGCCCGTCAGCGTTTTCCCTTTGCCTGAACTGGAACCCAAAATCGCTTTGCCGGTGCTGGATCAGAAAGACACCAACGCTTGCACGGGCTTTGCTTTGGCCAATGTAGTTTGCCATTTGCAGCGCAGCGCTGGGCGAAAAGCAGCAGAAAGTACCGTCTCGCCTTTTATGCTGTATGCGATGGCGCGCCACTTTGACGAGTTCCCAGGCGAGCCAGAACTCGACAATGGTTCCAGTGTGCGCGGTGCGATGAAAGGGTGGTTTAAGTTTGGCGTGTGTAAGTCAAATCTTTGGCCAGATCTCGCGATGCCTGCACCAGCAACCAGCTTGAAAGATGATTGGTGGCTCGATGCGGTTCGCCGACCTTTGGGTGCCTATTATCGTATCGATACGCGCTCGATTACAGATATGCATGTCGCGCTCAATGAAGTCGGCGTCATTTACGCTAGCGCCATTTGTCATAGTGGGTGGAACTTGGGGCTCGATGTAAAAAGCAAAGGCTGGTGGAGTATTCCACATCATGTCAGCAGTCCTGCAGATGGTGGACATGCGTTTGTCATTGTGGGTTACAACGGCGACGGCTTTATCATCCAAAACTCTTGGGGCGAAGCGTGGGGCACAAAAGGGCGCGCCGTTTTAACCTATGAAGATTGGTTAGAAAACGCGATGGATTGTTGGGTTGCGCAACTTGGCGTTGCTACTGAGCTCAACGAACAAATCGCCCGTGCGCCGAGTTTGCGCTTGCAAGAAGGCAAAGTTCAACTTGCCAACAACGCCACCTTGCGCGCGCGCGAAATTACGCCCTTTATTATTGATATGGAGAACAATGGGCGCCTCAGTAATACGGGCGATTATCATACGAATGACGACGATATTGAAGCCTTAGTCACGCACCATTTGGAGGTCGCACGAACCGCGTGGGGCAAGGGGAAAAATGATGTGATTGATATCGCGATTTACGCACACGGCGGATTAACTTCAGAAAAAGATGCGGCCGCAACCGCAGCACGTTGGATACCTGCTTTGTACGACAACAAAATTTTCCCGATCTTCCTGATGTGGGAAACCGACTTAATGTCGACCTTGAAGAATCGCTTCGAAGATCTTTTGAAGGGCGAACCCAGAACCGTTGGCGGCTTATTAGACGTCTTACGAAAAAAATGGAACGAGCGCTTAGAGCGACTTTTGGCATTTCCTGGTACCGCAATTTGGGGTGAGATGAAGCAAAACGCCGAAGCGCTCTCACGCGCCAAGGATAGCGGTGGAATGAAGTTGTATCAGGCGTGCACAAAAGCACCGTTGTTTGCAGATTTAAGCAAAGTGCGTTTGCATTTAATCGGACACTCTGCAGGTTCGATTGTGCATAGTTACATAGTGAAAGAGTTGTGCGCGCGCGGATGGCAATTTGAAACCATTAACTTTATGGCCCCAGCAGTACGCATGGATGTTTTTCAAGAATGCGTTGTACCTCATATCAAAAACGGTAATGTGAAGCGACTGAACCAATTTCATCTCGCTGACGATATCGAGCAAAAAGATTCGACCTGCAGCCCTATTCTGGGTTATTCACGTTCGCTTCTTTATCTTGTCTCGCATTCATTCGAATCCGGTAAATTAACGCCGTTATTGGGCATGGAAAAATTTTTCAATGACAATAAAGATTTAAAGCGGGCCACAGTGAAATCTTGGTCTGCCCCTTGCGCCCAATCAAAGAGTACCACCCACGGCGGCTTCGATGATGACGAAGCGACGATGAAAAGCATCATCAAATTGGTCTCTGGCGGCGATATTTAAGCGAAATTTCGCGGTAAATCGACACCACAGCATCCAACCCTCAAATTAAGGCGGAAACGGCCTGGAACAACGTTTCCGCGCATCACATCTTGTCCCAGTTGCAGACGGTTTTTCTTAGTTGCTGCTCTTTTCACTAGTCGCACGAACTGTGCTCCCGTTTAACTTGGCATCACTAAAAACAGTGTTTGAAGGACATTGCACGGGGCTTGATAGCTAATTTCTTTTAAAAGAAATTTATTATTTAAAAAATAATCTTGTTTTTTCGATAAATTGTTCTAAAGTGAATTTGCATATCAAAAAAACATCAAATTTGACACGTTCAGTGTGCTTTGAAGTGGAAGAAGGAGCGATTTTTTGGGATGCATCAAGCGTAAGTCCATTCGCAGAAATTGGGTCAAGCTCTGCGAAATCCCTTTATTATTGCGGCCCTTTTTTGGAGAACTACCATGTTAAAACCTGATGATCACATTGTTATTTTGGATAAAAAAATCACTGAATTGAGTGACGCTTTGGCGCACTTAGGCAAAGGCACCAACCTACGTGAATTATTAAAAATTATTCGCTTCCCAGGCTGGACCACACCGGCTGAATTCGCCTTTGCGACCTTGGCTCTTGACTCGATGCGGGCACAAGTCAAAGTGCTTGACGTGATGAACGAGCAATTATTGGCTGCAGCAAAACAGGTTGGCCATAAAGGGTAAATCGGCGCGTTTGGTTTTTAATCAAAAAATGGGTCTGGAAAAAAGCTAGTAGCGGCGCCAGCCCCAATTTTTGATGATGCCGATTTCCCCAACGATATGGCTGGTGGATGTTTTTAACTTAGTCTGAATAAGAATATGAATAATTTTAAGAAAATCCTGATTGCAGGCATGTCGATTGTTTTCATCATCGTGTTTAGCAGTGCAGCAGAAACCAAGAGTGCTGAACTAGGAAAGTCCACTAGTGCGAGCAATGATGGTAGTAACGAATTTGATGCCCAGGGAATACCTGCCAAGCGATTGCACGCCGCGTGTCCGCAAGGCATGCGATTTTTTAGTGAAGCTTGGGTCGTCTTAGGACCATCTGATGTCATGTTGGAAGAAGGTAGGAGTTGCGCTCAACAAGCATTTGATTGGAGCCAATGGCGTCGTTTTACATCACCGTGGAAATAGCTTTTTTCGCTTTTTTCTTGTTGATTGGGGCGCTCTGCGCGGCGAGCGATTTCGGAATGAATTAGGTAATTTTGTCGAGGTGGAAAATGAAACAGTGGGATCAATTTGAACAACTTGAAGAATGGGGCAATGTGACCCAATCAAATCGTGCGTGGATCATAAAAATAGTGCTTTTGTTAGGTTTGCTGACCGCGATTCTGGCAAGCTCAGGATGTGCTGTAAAGCTCATCAGTAGTTACGATGAAACCACGGACATTGCGGTCAGTGCGTTGCATAAGAAAACCGAAACGCATTTGCTTAAGCTCGAAGCCTTAGATGGACTGCCCGAATGCAAATATGAAAATCATCGCGCATTCTATGAACAAGCAAAAGTCGAAGTCAGTTCGATTGCAGTTCGCGCTGCGGCCATTCCAAAAAATGAGATCACGACCGAACAAGTGACCTTGCTTGCCAAAAATGTCGATACGCTTGAGAAGCTTCATAAGATCGCTTGTTTGTCGCGTGAGCAAATTATGCCTTTGCGGATTCAGTTTAATTCCAGCTTTACTGGCATCCTCAAATTAGAGTTGGCAAAGCGTCGCGGTGAATAAAATTCGCGATGCGGAAATCTGTGAAGTAGAGAACCTCAGGAGCAAGAGGGAATAATTTTTGTAAAGGAAAAATCATGGGCTTGAATGTTTCGCAATTGGGAAAAGATATCCTGGGCGCATTTAAAGGGGCACTAACAGAGAAGTGGCCTGACATCAAAGATTATGCTGAGGCGGAAGCCAAAAAAATGGCGCAAACCTTGGTCATGATCGAGACGCTTAAACTATCCGGTAAGATTAATAACGAACAGGCAAATTTACACGTAGAGATACAAAAAAATGCCACGCGTATCGTCTTATTGACACTTGAAGGTTTGGGCGTGCTGGCGGTAGAAGCGGCAATTAATGCCGCCCTAGGGGTGGTAAAGGACACGGTAAATTCTGCATTAGGGTTTGCCTTGCTTTAGGCTATGTACAACGCCGAGCCCGAGATGATCAGCGCGCGGCAAGCCAGTGTTCAATTAAATTTCTGTCGTTTTCGAAAACTATGACCGCTGGCTACTCAGGCAAACCGCTCGCTCAAAAACTTGGCTTCAAACAAGGCCTTCGTATTTTTCTCATCGATGCGCCAGATAATTATTTATCCTTAGTTGCGCCACTTCCGCCAGATATTGAATTCGTCAAGAAGTTAAGTCCGATCGTCGATTTGGCACATATCTTTGCAATGGAAAAAAATAGTCTCGACAAGCATCTGCGGAAATTGAGGCTTACCCTATCGCCCGAAGCGACACTTTGGGTGTCATGGCCAAAGAAGTCAGCAAAAATGGCAACCGATATCACCGAAGACACCATACGAGAATTAGCTTTGCCGCTAGGCTTTGTCGATATCAAGGTCTGTGCTGTAAGCGAAGTTTGGTCTGGGTTGAAGTTGGTCGTGCGCAAAGAGTTGCGCTGATTTTAGATTCTCATTGCTGTCGTCCTACTGCCTATACTCCCCTATAATTAATATTTTATCGGCTGATTCCGCCCAGTAGTAATGCGAACTCTAAAATATACTCAATTAAGTATTTCCTTGTAGCGCATTTGGGTTAGCTTTTTTCGCGCGCCTTCGCTTACTTTATGTCTGCTATCCATTCTTTTTTCGACGCTGCCCGTTGATAGTTGCATAATTGATAGAATCCAGTTACTTTTGCGGCAGTGATTCGGAAGTTTTTATCGAATTGACTGACACATCGTGCGGAAAATGCGAAAAATGAGCCACTGCAATTTCCACAAACCACACTAACGCATTGCAAGTAAACGACTTGGAGTCAACATGAATACACCGCTTCTCTACCTCACCTATGTCGCCGCTTTTACGGGTTTGCTCTGGTTGCCTTACGTGCTGCAAAGAATTCTATCCTGGGGTCTGATTGATGCAGTCGGCTATCCCAGCAACCCCAAACCTCAAGCACCATGGGCGCAACGCATGATGAAGGCACATGCAAATGCGGTCGAAAATTTGGTGGTGTTTGGCTGTCTGGTGTTAGTAGCGCAATTTAGTGGCTTGGCCGCAAGCAGCAGCACCATTGCGACTGCCTGTGGGATCTATTTTTGGGCAAGAGTCGTGCATGCGCTTGCTTACACCTTGGGCATCCCTTGGGTGAGAACCTTATCGTTTGCAACAGGGTTTTTCTGCCAAGCGGCGATTGCTTTACAACTCTTAGGGCGTTAAAAGCATCTCGTAACCATGCTGGTGACTTCCCTTTATCGAAAAGTGGTAGTCGTCATCAGCGCATAGGAGTAATAGCTTCCGTGAAAACAATTAGTTCGCCAACCGATATCGCCGCATCGTTAACGGAACTGTGGTCGCCGCGCGTTATTGATGAATTCGATGACACCTATGTCAAAGTCGCAAAAATTCACGGAACGTTCGGTTGGCATCATCATGCCGAAGAAGACGAGTTGTTTTATCTGTTGCGTGGTCAACTACGGATAGAAATGCACACGGGTGCCGTTGAACTTTCGGCGGGCCAGATGTTTGTGGTGCCGAAAGGCGTCGAGCATAATCCAGTCGCTAACGAAGAGTGTCTGATCATGTTGATCGAGAAAAAAACCACGCTGCACACCGGCAATATCGTGAACGATAAAACGCGCAGTTTGGCGGAACAGCTAAGGCCGACGAAATAAGCTTTCGCCAGTGATTCCATACTCGCGCAACAAGTACAGTTTAATTTTACTTCTAAGGATGTAGCATGAATTCACAAGCTCAGCGCCCGACCGGCGCATTTATAGGCGCGTCTTGGCTCGCCTTGTTTGTCGGCGTTTTAACCTATTTGATCGGCTTGTGGAACGCACAAATGCAGTTAAATGAAAAAGGCTACTATTTCACGGTTCTTCTTTATGCGCTTTTCTCTGCGGTGTCGTTGCAGAAATCGGTACGCGATCGTTTAGATGGCTATCCAGTCACGAGCATTTATTACGGGCTTTGTTGGCTGTCTTTGGGCATATCTATTTTGCTTCTGGCCGTTGGTCTGTATAACGCGACATTTGGCAATAGCGAGAAGGGTTTCTACGCCATGTCTTTCGTGCTGAGTTTGTTCGCTGCTGTCGCCGTGCAAAAAAATGTACGAGACCTTGCGCATTTTGCGCAGAATCATCCTATGCACGATATGAACGATTCACAAACTTGACTGCCACGTCGCTAGTAAACTTAACCGAAAGATCGTGATGGCATCTGACTTAGCATTCGTCACCTATGTTTGTGAACAGGCCAGCCTGTTTGGGCAAGGGAAGCGATTAGCGCACAAGAAAATGTTTGGCGAATTCGCGCTCTATTTTGATGAAAAAGTGATTGCCTTAATTTGTGATGATCAGCTTTTTGTGAAGCCCACAGAAGCGGGGCGCGGCTTAATTGAAAACCTGCATGAGGCGCCGCCCTATCCTGGGGCGAAGCCGCATTTCCTCATTAGCGACGAAATAGAGAACGCCGAAGCGCTCAGCAAATTGTTTGCAGCAACTGCTGCCGCCTTACCAATGCCAAAACCGAAAAAGCCCAAAAAGGCTAAGCTTTAAACACCGGAAAAATGTATAAAAAAGCGGGTTCACATGTGCAATGTGAGCCCGCTTTTTTCCAGCAAGTGTGATTAGGAAGCTCTGATTAAGTTACTGCGCGACCAAATTTTGAACCTGCGATGCTCGCTGTACAGTCGTACAGGTGCGCTTCTCGATTCAATCTTTGGCCGCTCGCTACACTTAATCAGAGCTTCCATTATTTGGTTCTTACACGATGCCCAAATGATGCGTGCCGCTGCTGAGATCACGGTTTTTCGCATCTTTACTGCGCAACTTGATGGACAAGCGCAATTCATTGACTGAGTCTGCGTTGCGCAGCGCATCTTCATACGTGATTAGGTCGGCCTCGTATAAATCGAACAGCGCTTTGTCAAACGTTTGCATCCCTAGTTCGCCCGATTTCTTCATGATCTCTTTGATTTCGTGTACATCACCTTTGAAGATCAAATCAGAAATCAATGGTGTGTTGAGCAAAATCTCAATCGCTGCGACCCGACCTTTTTTCACTTTAAGCGGTATCAAACGCTGGGAAATAACGGCCTTTAAGTTCAAGGACAAATCCATTAATAACTGCGCGCGCCGTTCTTCTGGGAAGAAGTTGATGATGCGGTCAAGCGCTTGGTTGGCGCTGTTGGCGTGCAGGGTGGCCAAGCACAGGTGGCCGGTTTCAGCGAACGCAATTGCGAAATCCATCGTGTTGCGGTCACGAATCTCGCCAATCTGAATCACGTCTGGCGCTTGGCGCAGCGTGTTTTTCAGCGCGATACCCCAATCTTCCGTATCAATTCCCACCTCGCGTTGCGTGATGATGCAATTTTTGTGCGGATGCACGTATTCAATCGGATCTTCAATCGTGATGATATGACCGTAACTATTATCGTTGCGATGCCCAATCATGGCGGCCAATGAGGTCGATTTACCAGAACCCGTGGCGCCCACCATAATGACGAGGCCGCGCTTGGTCATGGCTACTTCTTTCAGTTGCTCTGGTAAGCCTAAATCTTCAAATTTAGGAATTTCTGTGGTGATGGTACGCATGACCATTCCGACCTTGCCTTGCTGCATAAAGGCAGATACGCGGAAGCGCCCCATGCCTGCAGGATTAATCGCGAAATTACATTCTTTGGTCGATTCAAATTCTGCTGATTGCTTGTCGTTCATGATGGCGCGCGCCAAATCAATCGTATGTGCCGACGTCAATGCCTGATTTGACACAGGCGTGACACGCCCATCGATTTTAAAAGCAGGTGGAAAATCGGCAGTAATAAATAAGTCGGAGCCGTTCTTGCTCAGCATGAGTCTGAGCAAATCGTTCATAAATTTGGTGGCCTGATCGCGTTCCATGATGTGTCCTTCGTGATTCTGTTAAAAGTAAAACGAGTTTGTTTAGCCTGGGAAGTTTTCGGGAATCTTCGACGCAGCGCGTGCAGTGGCAGAAGAAATCACGTTGCGCCTCACCAGGTCAGTTAAATTTTGATCCAAAGTTTGCATGCCGACGTTACTGCCCGTTTGAATTGCCGAATACATCTGCGCAATTTTCGCTTCGCGGATCAGGTTACGAATCGCTGGCGTACCGACCATAATTTCATGTGCCGCAACACGGCCAGAACCGTCTTTGGTCTTCAGCAAGGTTTGCGAGATGACTGCCTGCAAAGATTCTGAAAGCATCGAGCGCACCATTTCTTTTTCTTCCGCAGGAAACACGTCGACGATACGGTCAATGGTTTTTGCGGCCGACGAGGTGTGCAAGGTGCCGAACACCAAGTGGCCGGTTTCTGCCGCCGTTAGAGCCAAGCGTATGGTTTCCAAGTCACGTAACTCGCCGACCAGAATCGCATCTGGGTCTTCCCGCAATGCTGAACGTAGCGCATTGGTAAATGACATGGTGTGAGGGCCAACTTCACGCTGGTTAATCAAACACTTTTTCGATTCATGGACAAATTCAATCGGGTCTTCAACGGTGAGAATATGACCGTACTCGTTTTCGTTGACGTGGTTCACCATAGCCGCCAAAGTAGTCGATTTACCTGAACCCGTCGGGCCAGTTACCAAAACTAAGCCACGTGCTTTGAGCGCAAAATCCGCAAAGCTTTTTGGTGCATTGAGTTGTTCTAAGGACAGGATCTTAGACGGAATCGTCCGCATCACCGCCGCCGCACCCCGTTCTTGGTTGAAGGCATTCACGCGAAACCGCGCTAAGCCAGGAATAGAAAACGAGAAGTCGCATTCCAAGACTTCTTCATAGGCCTTGCGTTGTGCATCGTTCATGATGTCATAGATGAGCCCATGCACATCCTTATGCTCTAACGGTGGCAAATTAATCCGCCGCACATCGCCGTGTACCCGTATCATGGGTGGTAAGCCTGACGACAGATGGAGATCCGAGGCGTTGTTCTTGACGGAGAAAGCTAAGAGTTCAGAGATGTCCATTTATAATTCCGTAGAGAAAAAAGAAAGGCTTGGCATTGTTTCAGAGAGCAACATAAACAGGCTCCTGTTCGTTGCCGTTTGAGAACGGTAGAAATAGTCTTGTAGCGTTTTACTGAGCCGTTTAGGCTTGGTATTTTTGCACCAACTCCGACCTCGGCTCTTGCCTCAGTACAAAGAGTCGCATAGATTGATTATGTCCTTAATATCGAATAACTTGCAAGTCGTGCGCGCTGATTTAATTGCTGCCGCCAACGCGGCAGGGCGCTTACCCGAAGAGATTGGCTTAATGGCTGTCTCCAAAACCTTTGACGAGCACGCTGTATTAGAAGCAGCAGCGTCAGGGCAGCGTGTTTTTGGCGAAAATTACGTTCAGGAAGCGGTTGATAAAATTAATCGAACGCGCCTGCTTGCGCCTGATCTTCACTTAGACTGGCATTTTATTGGCCCTATTCAAAGCAATAAGACAAAATTAATCGCTGAAAATTTCGCGTGGGTGCATTCGGTGGATCGCGAAAAAATTGCGCAAAGATTATCAGAGCAACGCCCCGCAGATGCAGAGCCACTCAATGTTTGCATACAAGTCAACATAAGCAAAGAAGAGAGCAAAAGCGGTGTAATGCCAGAAGATTGCCTAAGACTGGCGGAATTTATCGTCCAACTCCCGCGCTTGGCATTGCGCGGTTTGATGGCGGTGCCGCGTGCTAGCGATGATGTTGCGGAGCAAAGAAGCGCATTTCGCCAGCTCAGGGAGTTACGGGATAACGTGCAAGACGCGTTGGGAGAGCGTGCAAAATTAGACACCTTATCAATGGGGATGAGCGGCGACATGCACGCCGCTATCGCTGAAGGAAGCACCATAGTCAGAATAGGGAGCAATATTTTTGGAAAGCGTACGTATGCAGCCGCATAATCAAATCGCCTTCATTGGTGGCGGCAATATGGCATCCGCCATCATTGCCGGACTTTTGCCTCAACGATCGGCAGCAAACAAAGCCATAGAGAGCGCAACGTCGAGCTCACCATCAATCCTTGTGATTGATAAGAATCAAGAAAGCTTGTCGCTTTTGAGCGTTAAGTATGGCGTCGTCAGCAGCCAAAAGATCGATGCCGCGCTTGAACGAGCTGCAGTAATCGTGTTGGCAGTGAAGCCGCAGCAGCTAAGAGAGGTCGCCACGCAACTTCAGCCCTATTGCAAAGAACAAGTCATCGTATCGATTGCCGCAGGAATCCGCGCGCCTGACATATCACGTTGGCTTGGCGGCTACGATAAAATTGTGCGCTGTATGCCCAACACACCCGCGATGATAGGGCGTGGGGTTTCTGGCCTGTTTGCTTTGCCCGGCGTGAGCAAGGCGCAACGCACCATGGCGCAAGACTTGATGCGCGCCGTGGGAGATACGGTTTGGCTCGATGATGAAGCACAAATGGACGCCGTAACGGCAGTCTCTGGAAGTGGGCCTGCGTACGTGTTTTACTTTATCGAGGCATTGCAGCAAGCGGGTATGGAGCTGGGCTTGAGCGAGGCACAGGCGAAAACCTTGGCGCTAGCAACGTTTACTGGCGCATCGCAATTAGCTGCGCAGTCTGCCGAACCCATACAAATCTTGCGCGAGCGCGTCACCTCAAAAGGCGGCACAACCTTCGCGGCGCTTACCAGCATGAACGACAGCGCCATCAGCACGGCCATTATTCGTGCGGTAAAAGCGGCGGCCCAGCGCGGCAAAGAGCTGGGCGATGAGTTTGGTAGTGAATTTGGCGATAAGTTTAGTGATCAGAAAGAAAATCAACGCGCATGAAAATACCAAAAAGACTTCAACCTCTCGTTGAAGAAGGTTTAGTGGATGAAGTGTTACGCCAGCTAATGAGCGGCAAAGAGGCGACCGTATTTGTGGTTCGTTGTGGTGATGAAGTGCGCTGCGCGAAAGTCTACAAAGAAGCGAGTCAGCGCAGTTTCCGTCAAGCGGCATCGTATCAAGAAGGACGTAAAGTCAAAAACAGCCGACAAGCGCGTGCCATGGAGAAAGGCACAAAGTACGGTCGTAAAATGCAAGAAGAGGTCTGGCAAAACGCTGAAGTGGATGCGCTGTACAAACTCGCCGCCGCCGGTGTGCGCGTGCCGAAGCCATACATCTGCCACGAAGGTGTTTTACTGATGGATTTAGTGACTGACGCCGAAGGTAACGCGGCGCCACGTTTAAATGACGTCGTGCTCGATCAAACCAGCGCACTCAAATACCACGATCAACTTCTCCACCAAGTCGTTCTCATGCTGTGCGCGGGCGTCATCCATGGCGACTTATCAGAGTTCAATATTTTGATGGATGAAAATGGCCCCGTAATCATTGACCTGCCTCAGGCAATTGATGCGGCCAGTAATACCGAAGCCGCCGTTATGCTAGAGCGAGACGTAAAAAATCTAGCCACGTATTTCAGCCAGTTCGCTCCGCAACTTGCCGCCACACAGTATGGCAAAGAAATTTGGAAACTTTACGTAGCGGGGCAACTCACGCCCGAGACCAAATTAACCGGTCGCGTAGCACAAGACAAACGCCCAGCAAACGTAGCAGCCGTATTGCACGAAATTGAATTGGCGCGACGCGAAGAAGAAGAGCGGCAGCGCTATTTGCAGGCTGAATAAGGTGCGCCGCGCTTAGGATCACTTGTCTTAGCGGCGCACATCACTATCGGATGTCACGGCGTTACTCATATTTCGTAGCATAGGCGCAAAGCGTTGCCAGAGCTGCCAAGCCACCAGCGCATTTTTTGCAAGTGCTAGCATGCGTCTAGGTTTTAATATTGCAATCAACGCGAAAGAGCCAAGTGCAATGCCTGGGTGCTCTTTGACTTTGCCAACCGTGCGCCATGCGAGGTTGGCGATGGAGAGTTTTTGCTGAATTTCCCGCGTTTGTGCGGCGAGGAGCATGCGCTCGATACGGCAGCGAAGAAGTAATTCTTCGCGTCTTTCTTGTAGTTGGCTTGGTCGGCTTTTCATTTTTCCGCTGCATGATGCTCGGATGTTGCGGTGTCGCCAGAAAGGCTGTCACTGTCGCGCCGAAGTTCCGCTAATGAATGCGCCAAAAGTCGCGGCTTTTGGCGAATAGCGTTGCGCAGCCAATAGGCAAGACCGACTGCTGTGCTCGCAAACAAACCGATTAACAGACCCAACACCAAGAAGCGATGGGTGTCCCAAAATACGGCGACCACTAATAAAATCAGCAACAGAACGGCAATGCCCGCGCAGGCCAAGGCCACAAGCGACCACAATAAGTAGGTCGAAAAACGGGCTAATTCTTCTTCAAGTTCGACTGAAATTAATTCCAATCGTGTATGAATACTGGTGATTATGGTACTCGCCAAGCGGGCGATGGAGTCTGTGATGGCCATGCGCGAAAGTCCCTGCGAATACTTTAGTTAATCGAACTTAGTGTTGCTCGCCGTATTCCACTGTGCTTGCGTTGGTGGAATACGGCGAGCAAATTGATTTTGCTCGTTATGATCACGAGTTGAGTGCAATCGATACGAGCATAGGATCAAAACGACTTGGTTTTACTTGCTGCGCGAAATTACCACACCTAACAACAAGCCGATGCCAGCAGCGATACCGATCGATTGCCAAGGGTTTTCTTTGACATACGTATCTGTCGCTTGGGCGGCTTCCTTGGTCTTGGTGACGACCATGTCTTCCATGCGCACGATCTCTGCTTTTGCATTTTTAAGAGTGGATTCAAACTTCGCGCGTGCATTCTGAAATCCGGCGCCTGTTTGCTGTTCCGCGTTCTTCAATAAATCTTCTGCATCTTTGATGACTTGTTGAAGATCGTTTAAAAGTTTGTCTTTGCTGCTATCGCTTGTGCTCATGATTTTCTCCGATCTAGACGACGAAAAGTACCCGTTGATTGACTCGATTACCGTGCTCAAATTGAGTCTTTCAGCACAGTGTAGTTGAAGCAATATTAACGTGTTTGCGATATCGCAAACTGTGCGCTAACGCACTGCGAAGTCCAAAAACACACCCAAAAATATCGCAGCGCCTAACCAGTTATTGAGGCGAAAAGCCTTAAAACAAGCCATTCTTTCTCGATCTTTGATCAAGAAAAAGTGATGTATTGCGCAGGCGCAAGCAATCACCAAGCCGAGGAAGTAAAAAGGCCCCAATCTTAAATGCCAACCAGCAAGCGCGAGCATCAGCAGGTACAGAGCATAGCAAAGCATCACGGTCAACACATCCCACTTTCCGAAGGTAATGGCAGACGTGCGGATACCAATTTTGAGATCGTCATCACGATCCACCATGGCATATTCCGTATCGTAAGCCAAGGCCCAAAAAACATTCGCAACGAGCAAAAACCAAGCAAGCGCGGG
>JAIETO010000024.1 GCA_019745005.1 Burkholderiaceae bacterium
CTGCGCGATAAGGCCGATGCGGGTGGCGACGAATTCTCTCGCCTGCGGCTCCGTCTGGTTAGCACTTCCTTGCGGCTCGATTTGCCTATCGATGCGTCTGGGCGCGTGGCGCTACCTTTGCTTAAGTCTGCTTACGATGAGAATGCTGAATTAATCTTTAATCAAAAACTTGAACGAGTCCAAATGTTGGGGCGCATTGCCATTGCGGTTCGTGCTGACGGTATCTACGAAGTTGCCGACTTACGTTCCGCTTGCGAACAGGCGTTGGCCTATGAAAATTTTATTGGCAATGGCAATACTCGGGATAAGAAATGCACCGGTGTGCGATTTGTCTATGGAAAGAAAGAAGCTAATCTGGCGGCGGAATTGAGAAATGTTGAACGTACAGATCGTTCTGTTCAAAATCTGGTCGTTGCTGATGGTGCGGCATTTTGGGGGGACACGAATGACGCTTTTAAAACGATTAACTACAATTTTTCTAGCAGTACAGAAAAAATTCAGTTGATCACAAGAAGCGCGCCAATTTTGATTGCGCCGCAGTTTAACTAGATTGCGTCAAAGTAACAGTAGACATTTGAGCTGGCTTTTTTGCGCAACTCAATCCCATCCCGTTGGTGAAAACAAGTAACCTTCACCCCAGACAGTCTTGATTTTCTCTGCATCGATATCATCAAAGTAACGGCGCAGCCGAGATACCAGATTGTCGATACGCCTATCCATGCCATCAAATTCTACGCCGCGTAGTTTTCTAAAAATAGCGTCGCGCGAGAGCACCTGCCCAGCGGACTCTGCCAGTACAACCAACATTTTGAATTCCGTATTGCTGAGTTCAACGGTTTTTCCACGCCATACGACTGTGCGGCTTAACAAGGCAATGTGCAGGCCGCCAAAAGTCAAATCGTGTGCTTCTGTCGTTTGCACATCACTGGTTTGCGGGCGTCGCAAAAGGGCACGCAGTCTCGCTAATAAGACCCGAGGCTGGATGGGTTTATTCACAAAATCATCAGCACCTTGCTCTAAGGCAGACACTTCGTCATAAGAGTCTTCACGCGCCGTCAAAATCAGAATCGGTACTTTGCTGATGTCACGAATCTGCCGCGCAACCACCATGCCATCTAAGCCAGGCAACATTAAGTCGAGCACGACGATATCCGGCGTGTTCGCTCGAAAATGGGGCAGTGCCAAATCGCCACGCGTGACCACCTCGACCTTGAACTCGTAGGCGTCTAAGTACTCGACGACTAGTTCGGCAAGACGTGGATCATCTTCGACAAGCATGACTCGAAACATGTGTTTTCCTTGTTGCAGTTGAGCAGGGGAGGATTAAACCTAGAAACGGCAGTTGACCGCTTAAAAGTTTAATTAAATTCATGTTTTTTAACAGAATTTTATTGTTAATAATGCTCACCGTTTTGGTGAGAACGCTACAGACCCGATTGCACATTTTTCTCGCTCTCTGGACTATTTCGGCATTCCAGTGGAATACCCTCGTCCTAGCAACGTGGAGGTTGCGTCGTCCTCGCGCTGGGCGGCACACGCCTTGCCAGAAAGCCAGAAAAACGTACACTCGAACCTGTCCAACTGCCGCTTCTAGGATTATTCGAGCAGCTAAAAAAAAGCCCGCGAAAGAAACTGAGCGGGCGTTTTTGGTGGGGTTGGGTGTGGTTGATGATCACCCTTCGTTTTCTTCGACAGGCCAATCACGGATGTAGGCTTTGAGCATCTTATTTTCAAAACTTTGCGCCTCTAACACGGCACGCGCGACGTCGTAAAACGAGATTACACCGAGCAAGGTTCGGGCATCCATGACGGGTAAATAACGAGAATGTTTCTCTAGCATCATGCGGCGCACTTCATTGACTTCCGTATCGGGCGTCACTGTGAGCGGGTGATCATCCATGTGCTTTCGTACAGTGCCCGACCCCAAATTCCCATTGTTATTGTGCAGTGCACGAATCACTTCGCGGAAAGTGAGAATACCGACCAAATCGCCGTACTCCATGACAACTAAAGAACCAATATCTTTCATCTCCATGGACGCTACCGCTTCAATCATGGGCGTATCTGGCGTCACGGTGTAGAGAATTTTGCCCTTGACCTGAAGAATTTCTGACACTTTCATGGTGGTCTCCTCAAATTTCCGGCGCATTACGCCAATCTTGGTTGGAATCGGTTTTTTTTGGGTTAGCTCCAATGTATCGCAGGAGGATCAAAAAATCCAGCATTGACGCCGATTACATTTTTGCATTCGGATCAGCTTACCCTAAAACGCCACATCTGCGTGCTGCGCTTCAATTTCTAAGCGGCTGAATGTTAGGATTGTGCTTTCGCCCACTGCAAGAACGCTTAGCTTATGCACGTGATGCGGCCAAAAACAATTCGCGGCAGAAAAAATTGCCCCTAGCGTAAAGAAAGGCAAATGATGAGTAACTCGCCCTACCTTGGTTTTGATACGCTTGCTTTACACGCAGGCGCGGCGCCCGATGTCACCACTGGTGCTCGTGCCACGCCAATTTATCTCACCACATCGTATGTTTTTAAAGATTCGGACCATGCGGCGTCGCTTTTCAATATGGAGCGATCGGGGCATGTGTATTCGCGCACTTCAAACCCAACGAATGCGGTCTTGGAAGAAAGAATCGCGGCGTTGGAAGGCGGCATTGCGGGCATCGCCGTTGCGAGTGGGCAAGCGGCTATGCATCTCGGTCTTGCCACCATCGCTGGTGCTGGCTCCCACATTGTGGCGTCGCGCGCTCTGTATGGCGGCTCGCACAATTTATTGTCGTACACCTTAAAGCGCTTTGGAATTGAAACCACCTTCGTTGCTCCGCGCGATATGGATGCGTGGCGCGCCGCCATTCGCCCAAACACCAAAGTACTCTTCGCTGAAACCTTGGGCAACCCGGGATTAGACGTCTTGAATATTCCGAAAGTCGCGGAACTCGCACATGAACACCATTTGCCACTTATGGTGGACTCCACTTTTACCACGCCCTACTTATTGCGACCTTTTGATCACGGGGCTGATTTGGTTTTTCACTCTGCCACGAAGTTTCTTTGTGGCCACGGCACGGCAATGGGCGGTTTATTGGTGGATGGTGGAACCTTTGATTGGCAAACGGCCTACGAAAAAACTGGCAATTTTGCGGAATTATGTGAGCCTTACGAGGGCTTTCATGGCATGGTTTTTAGCGAAGAATCAACCGTTGGTGCATTTGCTTTACGGGCACGGCGGGAAGGTTTGCGTGATTTTGGCGCAGTCATGAGTCCCTATAATGCCTTTAGCATCTTGCAAGGCATAGAAACTTTGGCTTTGCGCATGGATAGGCACGTCGCCAACACACGCAAAGTTGTGGAATTTCTGAGTAAGCAAAACGCTGTGCTATCGATCTCATACCCAGAATTAGACTCGCACGCTGATTACAAGCTCGCCCAACAGTTATTGCCGAAAGGCTGTGGCGCCGTATTTTCTTTCAACATTAAGGGTGATCGGGCGGCAGGACAGCGTTTCGTTGAAGCGCTAAAAGTGTTCTCGCACTTAGCCAACGTGGGTGATGCAAAATCGCTGGTGATTCACCCCGCATCCACCACCCATTTTCGCGTACCTAGTGAGCAACTTAAAGCCTCGGGCATAGGCGAAGGGACGATACGCTTATCGGTCGGTTTGGAAGACGTGGATGACTTGATTGCAGACTTAACACGCGGGCTCAAAGCATCGCAGAAAGGCGCTTGAAATGGACGTCATTGTTAATGGACAAACGGGCTATTACTACACGGGCGGAAAGCGCTTTGATCCGAAGCTACCAACCATTGTTTTTATTCATGGCGCACAAAACGATCATTCCGTTTGGGCTTTACAAACACGTTACTTCGCTCATCACGGTTTCGGCGTGCTTGCGGTCGATCTGCCAGGGCACGGACGTAGCAAAGGGGCGCTTTTAAACAATATTGGTGACATGGCTGATTGGCTACTGGCTTTGATAGACACACTTGGTGTCACACAAGCGATGCTTGTCGGCCACAGCATGGGCTCCCTCATTGCCTTAGAAGCCTGCGCAAAAGCGCCAGAGCGCGTGAACAAACTCATGCTAGTTGGCACTGCCTACCCAATGAAAGTGGCTGATGCACTTCTCACCAGTGCACGCGACGACGAACCTAGCGCCATCGACATGGTGAATGGTTGGTCGCACAGCAGCATCGCGCAAAAGCCCGCAGCACCCGCGCCGGGGTTTTACGTGATGGGCGGCAGCCAACGTTTGATGCAAAGAATCAGTCAAATCAACCCAAATAAGGTATTTTTTACCGACTTTACGGCCTGCAACAATTACAGCGATGGTGAACGAAGCGCCTTAAAAGTCACTTGCCCCACGCTGTTTTTATCGGCAAAAAACGATCAAATGACGCCGCCAAAAGCTAGCCTTCATTTAAGCAAACAAATTCCACACAGCCGCACAATCATCATTGAAAACAGCGGGCATCAGATGATGTCGGAACAACCAGACGCGGTTTTGGATGCTCTATTTAGTTTTGCCAAAAAGGCTGCGCAAGGATGATGACGTCGGAAACCCTCTTGTTATTTACGGCAACCGAGGCCGCCTTATCACTTTCACCTGGACCGGCAGTCATGATGGTGGTCGCCTATGGGCTTGCGCGCGGGTGGCGCATGTCGCTCTGGGTGACATTGGGCATCTTGACTGGCAACGCGATGTATTTCGCGCTTAGCGCAACGGGCATAGGCTCACTTATTCTCGCCTCGCCGACGGTATTTAAGCTCATCAAATATGCAGGTGCTGCGTACCTAGTCTACCTAGGCCTCTCCGCCATATTTGGCAAGCCCTCACCGATTACGATTTCAAAATTAGATGGCCAAGCGCAACGCGGTGGCCGCGTGTTTTTAAGCGCTCTGATGTTACAACTGACTAATCCCAAAACCTTGCTGATGTTTGTGGCGATCTTGCCGCAATTTATCGATGCAAACGCCCCCGTTCCCGTGCAAATGGTGGTCTTGGCTGCCTGCTCCATGATTCCGGAATTTTTTATTTTGCTGGGATATGGTGTCTTGGCGAGCAAAGCTAGCCATTGGGCAACGCAGGAGCGGTATGCTGTGATTACCGAGCGTGTTGCGGGCAGTTTGGTACTATGTGCGGGTGTTTTGGTGGCGCTGGTTTAAGGTGGAAAATACTTAAAACTGTGCGCCGCAGAGACGCAGAGAACGCTGAGAAAAACAATTTTTTATTTGCTTTGTGCCCAATGTGCCGGTGCCGCAAAACAATGTATCGCTTGACTTACTCCGATAAACCAGAAAGCCGCCATGTCAGACAAAATTAAAACCTTCGCCGAGTTTTATCCGTTTTATTTGAGCCAACATCAAAATAAAGTGTGCCGACAATTGCATTTTGTTGGGAGCAGCTTAGTGCTGGGCTTGCTTGCAGCGTACGTTCTGCATGGGCAGCTTTACTTCCTAATCGCCATGCCCGTCGCCGGATATGGCTTTGCTTGGGTGGGACATTTTTTCTTTGAAAAAAATCGCCCAGCGACGTTCACCTACCCTTTTTATTCATTGATGGGAGATTGGGTGATGTATTGGGACTTATTGACGGGGAATTTACCTTTTGGTACCAAAGCCGACTAGAAATTTCTCGTCATGTGCACGTGCGGTATCCCCGCTTCATCAAACAACTCGCCTTCGCGCGTAAAGCCCGCTTTTGAATAGAACGATTCCGCCGTTAACTGCGCGTTAAGTTGCACTGCAACTTCGCCACGCACACGCGCGTGCTCCATCAGCAAACGCAACAACTCTGCGCCTACACCGCTGCCACGGGCGGATTCCAACACAGCCATGCGCCCAATGTGTCCATCGGGTAAAAGCCGCCCCGTGCCGATGGGATTTTTGTTCATGTCATACGCAACTGCATGCAGACACTGCGCATCCATTACATCCCATTCCAACTCAGCGGGAATTTTTTGCTCTACAACGAAAACAGCAGTGCGAACTGATTGCGCATCCGCTTGCAGAGTCGTCCAGTCGCCGAATTGGATGGTGTAGTTTTTCATTTTATTTTTGTAAAAAGTAAATAAAGTCAAGCCACATACATTAAGACAAAGAGACGAATTTCAAGCGCCCGTCTTTGCTTATAGTTTTAACGAACCACACGGCACATGCAACGTAAAAATCGAACCTAACACGCGATTATTGTCACTTTCATTGAGATCCAGTGTGACTTTAGAAAGCCATGCCAAAAATGGTTTGCGTGCAATGTTTGAATTTTCTAATTCACCAATCCCACTCGGAGCGTATGGACGCCGGTAATTTACCCGCAAATCGAATGGGCAATTCATCGTGTCAAAATCAAACTCCACAGGTTTTTGCATCTCGCGTGCGGAGCTAAGGAAACCGAGTAAGTCGCTATCTTTCAGAAATACGCGAGAACCACCTTCGATGTTGAAGCTATATATAAATGTGCTAACGAACGGCGTATCGTCTAAGCAAGGCATCCGAAGACCCTCGACAAAATCAGCTACCGATTCCTTTAAATGTGAATCCGAAGCTGCGGCTAACCAAGTTACAACTGGTGGTTGATCTGGGCTATTAAAGCGCAGTGCAACAAAAAAATTACCTTGTGAGCCGCGGCGTAAGGCGGATACTGGGAAGCGAGGTCTAGTCCCTGGCTTGATGTGTGCAATACACTGCAATTGCTTTATCTTTTTTTGATGCGCCAAATCGATTGGCGTCGATGAGACAACCCGCCGACTATCATGCGGAAGAAAATTATATTCTTGGCGAAAATGCACTGGCGCATCGCCGTTTTTTATACACGGAAGGCGAAATTGCGCAACGTGTTTCTTGACCACTAAAATAAATTGGCTTTCAACATATTGATCAAACACCTCGACCTTTGGCGCCGCTTCTGGATCAAAAAATTCAAGATCAACAATAACCTTGCCAGAAGATTTCGATTTGTAAAGGGCCTCTGGGTATTCAATCGTGCTGGGTGCGCCAGGTGTCAGCGTCAAGCATGCTAATGCCGGTGAC
This sequence comes from Burkholderiaceae bacterium, assembly GCA_019745005.1. Taxonomy (GTDB): domain Bacteria; phylum Pseudomonadota; class Gammaproteobacteria; order Burkholderiales; family Burkholderiaceae_D; genus Undibacterium. The sequence continues at coordinate 7,034 of JAIETO010000024.1, forward strand.
GGTGCAAGTTCGTATTGTTGAGCATTTACATTTACTGATAAAAATAAAAGCAAGCCTAGCAAAGAAAACCAATTAGTAGCGCGCCGTAATGTCGTATTCATATTAAATTTTAAAAAACAAAGAAAGGATGCTAGCACGCTGACACGCATGACCTATGCGATGTTAGTGACAAATTCGCCGATCATTTGGTTCACCAACAAAGGCTGCTCATGCACCACCCAATGCGAACCGTTCGGAATTCGCACGACCTGTAAGTCCGGCACAAATTCTTCTAGTCCATTTAACAAACTCGCCGGTAACGCTTTGTCGTTTTCTCCCCAAATGACACGCGTGGGTACGTTCACTTTGAATTCAGATGGGTCGAGTTGCACCTTGGTCTCATCGCCCCCTGTTGGAGGATGTAAGGGTGAGGCGCGGTAGTAATTGACGCCGCCTACCAAGCCGCGTTGCCAGCTTTCGTGATAGCGCGCCCGCGTGGCTGCGTCAAACCATGTTGCTTCGCCCTGCCCCATGCCATTAAAAAACCCTTCCACTAGAGCAAACTCATTTTTTGCCAGTGCCACTTCAGATCCCGGGCTACGTAACCAGTTCATGTATTGACTCGATGCTTGTTGCTTCGGGTCGTTTTGCAAGGCTTGCATAAACAGATAGGGATGCGGTGAATTGATGATGATTAATTTTTCTACCAGCTCGGGGAACGCTATCGCTAATCCCCAGCAAATTGCACCACCCCAATCGTGCGCGACAATGATGGCTTTTTTGTGTCCGCAATGGGCGATAAACAAACGAAGGTCGTCAATAATGTGTTTGGCGCGATACGCTTTTGGGTCGCTGGGCATATCTGATAAATTGAAGCCGCGCAAATCAGGGGCGACCGCATGAAATTTGCCGCCAAATGCGCTTAGCTGCGCCGCCCATTCAAACCAAAATTCCGGAAAGCCGTGCACGAAAAGCATTAACGGCTTACTCGCGTCGCCCACACTGGCGTAATGCAAGCGTGTGCCATTTTCAAGTGTTGCGAATTGATTGCTTGTTATCTCAAGCGTCATGAAAATCACCTTCCATCGAAAGCAAAAAGTAGAAACTGTAGGTCAGATGTTGCATCAATAAATAACATACTCCATCAAAATTAAAAATTTTTAGCTCATTTGCGCTTTATTTATAAGCGCTTTTAAATAATACATCAGTAAGTATATCTAATTCATATGTTTGCCTGATGTCCAAATCGGATTCCCAAAGGGTCACTTTTATCCAGCCGCGCCAATCTTAGCGCGCAGCATTTCGCGAATATGCGGTGTTGCTTCATACGGATCGCTAGGGTTACGTTGCAACATAATGTCTTCCATACGCGTTTGCACGCCCGCTAATGCACCTTCGTGGGAGAAGATATAGAACTGTTGGTCGCGAATTGCATTGAAGGTTTTTTCAGCGACTTCAGCAGCGGTGATTTTTCCAGAGTTGACTGCCTTATCCGACATGATTTGTGCCGCGCGCTGGCTTGCGGTGATTGCGCCAGAAGGTACGTCTTCGGGCCGATTGCGGTGCGATTGGCTAATACCCGTTGGCACAAAATACGGACACAAAACGGACGCATTAATCGGCAATTGCATCAATTCGAGATCTTGGTACAGCGTTTCTGTCAGCGACACGACGGCATGCTTGGAGGTGTTATAGACGCCCAACGTGGGTGCGTTCAGCATGCCCGCCATGGATGCGGTATTGACAATGTGGCCTTCGTATTCAGGATCTTGTTTTGCGCACGCCAACATAAGATTGGTAAAAATACGTACGCCATGAATCACGCCCCATAAATTCACGCCTAGCACCCATTCCCAATCGGCTTGGCTGTTTTCCCAGATCAAGCCGCCTGAGCCTACACCCGCGTTGTTGAAGACCAAATGTACGGCGCCAAAATGTTGCATAGTGGCGTCGGCTAAGGCTTGTACTTCATTGGCGTGGCGCACGTCGCACCGCACGGCAAGCACATCCGCACCAAGCACGGTCAGTTCAGTGTGTACTGCATCTAAGGCATCTTGCTGCACGTCAGCAATTACGATCTTCATGCCTAAACGGGCGGCAAATAGGGCAAATTCTTTACCGAAGCCACTCGCACCACCCGTAATGACGGTGACTCTGTTTTTAAAAGTTTTCATTTTTTACCTTTGATTATTGGATGTTTAAAAGTTCAAATCGTCTTGACGGGTTTCATCTGAAACCCGATTCTTGGGAAGTGCACGATGACTTGCCCCGCTCGTTCATCTTCACGCAACACAGCAAATTCATTGGCGGCATTGATAAGTAAGGTGCCTTCAACAGGATCAAGCGCATAGTCGGTGGGTGTAATCGCAACCCGTTCGCCTATGGCAATCTGATGATAGTCGGTTAGGGGCAAGCCGCCGTTGAACAATAGCTCATCGTCCAAATCTGTCTCTTTGGCGATTTGTATCGCTTGTTCACTCTTCATTTTTTCGCTTGTTCCATGCCCGACCGCTGCAACTCTATCCATCCACGCCAGTAATTTTTCATACGGCTGCAGAATACTCGCGACGGCAGGCACGCGGCGCACTAGCCACAGCGCTTGATAAACGGAAAAGTCGGCAATACATAGCTCGCCCCCCAATAAGTAGGGCTGGCCATGCGCGAGCATTGCTTCGGTGCGCCGTAGATATTCTTGTAGATGCCCGGTCGCCTCGGCCACACTCATTCGTGGCGCGTTGCCGCGCATGGCTGCACGATCTGCGCCAAACGCTTGGACTTGTTCAGGCGGCACGTTAGCAAAAATCTGCGGCATGGCAGCGGGTTGAAACACATAGGTAATGGCCGCCCAAAATAGGCTGCTATCTGCCCATTGCGCGAGATGCCGCGCTACGCCTGATGATGCCGCTGGATAGAGGCTGGGTGTTGGGCACAAGGCTTCCAACTTGTCCGCAATCAACGCCGTGTCGCAATAAATATGCGCGCCAATTTGCAGTATTGGGGTGCGGCGATAGCCACCCGTTAGCGCGATTACATCCGGCTTTGGCATCGTGGTGGGTACTATCACGGATTGCCACGCTAGCTTTTTGTAACCAAAAATGAGGCGAATTTTTTCCGAAAAAGGCGAGTTCGGGTAATGGTGAAAAATGAGTGAAGTCATTGTCATATTCTTCTAAAAAATTTTGCTGGCGGCGAAGATGAAAGTTAGATTGGCAGTAACTTAATCACTGCCATCCGTCTGGCTCACTTCATTTTTTTTCGTCGGTGGCAAGCGACGCAAGTACTTAAATGTGCCACTGGCTTTTGCAACCAGTTGTTCGCCCAGCGTAATTGCGCCTTCGCAAAAACACATGGTGGTCGAACGGTGAAAAACCTCGCCCGTGACCAATAAGCGTTCAGTCGGACCGCCCCCCGCTTGCAAAAACATGGTCTTCATCTCGACCGTGACCACGCCCTTTTGCTCGGGATGGGCAGAGCGCCCTGCCATCGCCATTGCCACATCTAACAGACTCATCAATACGCCGCCATGCGTGATTTGCCAGCTATTCATATGTTGTTCGGACAGCGTGAGCGATAACTGTGCGCGTCCATTTTCCGCACTGAGTATCTCAACGCCCAGTTGTTGCAAGAATGGGTTAAGACCGACCTGCATGCCAGAGAGAGGAGCGTTTTTCATCTTATGTGTGAGTGCCTTAGACGGCGGAAACGCCACCGTCAACAGCCAAAGTTTGGCCCGTAATATGTTTGCCGGCATCAGAGGCAAACAAAAGCGCTGCGCCTTTTAAGTCTTCATCGTCACCTATTCGTTGAAGTGGCGAGCCTTTGGCGAGCTTTTCTTCCCCTATGTGCTGCAAAATGCCGGCGGTCATTTTTGAGGGAAAAAATCCCGGCGCGATGGCATTGACCGTAATGCCATACCGCCCCCATTCTCCCGCCAAAGTGCGCGTAAAGTTAATCACCGCCGCTTTCGAGGTGTTGTACGCGATAGTCTGCATGGTGCCCGGGGGATTCCCTGCTAATCCAGCAATGGAAGCGATGTTAATAATGCGGCCGTATTTACGCGGAATCATGGAACGTTTGCCGACTTCTTGCGAGACCATAAAAATACTGCGAATGTTCAAGTTCATGACCTTGTCCCAAGCATCCACAGGGTAATCTTCTGCGGGTGCGCCCCAGGTCGCGCCCGCATTGTTGATCAAAATATCGATCTGCCCGAGGCGCGCTAGAGCCTCATCAACCAAGGGCTTGATACTATTCGCGTCGCTCAAATCAGCGGCAATGGCGCTGGCCTCAAAACCGCGTGCTTTGAGATGCGCAACTGCCTCATCAAGATCTGCTTGCTTGCGAGAGGACAGCACGACTTTCGCGCCCTGCTCTGCCAAGGCCTCCGCCATTTGCAAACCTAAACCGCGTGAGCCACCCGTAACAAGCGCGGTTTTGCCTGTTAAATCAAAAAGTTGTTGCGATGTGCGGACCGAATTTTTCATTACACGATTCCTAAAAAGTGGGAGTATGCCAATTTTTACCCTAATTTGCGCTTATTTTAAAGGCGCATCTAATTAATACTTATAACCAGTATATATAAGCTATTGATAAACAAAACCAGAACTTGATGAGCAACTTGCCCGAAAAAAAATGGCTGTACGAACGAGACATCAAATGAAAAAAGAACCTTGCCGCAGAGTCGCAAAGGTCGCTGAGGACAAAGATTTTTCTCTGCGTTCTCTGCGTCTTTGCGGCGAGATTTTTCTTCAATGATCACCGTCGAACCAGTGCCATTCACCACGCTCTACAAGCACGTGTTACAACGAAGATAGCCTAAAACCATGCATCCTGCATATCGAGCGTGGTGGTATCCAAACTCACTAATAAATCAAACTGCTGTTGCACTTTGGGCAGCTCCCAGCGGAAGAAATACTGGCAGGCTTGTAGCTTGCCTGCATAAAAATTAGCATCGTGCTGTGCCTCTTGCTGTTTCACTGCTTTCGTCGCTAGCAATGCCTGTTCTAGCCAGATCCACGCAATCACGATATGCCCCATCGCCTCCAAATAGAGTGAGGCATTGGCGAGCGTGATATTCGCGTCACCAGCGGCATACAGTTTTTGCGTCACAAACGCTAAGCGTTGCACGGTTTGGTTAAGTGCTTGCGCATAGTCTTGCAGCTCGACTTGGGCACTTGCATGATTGATGCAGCTTTGAATTTCTCGCATGAGCAATTGCAAGGCCGCGCCATTTTGCATGCTGACTTTGCGTCCTAATAAATCCAAGCCATGAATACCATGCGTGCCTTCGTGGATAGGATTGAGACGATTATCGCGGTACAACTGCTCAACATTGTATTCACGCGTATAGCCATAGCCACCGTGCACTTGAATGGCGAGACTATTCGCTTCTAAACACCATTGCGAGGGCCATGATTTAACAATAGGCGTCAAAATTTCTAACAGCAAACTGGCTTGCGTGCGCGCTTCTGGACTGGTTGCCGTGCGTTCGTCATCGACCAAACGGGCGCAGTACAAACTCAAGGCCAAGCCGCCTTCCACATAGGTTTTTTGCGCTAAGAGCATGCGCTTTACATCGGTATGTTCAATGATAGGAAGCTGCGGCGTGGCGGGATCTTTTGCCAAGGGATGACGTCCTTGGGGGCGATTTCTTGCGTAATCCAGCGCGTGCAAATAACCGCTATAACCCAACATCACCGCACCTAAGCCGACACCGATCCTCGCCTCGTTCATCATGTGAAACATATTTGCCAAGCCTTTGTGCAGCGTACCCACGAGATAGCCGATTGCACCGGATTTACCTTGCGGCTGAAACTTTCCTTCGCCAAAATTCAATAAGCAATTCGTCGTCCCGCGGTAACCCATTTTATGATTTAAGCCCGCCAGAACGACGTCATTACGTTCGCCCAAACTGCCGTCGCCGTTCACCAATATTTTGGGCACAATGAAGAGTGAAATTCCTTTCACGCCAGGAATTAACGCGCCATTTTCATCGGGTACTTTCGCCAACACTAAGTGCACTATATTTTCTGCTAGTTCGTGTTCGCCGCCCGATATCCACATCTTGTTACCTGTAAGTCGATAGCTGCCATCCGCTTGCGGCTCTGCGCGGGTCGTGATGTCCGATAAGCTAGAGCCAGCTTGCGGCTCCGAGAGGCACATGGTGCCGAAAAAGCGCCCCGCTAACATGGGTTCGACATAAGTTTTGATTTGCTCAGGCGTACCACATTTCGTCAAGGTGTTGGCAACACCAATGGTCAAAAACGGGTAGGCGCTTGTGCCGGCATTGGCCGCCGTGAAGTAGGCAAATCCTGCTTTCTCAACCACACAAGGCAGTTGCATGCCGCCCCGTTCAAAGTCTTGCCCGGCAGCGATTAAACCCGCTGCCGAAAAAGCGCTTAACGCGACTTTAACTTCAGGAATGATATGAACCGTTTCCCCATCAAAATGCGGCTCCTGCTGGTCGTTCTTTTTGTTATGCGTGGCAAATAAATCGCTGGCGATGTTTTCGCAGGTATCGAGTACGGCATTGAAGGTTTCTTTACTGTGCTCGGCAAAGCGTTCGCGCTGGCTCAATGCGTCAATATGAAGCCACTCATACAAAAGAAAGTCGAGATCGCGGCGGGAGACGAGTTTAGATTGCATGGGAAAATGTCAGAAAGTGAAAGAGGTCAAAGACTGCGCCGCACGTGGTACGGCGCGCAAACTTACACAAGAAACCTTCGCATCACGCCATTACAAGCAAGGGCAATGTCGCTGTTAAAGCGCAGCGAGCTAGCTAGGCAACTTCAAACAAACCAGCAGCGCCTTGGCCACCACCGATACACATGGTGACCACCACATACTTTACGCCGCGCCGTTTGCCTTCGATTAAAGCATGGCCCGTTAAGCGAGCGCCCGACACACCGTACGGATGCCCAACCGCGATGGCACCGCCATTGACGTTCAGCCTATCCATAGGAATACCCAATTTATCTGCGCAATACAAAACTTGCACGGCGAACGCTTCGTTCAATTCCCACAAGCCGATGTCGGCAACCGTTAAGCCCGCGCGTTTTAACAGTTTAGGAATCGCGAACACCGGGCCGATTCCCATTTCGTCTGGTTCACATCCCGCTACTGCAAAACCACGGAAAATACCGAGCGGTTGCAAGCCCTTGGCTTCCGCCACTTTGCTATTCATCACTATCGCCACTGACGCACCATCAGAAAATTGGCTGGCGTTACCCGCTGAAATCACACCGCCAGGCACGGCTGAGCGAATCTTGGCCACTGCTTCCAAAGTGGTGTCAGCGCGTATGCCTTCGTCGGATGAAATGGTGACTTCTTTCGTCGTCAACATGCCAGTTTCTTTATCGGCAACGCCCATCACCGTGGTCATCGGCACGATCTCGGCATCGAAGCGGCCAGCCGCTTGCGCCGCAGCAGCGCGCTGCTGGCTTTGCACGCCATATTCATCTTGCCGCTCACGTGAAATGTTGTAGCGTTTAGCCACGGTCTCTGCCGTTTGCAGCATGGGCCAATAGACTTCTGGCTTATTTTGCTTGAGCCAGGTTTCTACCAGCATGTGCATGTTGGCTTCGTTCTGCACACAAGAAATCGACTCAACCCCACCGGCCGCGTAAATGTCGCCTTCGCCCGCAATAATCCGTTGTGCCGCTGTGGCAATAGTTTGCAAGCCAGAAGAGCAAAAACGATTAATCGTCATACCCGCCGTGCTTACTGGGCAACCTGCGCGCAAGGCGATTTGCCGCGCAATATTGCTGCCAGTGGCACCTTCTGGTGTTGCGCATCCCATCACAACGTCCTCTATTTCGCCAGCATCAAGTTTTGCACGCAAAATCGCTGCCGATAAAACATGACCGCCTAAAGTCGCGCCATGCGTCATATTGAACGAACCCTTCCACGATTTTGCTAGTCCTGTACGTGCGGTCGAAACAATTACAGCATCAGTCATGTTGGTCTCCAGTTTATGATTAGTGGGTAAGCAAATTAAGGCAAAAGTCGGGGGCGATAATCAAACTGTCATCAAGCGACGAACCGGTGTCTGAATGCTTGAAATTTCCATTTGAATTATGGCGTCGCAGCATACTTTACCGAGCGCACAGTCCGGCGCTGGGAAAAAGGAAAACCAGAATAACATATTCTAAATACGGTCGTTCGCAAAAGTCCTGACCCGATTTAGCGCTCTTTCCACATCAATAAAGAAGCCAAAAATTGTTGTCATGTAAGACTTTTGTAAGTTTGGAGACAGCCTACCGTAAGTTTTGAGTCGCACACTCAACTTGCGTAAAAAGTAAGTTTTAAATTTGCGGCGTCTACTATGCGCTAAATACGCATGGAAGATTCAAAACATAAACATTCATGGGAGACAAGCATGGCGACTATACAAACAACGTCGGAAGGCATGACCGCGGAGGAACGCAAAGTTATTTTTGCGTCTTCATTAGGTACGGTTTTTGAATGGTATGACTTTTACCTATATGGCTCACTCGCAGCCATTATTGCCAAACAATTTTTTGCTGGCACCGATCCAAACACTGCATTTATTTTTGCCCTACTGGCATTTGCAGCAGGCTTCATCGTACGACCTTTCGGCGCTGTTGTGTTCGGTCGCTTGGGCGACATGATCGGGCGGAAATACACGTTCTTGGTCACGATTTTGATTATGGGTGCCTCTACCTTCTGCGTCGGCATTCTTCCAAATTACGCAACTATTGGAATTGCGGCACCTGTGATTCTAATTTCGCTGCGCATTTTGCAAGGTTTGGCGTTGGGCGGTGAATATGGCGGTGCTGCGACTTATGTGGCCGAACATGCTCCGCATGGCAAACGTGGTGCATTTACATCATGGATTCAAACTACTGCCACCTTAGGTTTGTTCTTGTCATTGATGGTTATTCTCGGTACGCGCACTATCGTTGGCGAAGAAGCTTTTGCAAGTTGGGGCTGGCGCGTTCCGTTTTTAGTATCCGTGTTCTTGTTGGGGATTTCGGTCTGGATTCGCTTGTCGATGAATGAATCACCTGCATTTGCAAAAATGAAGGCGGAAGGTAAAACGTCCAAAGCACCGCTGACAGAATCCTTCGGTAAGTGGAAAAACTTGAAGATCGTTATTTTGGCATTGATTGGTTTGACCGCTGGACAAGCGGTGGTTTGGTACACAGGTCAGTTTTACGCGCTGTTCTTCCTTCAACAAACTTTGAAGGTAGATGGCGTTACGGCAAACTATCTCATTGCTGGCTCACTATTGATTGGCACGCCGTTCTTCATCATCTTCGGTAGTCTTTCCGATAAAATCGGTCGCAAACCTATCATCATGGCCGGATGCTTAATCGCCGCAATCACTTACTTCCCCATTTTTAATGCGCTGACTCACTATGCAAACCCTGCCTTGGAGAAAGCTTTAACTAGTGCGCCTGTTGTTGTAACGGCCGATCCTGCAAGTTGCCAGTTTTTATTCAACCCAACGGGCACGAAGAAGTTCACATCATCATGCGACATTTCCCGCACGGTGCTGGCAAGCTCATCAGTGAACTACTCAACCGTTGAAGGCGCACCTGGCAGCATTGCTACGATTAAGATCGGTGAAAAAGTCATTCAAGGTTATGACGCAACTGGTTTATCTAAAGAAGATGCCGCTGCAAAAGATAAGGCGTTCAAAAAGGAACTAGGCGACGAAATCAAAGCGGCAGGTTACCCAGCGAAAGCAAATCCAGAACAGATCAACCACTTCATGGTGTTGGTATTGTTGGTAATTTTAGTCATCTACGTGACGATGGTTTATGGACCAATCGCAGCGATGTTGGTGGAGATGTTCCCGACCCGCATTCGCTATACCTCGATGTCGTTGCCATACCACATTGGTAACGGCTGGTTTGGTGGTTTATTACCGACGACCGCGTTCGCCTTGGTGGCTTTGAAGGGCGATATTTACTATGGGCTGTGGTACCCAATCGTGATCGCAAGTGCCACATTCGTGATTGGTATGCTGTTCGTCAAAGAAACCAAAGACAACGACATCTATGCTGCAGACTAAACTTTAGTCAGCACATCAATGAAAAACGCCCAGTCTCCAACTGGGCGTTTTTCTTTTAAACTCGTCATATCAATATCGCATAGTGAGGTTTGCCAAGCCATCTTCTATTATCAGACTAGCAGCCGCGCCAAGCACCAAAGAGACCTTATCTTTGATGTGCCCAAATGGCAAACCAGTCACAATCGGTACGTGAATAACACTTCTTAGGTATTCAAGCATTTGCTCAAATTCGTAACCATTATCATGCGGCGCTAGTTTGTAGCCAGAGAAATCGCCGAGCACGATAGCGGCCTGATTTTCCAAGATGCCCGCATGGTGCAATTGCAAAAACATACGTTCAACTCGATAGGGGTGTTCGCCAATATCTTCAAGAAATAAAATACCTCTCTCAATTTTTGGAAAATACTCGCTTCCAAGGAGATGGACAAGCATGGCAAGATTTCCACCCCAAAGTGTTCCCGCTACTTGAACTGTCTCCCGACTCACTGTATCGAAACTGACACTTTGTTCACGCTGACGTAGGCAAGAAAAAAAATGTTCTAGCGTGAAATCACTCGTATCTCCCCGACTAAAATCATCGCAAAGCATGGGGCCACAAACGCTGCGCATACCCGTTTTGGCTAGCAAGGCACTTTGTAAGGCATTAAAGTCGCTATGTCCCACAAAGATTTTTTCGCTTCTAGCGAGAAAGTCGAAATCAATTTGACTCAGCAGCCTGGACAGGCCATAGCTACCGCGTAAAGCCATAATGATTTGTACAGATGGATTATTCACCGCCTCATAAAGCAGCTGCAATCGGCGCTCGTCCGTGGCGCCAAAGCGTTGGTAACGTTGGTCGTGTGAATAGTAGTTGGTTACCTCGTAGCCATGGTGGCGCAATAATTGTTCAGCACGCAGTATGCTTGCCTCATCTACTGCACACCCACTAACTGGAACAATCGCGATGCCGAGATTTTGCGCGGAGGCGCCCAGCGTCTGAAATGCTTTAAATGTCATTTTGAACGACCTCTACTCCTGTGAATGTGGCTCGCCACTTTGTAGGGATTGCCGTTTTTGTTCGGCCGCCGCGGCGCGCCGCTCGGCGAAAAAATTTTTCAACATTTGTCCGCATTCATCAGCCAACACGCCACCAACCGATATGGTTTGATGGTTTAGATTACTTGGTTCAAAAAGGTGTAGCACAGAGCCGCACGCACCGGTTTTGGGGTCGTTAGCAGCAAATACGACGCGTGAAAGTCGTGCGTGCAACATCGCACCGGCGCACATCACGCATGGCTCTAGGGTCACAAACAATTCACATCCTGGTAAGCGGTAGTTTCCGAGATGCTTTGCCGCCTGCTTCAACGCAATTATTTCGGCGTGCGCGGTAGGATCATGCGTGCCAATAGGTTGATTAAAGCCAGAACCGATGACCTCGCCATTTTTTACCACAATAGCGCCAACGGGCACTTCACCAGCAAGTTTTGCTTTCTGTGCCTGCGCCAATGCCATCGCCATGAAATAGTCGTCATTCATTTCGTTGATTTTGCGTTGCGGTGTGGGATTATTGGTAAGAAAAGCGAGATTTCCTACGCCGATAAAATTGAAAAGCTTCGGCTACGCATTAAAAAAACGACAGATTACCCGTCAATTTCAGCCCAACAATTCGGCGTCTCGTACAGCGTAATTTTTGTCAGTGAGAGGTGCCGACCATATCGATCATGGTAGACATCTTTCAACATATCGAAAGCAATTTTAGCTAGATTTTCTACGGTCGGAACCCGGTCTATCACGACCGTTTTGTGATTGGGCATGCTTTCCAAAAATTGTCTGACGACGGTATCTTTTTCATACACGATGAACGCGTGATCCCACAAATCCACTAAGTATTGGTTCGCCAGCGCTTTGATATCGCCAAAATCCATAATCATGCCGTTATCCGATTCACCGTCTTTTTCAACCACATCACCTGTTAGAGTAATTAGCAAGGTGTAGCGATGCCCATGCAAATTGCGGCATTGGCTATTGTGGTCTGGAATTCGATGCCCAGTATCGAACTCGACTTTTCTGGTGATGGTAAGCATGTAGTACTTTAAAAAAATTAAGGAATTTGGAGTAATTTATGGGTTTGCAAACTGAGCTTCCACTGAGGATTTGACTTACAAAATTCGATTGCCAAGTTCAAATTTTTTGCGAGTAATGGACCATCCATCGCCTGCACAAAAAAATGCTCAAAATCGAGCGCTGCGTAGTCTTGCATTGCCTGTCCGGCTTGTGGGATGACGACTTTTAGCTCGTTACCTTTAAAGACAACCAAGTTCGCGCCCATTTTGGGACTAACACAAATCCAATCAACGCCAGCGGGTACGGGAATTGTGCCGTTAGTTTCTATCGCAATCTCAAAACCCACATCGTGCATGGCTTGGATCAAGTCTGCATCGAGCTGCAACAGCGGCTCACCGCCGGTAAAAACCACATACTTTGATTTTGCATATGTTATTGGCCACAGACCATTGATACGATCCGCCAATGCAGCAGCGGTTAAAAACTTACCGCCACCCAAGCCATCTGTGCCGACAAAGTCGGTATCACAAAATTGGCATACAGCCGTTGATCGGTCTTCTTCCCGCCCACTCCATAAATTACAACCGCTAAAACGACAAAAAACCGCAGGACGCCCAGCATGATTGCCTTCACCCTGCAGGGTGTAAAAAATTTCTTTTACGCTATAGGTCACGGCAAATTATTCCCACTCTATTGTTGCAGGAGGCTTGCCGGAAATATCGTACACAACGCGATTAATACCCCGTACTTCATTAATAATGCGATTGGATACTTTACCCAAAAGTTCGTGCGGCAAATGAGCCCAATGGGCTGTCATGAAGTCGAGTGTTTGCACCGCGCGAAGGGCAACCACATATTCATAGGTACGTCCGTCTCCCATTACCCCGACCGATTTCACTGGTAAAAATACGGCGAATGCTTGACTAGTGGCATCGTACCAATTCATGGCTTGACCAGTCGGTAGGCCTTCAACAGATGTATTGCGCAATTCTTCAATAAAAATGGCATCGGCGCGGCGCAATAGATCGGCAAATTCTTTTCTCACTTCGCCCAAAATTCTCACACCTAATCCCGGTCCGGGAAATGGATGGCGATATACCATCGCATGTGGCAGCCCTAGTGCCACGCCCAACTTACGGACTTCATCCTTGAATAGTTCACGCAGTGGCTCAAGCAGTTTCAAGTTCAAGGTATCTGGCAAGCCGCCAACGTTGTGATGGCTTTTGATCGTATGCGAAGCTTTTTTTCCTTTGCCTGCACTTTCAATGACGTCAGGATAAATCGTGCCTTGTGCTAGCCACTTTGCGTTTTTCAACTTTGCCGATTCGGCTTGAAACACTTCAACAAACTCGCGTCCAATAATTTTGCGTTTTGCTTCAGGGTCAGTAACGCCTGCCAAATGCCCCATGAATTGATCTGCGGCATCGACATGAATGACTTTAACGCCGAGATTTTTGGCGAACATATCCATCACCATGTTGCCTTCGTCTAGGCGCAATAAACCATGGTCAACAAATACGCAGGTGAGTTGGTCGCCAATTGCCCGATGGATGAGTGCTGCCGCCACGCTGCTGTCTACACCACCTGACAAGCCGAGAATTACTTCGTCCTTACCAACTTGTGCGCGAATTGTTGCAATCGCTTCGCTGATGTAATCGGGCATATTCCACTCCGATTTACAGCCGCAAATTTGGTGTATGAAACGACCAATAATCGCCTCGCCCTGCTTGGTATGAGTAACTTCTGGGTGAAACTGCACGCCATAAAAGCGCCGCGTTTCATCCGCCATGGCGGCGATAGGGCAATTCTCGGTTGATGCCATCAGTTTGAAACCATCTGGCATTTGATTGACTTTATCACCGTGACTCATCCAAACCTTGAGCATGCCGTGGCCTTCCGCCGTGACAAAATCGTTAATGCCATCTAATAAAGCTGTATGTCCCCGTGCTCGCACTTCGGCATAACCAAATTCACGTACTTTACCGTTTTCAACCGCGCCACCTAATTGCTCTGCCATAGTTTGCATGCCGTAACAGATTCCCAGCACGGGCACGCCAGCCGCAAACACCGCTGCCGGTGCGCGTGGCGTATCTCCCTCTGTCACGCTGCTTGGGCCGCCTGACAAGATAATGCCGGCTGCGCCGAACCCTTGAATGAATGTGTCACTCACGTCGTATGGATGTACCTCAGAGAACACACCTGCATCACGCACCCTCCGTGCGATTAACTGAGTGACTTGTGAACCAAAATCAAGGATAAGAATTTTTGTACGCATAATTTAATCAATAACAAACAATTGGTCGGGTGATGCTTTTCTAATGCAGTTTCCACCCTCTTTTTTTGCAGCAAGATACGCTTTTTCGACGAGATGAATAAGCGATTCAGAATCAACACCCGCAAACAAATCTGTCGAAATAATGCCGGCGCTTATTGAGATTTGAACACTCTCACCATCTATTTGATCTGGGTTCGCCAGAACGGCAAGCCGAATTCTTTCGGCCACGGCAGTGGCAACCAAATTAGATGCCCCAGGTAAAACCATCAAGAAAATATCATTTCCAAATCGACCGAGTGCGTCGAATGGTCGGATGCAGGAGCGAATACGACTCACCACTTTTAGCATCACCATGTCACTCGACGCAATGCCGTGCACCGCACGTATCTTATCGATTTGATCAACACCGGCAAACATAAGCGACAGCGGCTTTTCCGCCTTGGTGCAACGTTCGGTTTCAATCTGCAAGGAACGATTTATCGCGGCTTTGTTCCATGTGCCTAGTGTCGGGTCAATCAGCGATTCTCGTTTGAGATTTCGATTTTGTTTAATGAGGTCCTGTTGCGCTTGATACATCAAACTCATGACCAATTCGCGCTCCACCAAATGTGCTAAATCAGCCAGATGTAAGCGCTCTTCGTCATCCAATGTTCTGACTTTATAGTCAATTAAGACAACGTTTCCAACATGATTTTTCTTCACGTCAAAAATCGGATGTGAAGCAAAAAACCGAATAAACGGCGCGCCGACAACATTGGGATTAGAAGAACATTGCGCATGTATGCGGGCATCTTCAATCACCTGTATTTCATTCGGAAAAACGAGGCTGTCACAGAAATTCGCTTCCAAGGCAGCCATTGAAGTTTCGCTGCGATCAATTTGAGCAGACATTTTCCCAAATGCGATCAGGCAATTCGCCACGCCAAACAACTTTACACCTAGCCGTTCAAAACGCGCGAGACGCGTTTGATAACGCTCCGACTCAGGGTCTTCAAAACCTATATTCATCATCAGCAGACTAACCGCGCCTGCTTGATCCGTTTGTATGGTCATGTCAACTTCCGTAATGTTTCAACATTGGCGTAAAAATCGACAAACCGCCATTCAAGCGCACCTTACTCAGACCGATAATTAGGTGCTTCCTTTGTGATATGCACATCGTGTACGTGCGATTCACGCATGCCTGCCGACGTAATTTCGACGAACTCAGCCTTCGAATGTAGATCGGAAATCGTCGCGCAACCACAATATCCCATTGAGGAACGCACTCCACCAACGAGTTGATAAAGGATAGCCAGCACGCTACCTTTATACGCCACACGCCCTTCAATTCCTTCGGGCACGAGTTTATCTGCGTTGTTTGAGGCGTCCTGGAAATAGCGATCAGCAGAGCCGTCCGCCATTGCACCGAGACTACCCATGCCACGATACGATTTAAAGCTGCGCCCTTGAAATAGAATAACCTCGCCTGGCGCTTCTTCCGTGCCGGCAAACATGCTACCCATCATGACAGTCGAAGCACCAGCAGCTAAAGCTTTTGATACGTCGCCAGAAAAACGCACACCACCGTCGGCGATGCATGGAACTCCCGTTCCTTTTAACGCATTCGCAACATTCGCAATAGCAGAAATTTGTGGCACACCGACGCCGGCGACAATACGCGTGGTGCAAATCGAACCAGGGCCAATTCCCACTTTCACAGCATCTGCGCCATGCTCAACCAATGCCAAAGCAGCCGCCGCCGTTGCGATGTTGCCGCCAATGACTTCGATATGAGGGTAATTTGTTTTCACCCACTTAACCCGTTCTAACACGCCCCGCGAGTGGCCGTGTGCTGTATCCACCACAATGACATCGACACCAGCTTTGGCGAGCAAATCGATTCGTTCATCGTTATCGGCACCAACGCCAACGGCCGCACCGACGCGGAGTTTGCCTAATTCATCCTTCGAGGCGAACGGATGCTCGGTGGATTTTTGAATGTCTTTTACTGTAATCAGCCCGCGCAATTCGAAATGATCATCGACTACCAATACGCGCTCTAAGCGATGCTTGTTCATTAGGCGCTTCGCTTCGGCGAGATCAGCGCCCTCTTTTACAAAAACCAACTTTTCACGCGGCGTCATTTTTGCCCGCGCTTCGGCATTTAACTCTTCTTCAAAACGCAAGTCGCGATTCGTGATGATCCCAACCACTTCTTTTCCTTCAACCACAGGAAACCCACTAATCCCATGCTGCTGTGATAGCGCCATGACATCACGAATTTTCATGCTTGGTGGAATGGTAATAGGGTCACGCAGAACGCCCGATTCAAAGCGCTTCACTTTCGCCACTTCTCTTGCCTGCTCTTTCGGCGTCAAATTTTTATGAATGATACCGATGCCACCTTCTTGCGCCATGGCGATGGCCAAGCGGCTTTCAGTGACCGTATCCATCGCCGCTGAAACTAAGGGAATATTTAGCCGAATGTTTCGCGTGAGGCTAGTCGCAAGGGAGGTGTCTTTGGGGAGAATGTCAGAATAAGCTGGAACCAGCAGCACGTCGTCGAAAGTGAGTGCTTTTTGAAGTAGACGCATAGTATTTCCTATAGGCGCAAAACCGAATTATACAGAATACTTGCAGACAAGTCTCTAACTGTGTAAAACTCTCGTTGAAAGCCCTTACTTCCCGCTTCTTTTGAAGGCATATCATGTTGAAATTTCTCACCGCAACAACGACAATTTTCGTACTTTCAACGCAAATTTGTTTTGCGCAATGGATTTGGCTTGATGAGAAAGGAAGCAAACAATTTTCCGATCAACCTCCGCCAGCCTCAGTCCCGAAGAATAAGATTTTGAAGTCGCCTGGTAGAGCTAGCCTAGAACCAAGTACAGAATCGAAAGATGCTGCAGCAAGTAGCCCTGAAAAATTGCAAAAACCTGTGACCACAGCGAGCAAAAACGAAGATTTTTTAAAACGACGCGCTGAGCAAGAAGAAAAAGACAAAAAAGCGGCGGGAGAACAGCAAGCTAAAGCGGAAAAAGATAAAGCCTGCGAGCGCGCAAGAACTTACAAACAGTCTCTTGAATCTGGCATCCGCATCGCAAGTGTCGACAAAAACGGCGAACGTAACTACCTAGACGACGCAAAACGTGCGCAGGAATTGGCGGAAGTGAATAAAAATTTAGCCGACTGCAAATAAGTTAACTCGTTTTAATCTGGCGCGTATTGAGTTGTTTTTTGGCGCGTCGGCGACGCGATTCCATCGGTTGTGCCAATAAAGGCTGATAAATCTCAAGCCTATCCCCGTCTCTTAGTTCGGCATCCATCGATTTAATTTTCCCGAAGATACCGAGCTTCACATTTTCCCGGCTTAATGGTGGCAACTGCTGAGAAATAATCGAATCATCTAAGACGTTTTGTATGCTCAAATTTGGTGCGATTTCAAGCTCCAACGTTTGCACATCAGCACCTATGGCAAAACAAATTTGAATGTTGATTCGCTTGCCGAGAGCTGCCTCGAATTGCGTTTTAGAGTCCATAAACGTGTTCTGCGCGAGCGCAAAATGAGTCTACGAAACTATTGGTTATTTTGCTGAAAACAGGGCCAATTAAATGTTCCAATAGCTTGCTGGAAAACTCATAATTCAAATCAAACTCAATTTTGCATGCATCTGCACGTAACTCGGTGAAACGCCAGCTTCCCTTGAGTTGCTTAAACGGACCTTCGACTAAATTCATCTCCATCGAAGTCGGTGGGAGATTAGTATTTTTAGTAGTAAATTTTTGCTTAATGCCGTGATAATTGATTGCCAGCGTTGCTGTCAGTTCATGAGTTGAACGCTCAGAAACGCTGACATCACCACACCAAGGTAAAAATTTCGGGTAATCTTCAACCTTTTCGACCAACGCGAACATCTGCGCGGCGCTGTACGAGATAAATACTGTTTTGTGAACGACAGCCATCGAAAATTACCACTTGGTATGAATTAAAATGCCAAATTCTAACCGACTCACCCTGTTCCTTGCACGAAAACTCGACACCTTTGGTGGCAAGGGATCTGAATCAAAGTTCAAATTGCATGAGTATTGCCGACAATAAAAAAGCTTTCCACGATTATTTCATCGAGGAACAATATGAAGCAGGTATCGTTTTACAAGGCTGGGAGGTTAAATCCATTCGGGCGGGACGTGTTCAGCTTAAAGAAGCCTACGTCATTGTCAAAAGCGGTGAGATTTTTCTGTTTGGCGCCCATATTGGCGCATTGCCAACGGCATCAACCCATATCCACCCTGATTCTGTCCGAACCAGAAAATTACTTTTAAAAGCCGTTGAGATTAATAAGCTCATCGGCAAAGTTGAACGATCTGGGTACACCATGGTGCCGCTTAACATGCACTACAGCAAAGGCTTGGTTAAGTGCCAGATTGGTTTGGCAAAAGGAAAAAAACAACATGACAAGCGCGAGACCGAGAAAGAACGTGATTGGCAGCGGGAACAACAAAAGATAATGAAACAAAATCGACGCTAAATTTATTGCGCAATATGATTTTTAGACTGGCCTCAGTTAGCATTCCTATTTTGGCTTAGTATAAATATCATTGCCAGCTTCACGAATTTGCCGACGAAGCGCTCGGCGTTCTTCTAAAGTCAACCTGCCGGTTTTTGCGTTACCTGCTCCGTCACCACTAGGCGCGTTTGGTTTCGGGTTTTCACCGTTTTGTTTATCCAGAGCAGGTTTTTCAGCGCGATGGTCGAAAGCACGCTCCCCCTGTCTTTGCTTTTGAAATTCCTTTCGCGACGCAACATTTTCCGGCGAATTGTTTCGATGTGTCTCACCTTGGCGCTTACCAAAACCCAAAAAGCCACCGGCAGCCTTGCTGGACTCAGCTAGAGCATTGCCCGCCGCGCCAAACAGAATAAAAATGACAGAGAATAAGGTATAAATTCTTTTCATTGCGAAACCAAATAAATTGAATCGTGCATTGCTATTCGTTTTTGCACAACTCAACAAAAACAAAAATATTAAAATCAATACTAACTTTGCGTGAGCGCACACCGTTTATCTTCAACCAAAAAAGTCTGGCTGTTAATGATTTACAGTGTATGACCAGTATAAACTCGCGACGGAGATATTTCTGTAAAGTCTGTAACGGCTTGTAATAAATTTACAAAATTTGACCATTAATTTTGCATCTGAGAATAAGATACGCTTATGACCACACAAATCACACCCGAAAACGCGACGTCAAACGAAACCAAAACAAAAATTTTGGTGGTAGATGACGACGCTCGTCTGCGCGACCTACTTCGCCGCTATTTAACTGAACAAGGCTTTAACGTCGTGAGTGCGGAAAATGCCCAAACCATGAATAAATTGTGGATTCGAGAGCGTTACGACATGTTGGTTTTAGATTTGATGCTTCCGGGTGAAGATGGCTTAGCAATTTGCCGCAGACTGCGAGGCGGCGGCGACAAAACCCCGATCATTATGCTCACCGCGAAAGGCGAAGAAGTTGATCGTATTATTGGCCTAGAAATGGGTGCTGACGATTATCTGCCCAAGCCATTTAGTCCGCGTGAATTGGTTGCGAGGATTAACGCTGTGTTAAGGCGAAAAACACCTGACGAGTTGCCTGGCGCACCCTCGGAAGGCGCACAAACATTCGAGTTTGGCGATTTTGTTTTAGACCTTGGCACCAGAACCTTGAAGAAACATGGCGAAAATATTAGCCTGACAACGGGCGAATTTTCGGTTTTAAAGGTATTTGCGCGCCACGCTCGTCAACCTCTCTCTCGAGAAAAGCTCATGGAACTCGCGCGCGGACGTGAATATGAGGTGTTTGATCGTAGCCTCGATGTACAAATCTCACGCCTGCGAAAATTAATCGAACCAGATGCCTCCAACCCGCTGTATATCCAAACCGTTTGGGGTCTAGGATATGTCTTCATTCCGGATGGCCAATCCCGATAGATTAACGCTGTCGCAACGCGCAAAGCTGAATGCGAAACTACGTCAATAGCTTAGATTGGCTCCAAAGCGGCCTCTTTTGGCGCACTTTCTTCTTCCTCGCTTTGCTTGTCATGACCAGTATGGCGGCCTGGTTAGGTAGCTTCAAAGTCGTTGAGCGTACGCCCCGCGTACAACAACTTACGGCGCAAATTGTCTCGGTCGTCACAATAACCCGCGCAGCACTTACACATTCAGCGCCAGAAAGGCGGCGCGAGCTGTTAATTGAACTTGCCAGCAACGAGGGCATTCGTGTCTACTTGTTGGAAGAGACTGATCGGGTTGTAGAGCAAGACGCCACTGAGACCTTTATCGAGCTTGCCAATATGGTGAAAGCCAAGCTTGGTAGCGATACCCGCTTTGCGCGCGAAGTGAATGACGTGACTGGATTTTGGGTGAGCTTCGACATTGAGGAAGATCAGTATTGGTTGCGCCTTGACGAAGACCGTGTGGTATCGGCAAGCAACTTACAATTTCTCGGCTGGGCTATTATCACCTTGGTCATTACCCTGCTCGGTGCCGTTTTCATTTCTAAACTCATTAATGAACCGCTTTCCCAACTTAGTTTAGCTGCCCGCAGTTTGGCAAAAGGACGCAAGCCAAAAACCTTGCCGGAAATTGGCCCCAAAGAAATTCGTGAAACCAACGCAAGTTTTAACAAAATGATGGAAGACTTGGCGCGCATTGAATCGGACCGCGCCGTCATTCTCGCTGGTATTTCGCATGATCTGCGTACACCGCTTGCTCGTATGCAACTAGAAGTGGAAATGGCCGAATTAACTGACGATGCCCGACTTGGCATGCAGGCCGATTTGGGCCAAATGGACGGCATCATCGGACAATTTCTGGATTATGCAAAACCACTCGAAACGGTGATGTTCGAGACCATCAATTTGAGTGAATTATTAAACCAAGTGGTTGAAGAATCGTCCCGCTTGCCTGACGTGGTGATGCGTTCGTCAATCGGCAAAAACATACAGCTTCCCGGCAACAAGGTTGAATTGCGTCGCGTGTTTAACAATTTGATTGAAAATGGGCGGCGTTATGGCCGAACGCCTGGCACGGATCACGTACGCATCGATATCAAATGTGGCTATAAAAATCGAGAAAAG
>JAIETO010000006.1 GCA_019745005.1 Burkholderiaceae bacterium
CACCAAAAAGATGAGATGGATAGCGAGGCGGAAAGCAAAACTGACGAACGCGCTATCGATGCGGTCGAACAAATCGGCATCGCCCGCACGTGGCAAGAGGTGGAAAAGGCCGACGTGATCTTGCATCTGCTCGATGCGAGCCGTGGGCCGACGCGCGCCGATGAAGCAATTGCCGCGCGTTTCCCCGCCGATGTGCCAGTGCTCACCATTTGGAACAAAATTGATTTGTCAGGCCACCAAATCAGCGTCGACAAGATGGAAGGCGACACGCATATCTACCTTTCCGCGCAGGAAAAACGCGGCATTGAATTACTGCGCGCCGAGTTACTGCGCATCGCAGGCTGGGAGCAAACGGGCGAATCATTGTTCCTCGCACGAGAACGCCATTTGGTCGCACTCAAGCAAGCGCACGAACATTTGGACAATGCCGCCGCCTTCGCCGCACAAAATGATCAATCTCTCGATTTATTTGCAGAGGAATTACGCCTGACGCAGGAACGCTTAAATGCGATTACCGGCGAATTTTCATCAGACGATTTGCTAGGCGTAATTTTTTCGCGCTTCTGCATTGGTAAATGAAGATTTTTGTCCCGCCAGCAACGGAACCATTTGCCACCGAACGTGAGAGAAGCATTTGCCACGTAACGCTTGTCTGTGCGCAAACTTGGGGGGATACTGTTTTGCCTTCCGGTTTCTGCTTTGATAAAACTCCCTAGAAAAGAACCGTGCACCGGATGCCAATCGTCTTTCTCATTCAACTTTAAAAATCCATGAATGAATTCTTTAAAACCATGTTCGACAGCCAAATCATCGTCTTAGTTTTGGTCGGCGCCTTATTAGCAATGGTGCTCAGAATGAGCCGCCCGGCATTGCGCAAAGAGATGCGTATGCTCTGGGCTTTCTTGATACTCGCTGCCCTTTGCGCTGGTTTGGGGCACCTGAATCTCGGCACCAGTTTGATAGGGGGTAAAGGCAGCACCTTAAGTAACTTTGCGCATAGCATGGGCGTGGTTTTTGTGGTCTTGGCGCTAATTCAAATTTTAGTTTTATTTATTTTTCAGTTGTTGCTTCCCTTGTTTAAATTTGTCGCGCCACGTATTGCGCAAGACCTGACGCTGTCGGCTTTATGGTTGGTGTGGGGCATGTATTGGTTGGGCACGATGGGCGCTGACCCAAGCCGCTTGTTTGCCACATCTGCCATCATTACGGCGGTGGTGGCGTTTGCCATGCAAGACACCTTGGGTAATATTTTAGGCGGGGTCGCGCTGCAACTGGATAACTCCTTGCGCATCGGCGATTTTATGATCATCGACGACCAACAAGGCACAGTGGTGGACGTGCGCTGGCGCTACACGGCAATCGAAAACAAAAATCAGGAAATCGTCATTGTGCCAAATAGTTGGCTGATGAAAAACCGCTATCGTGTGTTGCGCTCTGGTGTAGATGACGAACTAGCTTGGCGTCGTACTTTGGTGTTTGATGTCGACACGCGCGTACCACCCGCGCGCGTGGTGGAAGTCATGAATCAAGCGGTGATTGACGCTTGCCTGCCGCACGTTTCAAGCCGAAAGAAAGCCAGTGCGGTTCTCACTGAAACCAGTTCAGGTTTTAACCGGATTGCACTGCGCTACTGGCTGACTGACCCTGTACATGATTCAAGCACAGATTCCCTAGTGCGCATGCACGTGTTAGCGGCACTAACACGCAGCAGGATAACGCTAGGAACGGCACGTACCCACCAATTCGAAGTCAATGATCTGGCGCAGCAACAACTCGAACAAGAACGCGAGCTCGCTAGCCGCCTAGCAGCGGTGCAACGTACGGCTTTATTTGCCAACTTGCCTCTGCTTGAACAAGTTGAATTAGCAGGGCACTTGATTTACGCGCCATTCGTGAAAGGTGGCGTGATGACACGCCAAGGCTCAGTCGCCCATTGGTTGTACTTAATCGTGCAGGGCGAAGTTCAGGTGAATCGCGAAACCGAAGGAAAAATTACGCCCATCGCGACGCTCAGCGATGGCGATTTTTTTGGCGAATTGGGCATGCTAACGGGCGAACCGCGCAGTGCGACCGTGGTTGCACTTACACAGGTTGAATGCTTTCGCTTAGACAAAGAAGGTTTCGCGCAAATTCTGCATTCTCGCCCAGAGATTGCTGAGGAAATTTCTGTGATTCTGGAACGGCGTCAACGTGACTTAGCAGAGCGTTTGCAACAAGCCAAGCTCAATCCCAATGTGCAAAGACGAGATGAGCTTTTATCGCGGATCAAAGGATTTTTTGGTGTAGTGCAGTAATTCCATTTCTAAATCAACCGTGTCGTTGTTGCCTTCGCCTTGCCGCGCTACAGCACTGTCTGCGGCTCGTCACCTAAACACAATTGATTTGGAAATGGAATAAGCCTAGAAACGGCAGTTGAACAGGTTCGAGTGTGCGTTTTTCTGGCTTTCTGGCAAGGCGTGTGCCGCCCAGCGCGAGGACGACGCAACCTTCATGTTGCTAGGACGAGGGTATTCCACTGGAATGCCGAAATAGTCCAGAGAGCCAGAAAAATGGGCAATCGAGCCTGTAGCGTTCTCACCAAAACGGTGAGCATCATTAACAATAAAATCCTGTTAAAAAACATGAGCTTAATTAAACTTTGAAGCGGTCAACTGCCGTTTCTAGGATAAGTCCATGAAGCAAAAAAGGGCGAAATTTCTTCTGCCCTTTTTTGATGTAACGACCTAGGCCGTTACCTCACGATTATTACATCGAACGACGGCGGCGGAACAAAGCGATACCACCCAAGGCAATCGCCATCAAAGCAATGCTGCTTGGCTCAGGTACAGCCTGCACACCTTGCAAAGTGATGGTGTAGTTACCAGTCGCGTTGCGTGGACCGGCGTTATTCCAGTTAGTCAATGCGAACGCGCCGCCTGGGCCTGTTGCTTGAAATTCCAAGCCAGAATTACCCGTCGCCGTGGATTCAGGGAAAATCAAACCACCCGAGCTTAAAGGTAAATTGTCATACAACGAGATACCGAGGTAGTAATAACCAGAAGCCAAAACGAATTGATTGGTCAAATCACCGTAATTGGCACCTTGATGAGTTTTATCGTCACGATAAACCACGCCTTTGCCGTTTGCATCAAACAAGAACAGCAAACCATCGGAAGGTGTGCCTACGGCAGACACGTGAAACAAGCCTGGCGTGTCAATACGAATTTTGTACAAATCCGCATCGTTACCAGACGCAAATGTACCGGCGATTGAAGTCACCGCGCCGCTGCCATAGATGACTTGTGCCGCTGCCAAACTCTGACCTGCATCACCGCTTTCTACGAATGCGGTCGCAGACGCAGTGCCTGCTAGACCTAATAAGGCACCTAACAAAACTGAAGCTTTTTGAATAATTTTCATGACATTCCCTTGGTTTGAAGCACGTTGATTTGATTTTTGTTGGCATTTCGTGAAAAACTGAAATCCACTTGCATCATCAGCAAATATTGTGCCAAAAAAACTTTACCATTGGAAACAATGACTTAGGGAAAAACGGTTGGAGAAATGTTACTAAATGTAATTAAGTGTAAATATTTCCGACAAGAAAATTTGCCGCACTAAGGGCGAACTTAAACCCAGATATTCCATTAGGATTTGCGACCATGGTGGATTCACTTTTCGAGGCGGTTTCGTTGCGAATGAGGCGCCAATAGCGCTATAAGCGCGCCTAATGGAAAATCTCGGTTAAACCTAATTCGCCAGCCAGTTCGGTGGCACAAACGCCAAATCGTCAGCTTCATCAATATCGTGAAAAGCGGGTAACTCAAACGAACTCGCCCCCACTCGCAGTAATTGCGCACGGCTTTCTTGCATGACGGTTGCCGTACTCCACTGAATCTTCTCAAACAAACTGGGCAGTGGGCGCGACAGACCAACTAAGACATAACCGCCATCAAAGGCAGGCGCAAACACGGCATCTTTTTCGCGCAGCGCTTGCGCCGCTGAACGCAAATGTTCTGCCTGTAAAGCTGGCGCGTCAGTGCCGATAATGATCACACGATGAAATTGTTCCAGCGCGCGCTCAAACGCCCGCCACATGCGCTGACCTAAATCGCCCTCGCCTTGCGCGCTCAACGCAATCTGATGTTGCACTTGCAAGGATGAGAATTGTTGATGAGAACTATCCGGTGCGCAGCAAATTTCCACCGCGCCCAACTGCGCTGCACAAGCTTGCGCCACGGTTTCGCTCAACATACGACTAGCCAAGCGCCCCGCCGCTTCTGCACCCAAGGCAGGAATTAAGCGCGTCTTCGCGAAACCCGGAACCGGGGCTTTGGCGAACACAATAATTTTGCAATCTTGCTTCATCTATATTCTTTCGCTAATTCGTCCGGCGCAACGCCCAGCCAGTACAACAAGCGCAAGCGCCACATGAGGAAAATCGTGCGCCAAACGCCGCGCTGCATCCACCTGCGCCCTGAGGTTTTCACTTTTTGTTTTAGGCAGAGTGGCGGCGTCACTTGCTTAAGGCGGCGCGTGATTTCTACGTCCTCCATTAAGGCTTGCTGGGGAAAGCCACCGACTTGCTGAAACAATGCACGACGCATGAAGAGGGCTTGGTCGCCAGTCGCTATGCCGGTCAGGCGTGAGCGCCAATTCATCATTGAAGCGACCACTTTTAGCATCCACGCCTCGCCAACAATTTCGACATCAAATCGTCCCCATTGCCGCTTTGCCGCAGATAATCCGGCAAGAATAGTTTCGACGGCACCATCTGGCAGACAGGTGTCGGCATGAAGAAATAAAAGGAGATCGCTTTGCGCATGCTGCGCACCGAAGTTCATTTGGCGCGCACGGCCTTTTTCACACTGCAGAATTTGATCGACAAGTGGGACCGCCAACGTCTTCGTTTGATCTTGACTACCCCCATCAACCACAATGACTTCGCAGCCTTTTGCCCGTAGCGCCTGCAGTTGCCGTAAAACTTCGACGATCATTGTTGCCTCGTTGAGAACGGGCACAATGATCGTCATTACATAGTTTGACGGCGGCACTGTATCGAAACGATCAATCACGCATTATTCAAGAGAAGTGAACAGTAGGTTCAACTAAACACCCATCAACCGCGCCGCCAATCTTGATAGCGCTTCACCCACACCAACAAGCCTTGCGGTGCATGCGCCTTGGCCCATTCGCTTGCCGCGTATTTATTGGCTTCGGCCATAGTGGGGTAGGTGTGTATGGTGCCGAGGATTTTTTTCAAGCCAAGATTATGTTTCATCGCCAACACGTACTCGGCAATCAATTCCCCCGCGTGATCACCCACAATCGTCACACCCAAAATCTTATCGCTACCGGGTGGCGTCAATACTTTTACGAAACCATGTGCGACATCGTCAGCAATGGCGCGATCCAAATCGTCTAGACCATAGCGGGTCACTTCGACGGCGATGCCCTGCTCTTTTGCCTCAGTCTCTGAAATGCCGACACGTGCCACTTCGGGTTCAGTGAATGTGGTCCAAGGAATCACACGGTAATCGACCTTGAAGCGTTTGAACTGCCCGAATAAACCATTCACAGCCGCATACCAAGCTTGATGCGCGGCGGTATGGGTTAATTGGTAAGGACCCGCCACATCGCCGCAGGCGAGTATGTTCGGGTAATTGGTTTGTAAAAACTCATCGGTGGCGATGGTCTTTTTCGGCGATATGGCCACGCCTAATTCTTCCAGACCGAAGCCTTCGGTGCGCGCTGCGCGCCCGACGGCACAAAGCAATACATCGAACGGGATGGACTTCTCAACGCCGTCTTTCACCACGATCAATGTTTTTTCACCATTGTTGATCTCGCAGCGAATTGCTTGATGCGAAGTCATCAAATTAATGCCATCGTCGATCAATGATAGTCTGACAATCTCCGACACTTCAGGGTCTTCACGCACCATAATTCGTGGGGCGAGTTCCACTTGCGTTACGTTCGAGCCCAAACGTGCAAAGCTTTGCGCTAACTCACAGCCAATCGGGCCAGCGCCCAATACCACCAAGCGTTTCGGCAATTCAGTTAAACCCCAAATCGTGTCCGAGGTTTCAAAACCAACTTCTTGTATTCCCTTAATTGGCGGCACAAAAGGCCGCGCACCTGTGGCGACGACGATAGTGCGCGTGGTCAGCGTTTGCTTACCTTCAGGTGTAGTGATTTCCACGCTCCAAGGCGAGGTGATTTTGGCGTGCCCCTGCAACACTTCCACGCCTAAGCCAGTGAAGCGCTCGACCGAATCATGCGGTGCTATGGTTTTGATGACGCGATGTACTCGCTGCATGACTTTAGCAAAATTCACATCCACCGTTGCGCCATCCATGCCAAAGGTTTCTGCCATGCTGGCTTGCTTGGCAAACTTCGCAGAGCGAATCAGCGCTTTCGACGGTACGCAACCAAAGTTCAAACAATCGCCCCCCATTTTGTGACCTTCGACCAGCGTGACTTTGGCTTTTACCACGGCGGCAATTAAAGACGTTACCAGACCTGCAGAGCCGCCGCCAATCACGATCATATTGCGATCAAACTTGGCGGGCTTTTGCCATTTGGCATAGATGCGGCGAGCTTGGAAGGTTTGTACCAGTTTTCGACCGATCAAAGGAAATACGCCCAAGGCAACAAAAGATAAAATCAGAGGGAGTGAAAGAATGCCGCGCAAACTATCAATTTGCGCCAATTGAGTACCTGCATTCACATACACAATCGTCCCTGCCAACATACCTAATTGGCTAACCCACATGTAAGTCGTCATGCGAATCGCTGTCAAACCCATCAAAAGATTCACAACAAAAAATGGGACTGCAGGCACGATGCGCAACATAAAAAGATAAAACGAACCCTCTTTCGCAATACCAGCATCAATCGAGCCTAAGCGCGCACCAAATTTACTTTTAACCCAATCGCGCAACAAGAAGCGCGAAGACAAGAACGCCAAGGTTGCGCCCAAGGTCGAGGCGAATGACACTAGCAAGGTACCCACCACCAAACCAAAAAGCGCACCGCCTGCCAAGGTCACGACAGCCGCGCCTGGCAACGATAATGCGCACATCGCGACATAAATCGCAAAATAAATTGCCAAGGTACTGACAGGATGTTCTGCGTAATACGCAGCAAACGATTGCTGACTGCTCTTCAAATAGGCAAGACTAAAAAAATGTCCTAAATCGAAATAAAAGAATAAGGCAATCGCTACCGCGATAACGGCAAATATGACTAACTTTCCACCCTTCATGCTGCTTCTCCCTGTTTGGATTCCAACGCACCGCCGCAACTACTTCCCTGACCTGCTGTACAACCATAACAATGATCGGCAATCGCAATCGGTTTGCCTTCGATATCTTTACCCAGTAGATCACGTAAATGAGGACGTGCCACGCCGTCGGTTGGTAACGGCATCGCCATGGCGAGCATTTGATTGAAGTCACAGTCGTATAGATAGCCTTGATAATCAACGCTGACCGTGTTGCGGCACATGAGGTTTTCCATATTGCTCGCATTGAAGTTGTCTTTTAACAGCTTCATGTAATCGGCAAAGGTGCCTTTGGAAATTAAGGTGCTGCCAAACCGTTGGATAGGCATATTCGTGACCGTATACAACTGCGAAAACTGAATACCAAAATGCTTCTCAAGTTCGCGCTTAAAGTCTTGCTCTAATTTTTCTTGATTCGGCGGCAGTGAAGGCCCTAATGGGTTGTACACCAAGTTCAAGGGTTTATCGTCGCCATACCCTAAAGTATTGAGTTTCTTTAGGCCGGCAATACTCTTGTCGAACACGCCGTCGCCGCGTTGTTTATCCACATTGTCTTGCGAGTAGCAGGGCATCGATGCGCTAATATCCACGCCCTCTTTGGCTAAAAAGTCAGCCAAGTCCTCATAACCCGGCTCGAACAAAATGGTTAGATTGCAGCGATCAATCACGCGCACGCCCAGTTCCCGCACGGCTTTTACCAAGCGGCGGAATTCTTGGTTCATCTCCGGCGCGCCGCCAGTTAAATCGAGTGTGGTGATGCCACGGTCTTTGATGACTTGGATCACCAAATCAACCGTCGCGGCGTCCATCATTTCTGTGCGGTTCGGCCCGGCGTTGACATGACAATGTTGGCAGGTTTGATTGCACTTATAGCCAAGATTCACTTGCAAGGTATCAAACTTTTTTCGACGAATCGGCGGAAAATCGGTCTTGCGCAGTAGCGGGTAGGTGGCGTGCATAGGGTCTTTCCTTTGATTTGTGCGGTACAGCAAGTTTAGTGTGAATCAGGATCGCATTCTTACATCGCTTGGGCTTATTCTCCGTGCTTAATTTCATTCGCTAGTTTGCCACGCTAACTGCGCAATACCTTCATCCACGCCGTTTGTACCTCGTTTAATGCGCTATCAGGCGTCATCATCGAAGCCGCTAGCGCTGTGCGGATTGCTGGCTCTTCTGCGGGCAAATCGTGTTGCAACATAGCCTGCAAAAGGTCGCGCACTTTCCCTAAACTTTGCCCATACAGAGCAAATATAGAGTCCACTGTCACGTGCTTGCTTGGGTCTTCCATCCAGCAATCGTAATCGGTGGCGATGCCAATCGTGCTGTAGCAAATTTGCGCCTCGCGTGCCAAAAAGGCTTCTGGCACGTTCGTCATGCCGACCACATCGCAACCGACTTGGCGTAAGAAATGGCTTTCGGCACGCGTACCTAAACGCGGCCCTTCCACGCAACCATAAGTGACATTCTTATGCACCTTTACGCCACGCTGTTGGGCATGCGCAGCGATCCATTCAATCAAATTGGCGCTGGCGGGGTTTGCGGTTGAGACATGTGCGGCCACGCCGCGTCCAAAAAAGCTGGCTTCGCGGCGTCCGCGCGTCCAATCAAAATATTGATCAGGCAAAGCCAAGTCGCCCGGTGCGATTTCTTCGCGTAAGCTACCTACCGCCGAGACACCAATAATTTGCGTGGCACCCAAGGACTTCAGCGCAAAGATATTCGCGCGATAGTTGATTTCATGGGGTAATTGCGCGTGGCCAGCACCGTGACGCGTTAAGAACAACAATTCATGAGCACCCAAGCGCCCTTTAATCACTGGTGCTGAAGGAAAGCCAAACGGTGTTTCGCAGGCGATACTATCGAGCACTTCCAGTGCTTCGAATTGATACAAACCAGTTCCACCGATGATAGCCAGCATATTTTTCCTATTGTTAAAGATGAGCTTAGTGTTAAGTGGGCGCTAATTTGGCCAATGTAATTTGCCAGACAACAAGCAACAAAAGAATTATTCTAAAGCATCTTTCTGCGGGTACAGCGGTTTCCGCCTATCCCAAATGAAACAAAACACTAAAACCAGCAATTCAATCACGGTCACGAGAATCGGCACGCCAAATTCGCGCCCGCCCGCAAACGCAAAATTTCCGCCATGCCAATAGGACAGCGGCACCACCAAACTGACCGCCCACGCCGTGCGCGTTGGGCGCAACACGGCAAAAGGTAAAAACCACAGCAAATACCAAGGATTAATCACGGGGGCAAATGCCAGCAGTGCGCCCAGCGCCAAATCCGCTGGTGGCACGGTGGGCTTAGGCAGATTGACGACAACTCGCTTTTTTTGCCTTTGCCATTCGCGCCAAGCTATCCACGCCAGCACCAAGGCCAACAAGCCACCCGCAATTGCGCGCGCGTATTCGGGACGAGTGACAACTTCAATTACAGCGAACAAAAGCGGGTTAAAGCGCCAAACGGTCGCAAAGGTTTGCAGCGCAAAAAACTCACTACCCGGTTGCCACATGAAAGGCAGATAGCAACAAGCCAAAGTCAGACCGCACCACAGCAAGCCGCGCCAACCAAAACGAAAAACCAAAAACGGCAACAACACCAATGCCGCAACTTTGCTGGCAATCGCCAAGCCCATCAAGCCGCCCGCAGTATGGGCGCGCTTCGCCGCTACCAAGCTGGCAACGGCAAACATACCAACCAACAAATCTGGATGCGCCGTCATCACTGACTCTTTTAAGATCAGCGGACTAATTGCATACAACAACAGCCAACGCGGCTGCGCACCAAGCCTTGCCAACAGTACTATCAAGCCAATATCCAATAAGGTGTTTAAAACTTGCAAGGCACCCACTTTGGCCGGCGCGAGCCCATACCCTGCCAGAAACCACAGTTCTGTCACTGGCCCATAAATGGTGGGGATGTTCGGGTAATTGATATTCCCCAAAATCTCGCGAAACGCTGCTGGCAAGTTCGCATCAAACAAGTAGTGAGTGGGAGCAGCACCGTACGGGGTGCCTGTAGTGGCGAAGCGATAGGCATCCCATAGGTAACGATAAAAATCGTTTTCTAAAATCGGCAGCGCAAAGCATGCGAGCACGCGCAAGGCCACGGCTAAAAAGAGGATGTGCCGAATCTTGAGTTGTTTGGTGTCCTTGAGACGGAAGATCATCACCATCAACACGGTGCCAAGCAGCAAGGCCGCACTAAGGCCAAACAACTGCGCTTTCACACCGAAGTAGGAAACCCCGACCAGCAAACCCGTCATCAGCAAGGATAAGCAGGTAATTAAGCGCATTATTTCGGCTCTGGCATATTTGATTGATGTGCAGCGCCTTTGGACATTCTGCCACGCCACCAGAGTTTGCCTATCATGGAAAAGATACCGATGCCCGCACCGATCACCCCACGCACCGTGCCACTCACCTTCGACACACCAATGCGCGCCTGCACCGTGACGGGCACTTCGACCACGCGCAGATGCAGTTGAAACGCCTTGACTTGCATTTCAACCGTCCAGCCATAGGTCATATCTTGCATATCAATAGCGAGCAAAGCCTGACGTTCGATCAGGCGAAAAGGGCCGAGGTCCGTCATCGGAAAGCCCCATATCCATCTAGCTAGACGACAAGCAAGGGCATTGCCGAAGCGCTGCGGCAGAGTCATC
The DNA here is from genome assembly GCA_019745005.1 of Burkholderiaceae bacterium. GTDB lineage: Bacteria > Pseudomonadota > Gammaproteobacteria > Burkholderiales > Burkholderiaceae_D > Undibacterium. The sequence goes on from JAIETO010000006.1 coordinate 10,932, forward strand.
GCATCCGGCATCACATGTACGCGCGCACCAATCACCAAGTCTGCGCCCGCTTGAGCGGCAGCGAACAGCAGCGGCGTTTCCTCCAACACGACTGAGCGATCGGCATCGACAAACAAAATATGCGTCACGCTAGCGTCCAGCAACGCCGCATGAATACCTGCCATGCACGCATAACCATAGCCACGTCGCGCCTCCTGCACCACTTGCGCACCCGCTGCGCTGGCCACCGCCGCAGTACCATCGTTGGAACCATTGTCTGCCACAATCACACGCGCCAACAGGGGCACGCCATCAGCATCTTGCAAGGCCAGCAAACCACCCACGACTTCCGCCACGGCGAGCGCTTCGTTCAGCGCGGGAAGCACCGCAACCACCTGAAGCTTGGCGCAGTGGGTTGGAGTAGTTTGGGCGTTTTGGGGCATGTCTTGTTAGTCTGGCGCGCCCGCTTTCGATTACAAAAACTCTTCGACATCCCCACAAGAGAGGTGTTACGCCAACTACCCTTGCACAATCATCTGAAAACCCCCGTAAATCATGCGCTTGCCGTCATACGGCATGGGATTATCTGGGCCGGGTTGCATACGAGGGTCGTCCATTAAGTTTTTCCAAGCTTGATCGCGCACCTCTTTGCTTGGCCATTCTATCCACGAAAACACCACCACCTCATCCGCCTCGCGCTTTACTGCCATCGGAAACGAGGTGAGCTTACCGTCTGGCACATCGTCTGCCCAACAATCCACTAATCGTATTGCGCCAGCTTCCTTGAATAGGGTCACGAAGATTTGGGCGTACGCTATGTACTTCTGTTTATTTGCGGCGGGCACCGCACAGACTATCCCATCGACATAGTTCATATTTATTCTCCAAAGTAAGCGAACTTCAGTAATAGCTTGGCTTATTTCCCACGTTCATGGTCTAACAAAGCCGCACAAAAACCGCCATTCCCAGCGCAGTGTAATATTTACTGCTATGTCACGACTAATGGCGAGTCTGACCATTTTAACCATTGCTGGCACGCGTCCCTGCGCTTCGCGTAAAAGTCAGCTTCCACCCCTCTGACTGAAAGGTTGCCACTATGTTTGCACGTTTCCTGTTTTCCTTGGCGCTGGCGCTGGGTTTCACCCAACTTAGCTTCGCCAAACCCATAGACCATCAATACAGCACTTGGGATGAACTATCCAAAAAGCATGTTGTATGGTTGGCCGATAAAAGCCAAAGCCGCGTGAGTTACGCGGGTTTCAAGGCTGATCGTGCGAAACTCAATGATGTCTTAGCGGAACTCAGCGGCGTGACGCAAGCAGAGTTTGATGGCTTTACACAAGCACAACAAATGGCATTTCTCATCAATGCCTACAACGCTTTCACCGTTGAACTGATCTTAACGAAATACCCTGACTTGAAATCGATTAAAGATACGGGTTCTCTGATCCAATCGCCATGGAAGAAAAAGTTCTTCAAACTTTTGGGAGCTGAGCGCCATTTAGATTGGATAGAAAACGAGCAACTGCGCCCTAATTACAAAGACCCACGCATCCACGTTGGCATTAACTGCGCCTCCATCGGTTGCCCTGCTTTACGCAATGAAGCGTTCACCGCGACAAAGCTGGATGCGCAATTAGACGACAGCTTGGCGCGTTTTTTAAGCGACAAAACCCGCAACCGCTACAAAGACGGCAAGTTAGAGGTCAGCGAGATTTTTAACTGGTTTGCAGAAGATTTTGAAAAGGGCAACAAAGGCTTTAGCAAAGTGGCCGACGTGTTCGCTAAATACGCAACGCAAATCACACCAGACGCCACAGCACAAGCGGCATTGCGAGCGAAAACAGTTCCAATCACTTTCTTGCCTTACGACTGGAACTTGAACGACGCACGCTAGAACCGCCTTCCGCGAGGCAAAGTCAAAAGTCTTGACGCAGAGACGCAGAGGGCGCAGAGAATGACGATTTTTCTCTGCGCCCTCTGCGCCTCTGCGTTGAGATTTCAATAAAAACCGTGTTTTCAAAGCACTACGTTCAGCCACAAGCCTACCCAAAATTCAATCTGAACATGGCCGAATTTACGCATACTCCCATAAAAAGTAAGTTTAATCACCCTCTTCGCGCCAATAAATAAAGCGATCTAAAATATTACTGGCAATAGTATGCCAATTTATCGCTGCCTGAGCCTTGTTATTGATTAAACCCAAATTTTCCTCTGCGCCCTCTGCGTCTCTGCGGCGAGACTTTAAGCAAAAGTCGCCCGCAAATCACCAACTTAATCATCCTCACCATCAGGCTCGCCCGCCTCGCTAGCTTGTTGCCGCGCATGATCGACGCGTGCTTTCAAGGCTTCCGTTTCGGTAATGAAATGCGAAACGCTTTGGTCTTTGCTGACGCGGATTGAGGGAGAAAACAAGTCACTCATGTACAGCTCATCTGCCAATCTGCCATGCCGTTGGTGGTTGCTCATCAGAATAAATATTGAGCCCAATACCGTACCAACCGTTGCACTTAGGCGCCAGCGTCGGGCGTTGCGTGGCTTCATGGTGCACAAGTGGAAGTACACCAAGCATGCACCAATCGCTAAGGCAAAATGGCTACTGTAACGGGTGAACACTTCCCAAGAGAATGCGAACGCCAATACGCCATTCAACTCACCCCATAATTCCAAGCCGAATAAGCCACAGGCCGCAATAAATACGTGCCGCCCAAAACGCGCATGACCGGCAAACAGGCGATTAGCAAACGACCATAGGCCAGCCCACAGTAAGGCGACCGAAAAGAACGGCGCCAGTGCAACCACGTAACGCACGAAGTTCGCATGCTCCGTGTCGCTGACCCAGGTATTGTAAAAACTCACAATGCAAATCATCAACACACCAAGCAATGCGGGGCGCCAGCCTTCCCATCCATAATTATTGGTATCCAACGCCTCATCTTCGACACGAAAATCAGTGGTGCGAATACGCACATTGGTTTGCCCAAGACGCGCCACGGTATTGCCATCGAGCGCGAGCAGCTTGGTGCGCTTACCGCGCGCGACGATGCCGTTGCTGCTTCCCATATCACGCATGATGAGTCGGCCATTTTCATCCAAATCTACTTCTGCATGATGCGCTGCCGTATGCACATCATCGAGAATAAAATCGTTATCGTAGGCACGCCCAAGTTTGATGGGCAAACTGGTCACGCGATGACGTTGATGCACTTCCCCAGAGCGAGACAGCACCTCTACAAAATAAAAGGCACTCATTGCGCTTTCACCTCGCTCGTATTGTTGACTTCTTTCGGGTCTTTTGCTGGGTTGGTTGCCTTGGCTGCCTTGCTTACCTTGGCTTCCTGACTGCCTTTGCCTAGCCCCTCTAAAAACAATTTAGCGACTCGCGTGCCATTCTCAAACGACACGCCTTTCAAATCCAAGCGGCTTTGCAAATGCATGAGACTTTGGTCGGTACTGGCCGTCTGCAATGAAAAATCATACAGTTGGGCAAACTTGCGATAGCCGCGCACACACATCACGGCACGCATGCTGAGTTGTTGATTGTCGATAAATTCTTCAGTACACGAGGGCGCGGTGAGGCGCGCATCTTTTGCAATGCCGCCTGAACGACCTTTAAAGTTCACGCTATTTAGATGGGAAAATCGCACGCTACCCAAATCTTTGCTGCGCGTGTAGTAGTGCTGTATCGAAATATGTCCCGTTTGTAATTGGTGTGAGACGTAAATTGATGATTCCATCTGACAGTTCAATTGATCAAAAATATAGGAATTCTCCGGCTTGATATTTGAGCGCCCCCAACAACGCATTTGGTCAGATTCACGCACTGGCACTGCATACGGGCCCAAGGTCTTCAGACCAAGCGGCTTCTCTAACAATTTCTCGACCATGAGCCGTTGATGTTCATTGAGTTGGCGACCGATTTCTGCGACGAAATCTTTGGGAGTTTCAGCGTTTGTTTTTGCCGCTGTTTGCGCTGGTGCGGCCTGCACTTTTTGCAGTAATTCAACCACAAATTTTGCCGGTACCAAGAAGCTCACCAACTCACCGCCAAGATGTTTAGAAACATTGACGCCGGCGATTTGCCCATCGGCGTTGATATTTGGCCCTCCACTCATGCCTGAATTAATTGGGCCTGTAAACATCAATTGATCGTAAAAAGCACGGCCAATAATGCCGTTGTAAGAGCCTTCTGAAATTGCAAAACCCAAATCCAGCGGGTTACCCAAAGAGTACAAATACTGACCTTGCGTCAATGTCTTCAGCTCATTGATTTGCTTCGGCACTTGAAAAAAACCCGTGCCTTTGCGACTGACTCTGACGACTGCCAGGTCGTGCAAAACATCCACCGCTAGCAACTCGACGCTGCCTTTCGCACCGTTGGTATCGACAAACTCGCCCACATACACATCCGGCTCTAAGGCGATTTGCGACATCACGTGATAATTCGTCACCACTAAATCGCTCTCGCCAACTAAAAATCCAGAGCCGACCGATGATTGCGTCAAACCATTGCGCAATAACACGCGAATTTGTAAAAGATCGTTTCTCGCTGCTTCATATAATTTTTGCGCCGCAGAAGACGGTGCAGGTAGCGGTTTGGACTCGGCAGCGGCACTTGCAGCAGCGGGCGGCGTCTGTTTTTGCTGCGCAAAAGCGCCGCCAGGCAAGGCCAACAACATGCAAAAAACGGTAGTCAAACTAAAACAAAATTTCATGGGCTCACTTTCAAACAAATTAAACCGGCCTGCGAGATGGGATGTAATTGGTGTCATTGCGGACATTTAATGCGTTGGTATTGCGAGCATCAAAGCGCGACCAACTCTGGAAACGCTTTCGACCAAGAATGAATCTCAAAACTAGCGCGCAAACCTTGTTGCCAAAACGGGTCGGTTTGAAATACGGCGCGCACCGCGTCTGCATTCTCCGCTTCGACTATCCATAGGGCGCCAATTGCTAGCTCGGAACCTTCCGCGCGTAACGAGCCGGCAATTTTAATCTGCTGCCGCCGTTCTGCAAGCCAGTCAAGGTGCATTTGCAAAAACTGTTGTCGAATTGCCTGTTTCGATGGCAAATCGATAAAACGAAGTATAAAAAGCATAGCCTTAGTCACACAGCCAAATTAAGATAGAAGGAGAATTTACCGCACAGGATGCCCGTAACAACACATCCTGCCGCACCAGAGAAAAAATATAAGGACGCGAGTGATGCGAGAAAGCATACCTGAATCAAATCGCCAGCGAACGAAAACACGTTAAACACTTGAGGCGGTGGTCATGCACACATCACGAAGCGACTGTCAATTGAAACCGACCGATCAAAAACGCTTGATCCATTCTTCCCATCGCCAGCTTTCCATGATTTTTTACGCAGACTAAACACCCCATGTGTCAATTACTCGGCATGAACTGCAACACCCCGACGGACATTGTGTTTAGCTTTACCGGCTTCGCCACCCGTGGCGGCCAGACGGACGAACACAAAGACGGCTGGGGCATTGCGTTTTTTGAAGGGAAAGGCGTGCGCCATTTTGTCGATCATCAGCCAGCAGTCAGCTCACCGATTGCGCAGTTGATCAAGCAGTATCCCATCAAATCAAAAAATGTCATCGCGCATATCCGCAAAGCCACGCAAGGCGAAGTCATGCTGGAAAACTGCCACCCGTTTGTGCGCGAGTACTGGGGACAGCAATGGGTGTTCGCTCATAACGGTGACCTGAAAGAGTTTTACCCCACTTTGGATGGCCACTTCCACCCCGTGGGAACGACGGATAGCGAACGCGCATTTTGCTTTCTGATGCAAGAATTGGCGCGTGCTTTTCCGCACCAAGCCAAAGACGAACAACCAAGCGTAGAGCAATTGCAAGCCGTTTTGCAAGGCCTAACAAGACAAATCGCCAGCTTCGGCACGTTCAATATGTTGCTGTCGAACGGCCAAGCCTTGTTCGTCCATTGTTCAACCCGCCTGCATTATGTGGAGCGGCGCTTTCCCTTCACCACGGCGACCTTATCTGACGACGATTTAGCTGTTGATTTTGCCCAAGTTACGACGCCGCAAGATAAAGTTGCGGTAATCGTCACCGAACCGCTCACGAACAATGAAAATTGGCACGCCTTTGCGCCAGGGGAGTTTCGGCTTTTTGTGGAAGGTAGCGCAATGAAAGCGACAGAGGTCAAGCCATGATGTTAGATGCGCGCACAGTCGTCCTAATTATCATCGTCGGCTCGCTGCTGATGGGCAGCGCCCTGCTCATGGTGGGGCGGGGCTACTTAGGGCAAGTGCGTGGCTTAACGCAATGGGCTTATGCGACGCTTCTACAAGGATTGGGTTGGATCATTTCTGGTGCACTACGGGGCGTCATTCCCGATTTGGTCTCCGTGGTGCTTGGCAACGGCATGATCACGCTTTCTCTGATTTTGTATTACTTCATACTCACGGAATTTTGCGCCCAGCCCAGTCGTGCACGCTGGCCTTATTACTTGCTCGCCCTGCAATGCGCACTGCTGTACTACTTCAGCGCGATACAGCCGCATACTGCCATGCGCTTTGTGGTGTTGTCACTGAATGCGGCAATCGTTTTATTTGCCTGTTTTGGCCAAATCAATGCTGGTGACAAGCGACTGGCACCCAGCCATCGCTTTACCGCAGGACTTTTTGCGGCGTGTGGCGGCTTCATGTTATTTCGCATGGCGTACTATGGCTTAGTCGATAACAGTGCGACGCTCATTCCGTATTCATCCAGCGCGATGAATAATGTCTCCTACTTAATTTTTTACACAATCGCCGACCTCTTAAGTTTTGGGTTTTTGCTGATGTGTAATGACCGTTACTACCAACAGCACAGGGAAGCCGAACGCGCACTGTACGAGAATAATCGCTTGTTCAACAAGCTCACGGCGCAAGTGCCTGGAGTGATTTTTCAGTACCAAGAATTTCCTGACGGGCGTACATGCTTTCCATTTTCAAGCACCAGCATGCACGACATTTATGAACTCAGCCCAGAACAAGTGCGCGAGGATGCACGACCCGTTTTGCAACTGGTACACCCTGAAGATCTGCCGAAACTGCGTGCGTCCATCAAGCTTTCTGCCACCACCATGCAGGCCTGGCAATGTGAATACCGCGTGAACTTACCAGAGCAGGGTCTGCGTTGGCGTTTAGGGCAAGCTAAGCCAGAAAAGCAAACGGATGGCAGCATTTTGTGGCATGGTTTCATCACCGACATCACTGCACGCGCCGAGGCGGAGCAAAAGCATCGGCAACTACAAGCCGACATCAAACAAAGCTTCGCCGCCCTACAAATTAGTGAGCAACGCTTACGCCGTGTGATGAATTCTAGTTTAATCGGTATTGTCCAAGGCGAAGCCAACGGCAAAATTCGCGACGCCAATGACTTGCTACTCAAGCTCATCGGCCACACGCGCGAAAGCATCGAAGCCGGAACGTTGAACTGGTTCTCGCTATGCCTAGAATCATGCAAAGAAAAGCAACAAGCAATCCTGCGCGACCATCAAGTTGACCAACCTAATCTGCCGTTTGAAAGCCAAATACGCGGACGTGACGGTGAACTGGTGCCTGTCATGTTAGGGCTGGCTCGTTTGGAAGGATCAACCCAAGAATGGGTCGCGTTTGTGCTGGATTTGCGCGAACAAAAACGTGTTGACCAATTGAAGTCGGAGTTCATTTCCGTGGTGAGCCATGAGCTACGCACGCCGCTCACGTCAATACGTGGCTCCTTAAGTTTATTGGAAGGAGGCGCTTTGGGAGAACTGCAACCCAAGGTGCTACAAATGATACAAATTGCACACAAAAACAGTCTGCGTTTGGTCAACCTAGTCAACGATATTCTGGATATTGAAAAACTCAGCAGCGGAAAAATCGAACTAAAGATGGAATCGCTCGACCTAGTGAATTTGGTGCAGCAAGCGATAGAAGCCAACCGCGCTTACGGCGCGCAGTTCCATGTCACGTATGAACTCAGCACCATGCCCAACTCGGCAATGGTCTTGGGCGACGCGAATCGCCTGATGCAAATCATGGCCAATCTGCTCTCGAATGCCACAAAATTTTCACCTGCAAATGAACGTGTCAAGGTCGCCATTCGTTCCCATACCACTCATCAAGGCTTGATGTGGCGGGTTGAAATTTGCGACAAAGGCTGCGGTATTCCGCCCGAATTTCATGCGCATATTTTTGGCCGCTTTGCGCAAGCCGCAAGAGCAAATACGCGCCCCGTTGAGGGTGCGGGTTTGGGGCTACACATCACCAAATCCTTGGTGGAAAAAATGCGCGGAGAAATTGGTTTCGAGTCCGAACCGCAAGTACAAACAATTTTTTGGTTTATGCTGCCGCAAGAGTTGAACGCAAAGAGCCCAATACAGCATGATGAAAATCAAAACCGTGAAAACCTGCAAAGCCAACAAAGCCAAACATCTATCCATTTTTATTAACTTTCTTTTTCCCAATTTAGACCTATGAGATTTGCGCCAATGCATCGCCTCCGTTCCCTCGCTGTTCTCAGCATCATGCTTTTCAACTCGCAAACAAGTATCGCCGACGAAGGCCAATGGCAACCGTACCAGTTACCAGAACTTAAAGCAGAACTCAAACGCCTAGGCATTGCCATTCCCGCAGAAAAGCTGGCCGACCTCAAGAAGCATCCCATGAGTGCCATCATCTCCTTGGGTGGTTGTTCAGCGTCTTTTGTTTCTGATGCGGGCTTAGTGGTAACGAACCATCATTGCGCATATGGCGCAATACAACGCAATTCCAACGCCACGCGCAATTTGATTGCCGACGGCTTTTTGGCAAAATCAAAAGCGGAAGAATTACCTGCGGGCCCTAACGAGCGCATTTACATTACCGACCAAGTTGATAACGTTACGCAGCAAGTGGTAGGCGATTTATCGGCCAATTTAAGCGGGCGCGAGCGCCATGAAGCCATCCAAAAACGCATCAAAAAACTGATCCAAGAGTGCGAGCAAGACAAGGCATTTCGTTGCTCGGTACCCAGCTTTCATCGCGGTTTGGAATACTTCCGCATTCGCCAATTGTTGATACGCGATGTACGTTTGGTGTATGCCCCATCCGATAAAATTGGCACCTTTGGCGGCGAAGTCGATAATTTTGAATGGCCGCGCCATACAGGCGACTTTGCGTTTTTAAGAGCCTATGTAGGCAAAGACGGCCGCCCCGCCGACCCCTCACCCAGCAACGTGCCCTACCATTCCAAAGATTTCTTGCGCGTGTCGGCTGAAGGTTTAAAAAATGGCGACCCGATTTTATTGGCGGGCTACCCAGGACGTACCAGCCGCTATAAATTAGCCAGCGAAATTCGCTTCGCCCGCGACGTGAGCTACCCGCGCCGCGTGGAAGAATCAACGGCGGATGTCGCAACGATTAACGGCGCAACAAAAGATGATGCAGAAGCCGCAGTACGCTATGCCAGCGTGGTAAAAGGCATTAATAACGGCTTAAAGAAGACCCAAGGCTTGCTAGACGGCTTTGCGCGCAAAGATATTGCAGCAATCAAAGACAGCCAATATGCGATGTTTCGCAACTGGTTGGCACAACAAAAGAACAGCGCTGAAAATCAAAGTTTGCTCAAAGAACTAGACGAAGTTGTCGCAGCAGATATGGCACTGAGCGAGCAAGAATTTGCCTGGGCGGTGGCGAACACCAGCGATTTATTGCGCAGTGCCCGCACGCTGTATCGACTGGCATTAGAACAAAAGAAGCCTGACGCCGAAAGGGAAAGCGGCTTTCAAGAACGCGACATTCCTTTTATCAAAGCCAGACTCACACGCTTAGAACAATCACTGGTGGTCAAAGTCGACCAAGCCCGTTGGACAGCCGCGCTGCAGCGCTACGCCAAGTTGCCCGCTGCAACCCACCCAGCGGGTCTAGATGCCCTGCTCCCAAGCGCTGACCAAGCCGCAGCCATGATAGCCGCATCACAACTAGCACAAACCGCCAACCGGCTCGCGTATTTGGATAAGCCGGCAGACAACTTCCAGAGCGCCAGCGATGCAATGATCGCCTTGGCGATTAAGCTGCAACCGATAGAAATGGCATTAGAAAATCAGCGTAAAGAGGTCGACGGCAATTTAGAAAAAGTGATCCCGCGTTATATGGCGGCCGTTATCGCGTGGAAGAAATCGCAAGGCAAACCCGTGTATGCCGACGCCAATTCCACGCTGCGTGTCACCTACGGCACCGTTGCCCCCTACACGCCACGCGACGGCATCAGCAAAGGTCCGTTCACAAGCGTTGAAGGCATCTTAGAAAAGCAAAGTAATAGCGCACCATTCGAAGTACCACCAGCATTAGTCGATGCAGTAAAGGCGCAGCGTTTCGGCATTTTCCGCGACGCCACCCTAGGCACAGTCCCCGTCAATTTCTTAAGCAGCGCAGATACGACTGGCGGCAATTCAGGATCAGCCGTACTCAATAAAAACGCCGAACTGGTGGGCTTAAACTTTGACTCAACTTACGAATCAGTGACCAAAGATTGGTATTTCGATGCGCCGATTACACGCGCAATCCACGTCGATATACGCTACATGCTGTGGGTCATGCAGGAGATTGATCATGCTGATAATGTGTTGAAGGAAATGCAGATTCGCTATCCGAGCAACACCAAAAAAAGAACGCACTAAAAAAAGGTAACGCAATGCGTCGAGTAATTTTTATATTCTTTATTGCTATTGCTATTGCTATTGCTATTGCTCCAACAGAATCATGGGCTGTTGAGGATATCAAGTGCAATGGCAGCGGAAACCAATTAGAACTTAATGCCTGCGCCCGCGATGACTTCACCAAGGCAGATAATGAATTAAATAAAACTTATCAAGCACTCATTAAAAAAGAGGCAGATGACAAATTATTTATTAGCAAACTGAGGCTTGCCCAAAAAGCTTGGTTATCATTTCGTGATGCTGACCTCGAAGCAAGATTCGCATGTGCGGAAGATAACGTAAGAGTTTGCTGGGGTAGCATGTACATAATGTCGCTTTTTTATCGCAAAGCTGAGTTGACACGCGAAAGAACAAAACACTTTCAACAACTCCTGAAAGATGGCCGTGGGGCATAGCATCCTATCTAATTCGGCGTTCTAGCGCGGCGCCCCTTAACTTTTACCTTAAGTATCACAACATGCGCCTTCTTTTTTTCGTAGCTTTACTATTCAATTTTCAAGCACTTGCGGCGGAGTCACGGTTTGTACCCCATTGGACGGCGTCATGTCATCTTCCATCGCACAAACTGGAAATCTTGTTTCGATCTACTAGTGGTGACCCAACCAATGATGATATGTCTGTTACCGTGACGTGGGATGGGACGAAAAGTTCTACGCTTCACGTTAAGCCCGCTTTATTTGTCCCAATGGGATCAATTTCTGACGCCAAAATTCCATGTGGCTCGGTAAATGCTTTTCAGTTCCAGTCTGGGAATATTCTCTTGCTACTGACACGTGACGATCGACCTTCCGAAGATCGTTTAACAGCAATTCTGTTGAACGGTCGTACCGGCGAGACCATGGATGTGTTGTACGATCTTGGGGCACATAGTGGCGTGTTACGTGTGATTCGGGACGGAACGGGGTTCAGAGTTTTGTTGAATCGGCGATGGCTTATGAATCAGAATGCCGGAGAATTCGCCGCAGTCGATTGGATGCTCATAAAAGAACACACCGGGCGAATAAGCCATGATTGGGAGAACGCCAGAAAATGACACTCCACATTCCCGTATGTTGGCCACCCAAACCGCTATGCATTGTGGGTGCCCTATTTGCTGTGCGCTCAAGCACCGATGAAGTCAAACGTTTTGGCTTTCAAATGGATCGGCAACTAACTGCGCTTGCACTTATCGGTATTGCTATTGGTGTCAAAGATGTTGGGTCATTCATCACACGGCGCCGTGGGCCTCACGCACGTCAACGATGCGAAAGCCTAACGGATGGGTTTCGCGTAAAGGTAGCGAGCTGAGGTACGAATAGCGACAGCGTGTTCGTACGTACTGATGTGGCGCAATCCCATGCGGGCTATTACGCTTTCGCAAATCGCACCTGAGAGTTCTGTTTATTTTCGGTGAGAGCGATCCATTCATTTCAAAGTTGAATTACGAAAAAGGAGATTTGCGTGGACGATAGCAATCCATATGCACCACCAAAGGCGGAAGTAGGCATTGTCAAACACGGCGACTGCGTGAGAGATGGGAAGCTCGTGGTCATCCCAGCTGGAAGCGACCTTCCGTCTCGATGCATCGTTTGCAACGCGCCCGTCACAGCGTCAATCAAAGAGATCAAGCTTTACTGGCACAGTCCCTGGCTCTATCTACTCATACTGCTCAACATTCTCATCTTCATCATCGTTGGGTTTGTAGTTCGAAAGTCGGTCAAAGTCTCCCCTGGCCTTTGCGCAACACACTCTACTGAACGCAAACGTCGAATTCTGATGTTAAGTGCTGCTGGTGGCGCAGCGTTCACCGTGGGGATATTACTTTTGATGGCGAATGAATCCACCAGTGCAATAATGCTCTTGTTGCTTGCCTTCCTTATACTGGTCGTAGGCGTGTTGGTGTCACGAAAGGTGTATGCCAGCAGAATTACCAAAGAATACGCACGACTTGGCGGATGCAAAGAGCCGTTCCTTGCATCGCTAGAATAAAAACGAGCCTTTCAATAGAGAGTAAGCGTAGATACTAATAGCTACAGCATATTCGTATGTACGACAAAAAATATGTGAAACCGAAATCGATAGAAACGCGTTGCACATCATGAGTATTGACGACGTTCGTCCAATCATTAGCGGCATTGTTGGTGGAATGCTCGCGATTTGTCTGAGTGCTTTGCTCTCGCGCTGGATTCCAAAGGCTTTCCGACAAAAATCTGCTGACTTTCTACTTCGAGAGTTCAGAATCGCAATCAAGGTCACCAACCTGCTAAGCCTTTTGGGGTTGCTGAGCCCGATTATTCTTTATCGATGGGCTAATTTTTCTATTCATGACTTACGCCCACTCGGGTTAGGTTTTGGTCTTATGCTATCTACGCCGCTAGTTGTCATGCCGTTGTGGGCTATTCTTTCAAGCCGGGCGCCTTGCGAAGCCGTTGTCGCGTACTGTATCTCGCAGAAACTGCCTGTTACTTTAATGCTGATGCTCTTAATACCAGGCGTGCTCTTGCTCTTGTTCTCGGTGTGGAGTTTGCTTGCGTGAACGCGCTATCGACCGAGCAAGCTTAGGTACAAATAGCTATAGCGTGTTCGTAGGCAAAACAAAAGGTAAATAGAACAAAAACTCGTCGAGGCTGGTCGTTAGAGATTACATTTTCAATTACATGGTTGGCGGCGACATCGTCATATTTTCGTTAGAGTTCAAAAATGAAACCCCGAATTCCAATCAGTAAAAAGGCTATCTTCTTTTCTATTTTGTTCGTCGCAGCCTTTGGAGCTTTTCAAAAGATCTGTCAGTGGGACATTGCGGAAAAAGAACTTGCGCATTATCCAAAATCAATATCTGTGCTCCTTTTTTGGAGCGGTAAATATAGTTACCAAGAAGCTGCGACCAACATACGGAGAGCCCAAACTTATGTTGTGATTCCACTTTCTTTTGATATTCCTTTTACAGTTTCTATTCGAAGCGATAACGGCATCATCACTGTGGATGATGATAAATATGGTGCGTTGAAATTGCTGCTCCTAATTGTTATCTTGCCCCTGCTTTTTAAAAAATTTGGCTTCAGTCGCATTAAGATAAAAGGTGAGCCTTAGCTGCCAACAGCAAACGCAAGTACGAATAGCGACAGCGTATTCGTACGCGCTACGAATGAGGTACGATCCCATGCGTGCGATTACGCTTTCGCTAATCGCACCTACGAGTTCTCAATGCAACCAACGATAACTAGCAGGACCGACGAAGGCGAAGCCGTGATATTGTTGATTCTTAATGTGATCTGCGTTATTCGGCTCACGCCACTTTTGCGTTAGGTACCAAATGAAACGACTCCCTCTACTCGTCGTCGTATTCTTTAGCGTCACGTCTTGGGCGCAGGAACTCTCCACTTCGCAGTTCACCGCCAGGTTCGTCAAAAATCTGGCGGCAGCCAGTCCCGCTACGAAGGTCACTGTTAAGGGTCCGTTAGAGCTTCAAATCGAACCTCAGAGCGGTGACATTCAGTCTGTATTTCTCGACAACGCCTACCGAACATACGCGCAGGATCCCAAAGCAATCGAAGAGGTGCTCAGGCGGTATGTATCCTCTACGTTAGAACCACAGCAGCAACAAAAACAAGTTGATCGCTCACGTATCATCCCGATAATCAAGGATCGCGCCTGGCTGGTCGAAATCGCTCACTCGCTGCAGAGCCGGGGGCTGAATTCAGCTCCAGAAAACGTTTTCGAAGAGTTTGGGGATGAACTCTTAGTCGTCTACGCGGAAGACACACTGACGAACATTCGATACCTAACACGAGCCGATCTGAAGGAGTCGGGTCTCACGCAAGCACAACTTCGCCCTCTCGCAGTGCAGAACTTAGGACGCATCCTACCGCAAGTCGAAATTCACAAGGGTGCGCTTGTATCCATGATCACGGCTGGTGGCAACTTCGAAGCAAACCTCTTGGCGCTTCCGGATATTTGGAAGGATCTAGAGCAGCATGTCGACGGAGACATTGTTGTGGCGATACCGGCACGCGATCTCCTGCTCCTGACTGGTTCGAAGACGCCAGGAGGAATCGCCAAACTCCGAGAACTGGCTGCAAAGGCGTACCGAGAATCGTCTTACCAGCTTACAGATACCCTGTTCGTGCGCTGCAAGGGGAGATTTATAAAGCTCCCTGCGCAATGATGCTTCGCCACTTTTTCAACCTGAGCAGGTAAGGCACCCGAGCGTAGGAACGAATAGCGACAGCGTATTCGCACGTAATAATGTGGTATGACCCCGTGCGTGCGATTACGCTTTCGCTAATCACACCTACGAGCGCTTCTTTGTACAGTTCAAAACAACATTGTTTATTTCGGTTGGCGACGTTAACATGCGATCTGCCAAATTAAATCGCCTTCGCTATGGCTCAGAAAAAAGACAATCTTTCGTGGTTTCTACCAGTAATACTCACTCTAATGGTGCTTTTTTCACCATCTGTAGCGCTTAGTCAATCGCCTGTTGATAGTGACGCGGGATATGCTGTCGCAAAATCGATAGCGAAGCTAGCTCAAATGGGGCATATAATTGATTTCCATGCTGTCGCTCGCGAACTAAAATTATCAGATTTTGAAAAGGATAAGACGTGGACGGGTCCTTCCTCAAGACTCGATTCTCCAATTTTCACCGCAGTTTACAAACCACCGAAATCGGCCTTAGAAATTGTATTCGTGGCTATAAGCTGGAATTTCCAAATGGGAGGCGTATTAAACAGCCTGACAATTAGAATCAACCCTGCCAATTGCCCGAGCTTAGAAACTGTTGAACGTGCAATGGGAAGTAAGGTAAACAGTTACAAGGCGGAGAGCCCGCATGGCACGGATACTCATAATGTCAATACATTCACCTTTCCACAATCTTATGGCAAGCCAATTTATGTGTATTTCAATGATGTCTACTGCGAATTAGAAGCGACACGTTGATGTTAACTTTGCGAAAGACAGAGACACATCTTGAAAAAAAGTTAGTGCGAACTTAGGGACGAATAGCGACAGCATATTCGTAAGTAATAATGCGGCACGCCCCCCATGCGTGTGATTACGCTTTCGCTAAGCGCACTGAGTTCTAACGAAAACCGCCAGGCCCTTTTCCACCTACGCACACGGTGTGTAGCGGCGTCCACCGAGACCTCTCGTTGACATCACAATTTGTGATTTCAACGGTTCTCAGCCCGCGTAGCTCCGATTAGCGTCAGCGTAATCGGAGGTATGTCAAATTCAATAGCGTGTACAAAGCTAGGGCCTTTTCACTCTACGTTTTATCTTCATAAATAACATACTCCCGTATTTTTAATAAAAATAACCCGTTTTGCGCTTTTTAATTAAGCCGAAACAAAAAATACAAGCTAGGGTATAAATAAAAACGAATGATTACAACGCTAGGAAAAGGACGCTGACGCAACCACGAGAGCTTAGTATTAACAAAGTTTACGCGTCGATAAACTCCACCCAACCTTAAGATAGAACCTGAACAAACTGTACCTCTCTTTACAAAATCAGCAGCGCTCGAAAGTCATTCACATTGGTACGCGTGGGCTGTGTAACAACCAAATCGCCTAGCGCCTCAAAAAACCGAAATGCGTCGTTGTTGTTCAAAAATTCTTTCGGCTTAAGTCCCAGCGCTTCTGCTCGCGCCAAACTATCTGGTGTGTAGAGTGCGCCAGCATTGGTCTCGGAACCATCAATGCCATCTGTGTCGCAGGCTAGTGCAAAAATTTTCTTGTGCCCGTTTAATGCGATTGCCGCGCTGAGTAAAAATTCTGCGTTTCTTCCGCCGCGCCCTGTGCCGAGCACGGTCACTGTGGTTTCAC
>JAIETO010000093.1 GCA_019745005.1 Burkholderiaceae bacterium
GCAAATAAGCCTCCGCCAATCGCACCCAATATGTAGCACCTATCGGTAGCAAGTCATCATTGAAGTCATAGCTGGGGTTATGCAAATTGCAGGGCCCCAAACCGTGTCCCATGTCGCGGTGTGCGCCATCGCCGTTACCAATAAACACGTAGCAACCCGGTTTCGCTTGCAGGAAGTAGGCGAAATCTTCCGCGCCCATGGTGGGCTCGACTTGGTGATCGACGTTTTCCGCGCCAACAATCGCGCGCATTACGTCCGCCGCGAATGCAGTTTCTTTCGGATGGTTCACTAATGGCGGGTAGTTGCGTTTGAATTCGAAATCCACCGTCGCATCAAATGCCGCAGCGACATGCTGGGCGATGGTTTGCATACGGCGCTCAACTAAATCAATCATTGCGTCGCTGAAACCCCGCACGGTGCCAATCAATGTGGCGTCGTCTGGAATCACATTAGTTGCACTGCCAGAGTGAATTTGCGTGACCGACAGCACCACCGACTCCAGCGGGCTGGCATTGCGACTGACAATGGTCTGCCAACTCTGGGCAATTTGGATTGCCGCCATGATGGGGTCAATGCCTTTATGCGGCTGCGCTGCGTGCGCACCTTTGCCGCGCACAACGACTTCAAATTCGTTCGATGAGGCCATCATCGGCCCAGTAGTTACGCCAAATGTGCCGACCGCCGCACCTGGCCAGTTGTGCATGCCAAACACGGCTTCCATCGGGCATTGCTCAAATAAACCATCCTCCATCATGCGTCGTGCGCCGCCACCGCCCTCTTCTGCGGGCTGGAAAATCAGGTACACAGTGCCGTCAAAATTTTTATGTTTGGAAAGATACAAGGCGGCGCCTAGCAACATGGCCGTATGCCCATCGTGGCCACACGCATGCATCTTGCCCGCGTGCCTTGACGTATGTTCGAAGGTATTAATTTCCTGCATGGGAAGCGCATCCATATCGGCGCGCAAGCCAATTGCACGCTCGCTAGTGCCATTTTTAACAATGCCAACAACACCCGTACCACCCAAACCGCGAATCATGGGAATACCCCAAGCCTGCAGTTTTTGCGCAACCAGTTCGGCCGTGCGATGTTCCTCGAAGCAAAGTTCAGGATGAGCATGAATGTCGCGCCGGACTTGTTGAATTTCATGTTGGAATTGCAGAATAGGGTCGATTAAATTCATAGAAGTCTCCTAGTCGCACGCTCTTGCTTGAGCGCGCATTTTTTTCTGTTTGGTACCAAACTTTTGCCTTGCTTGACAGACAACGTCGACTCCGACGCCGTTCAGCAAGTACGCAAAAGAAACATTTGCTTGACTTCGCGAGATGCGAAAGGGAATAACGATACCAGATTCCAAAAATTCGATTTACCCAGCACAAATCCTTATGGCAGAATAAATTATTAGTTTAGTATCAATAAATGACAAGTTGGACGATTACCCACTCTTTCGTTGAATTTACACAAAAGGAAAACTTATGTTCACGGCGCTGACCCATTTTTTTCGCGGAAAAAAAATCTATTCGCTCGCAGCCGCACTTCTCCTAGTGTCGTCTGTTTCGCATGCGCAAGATTTTAAGGTGGCACTGAGTTCCCCGCCAACCAGTTTAGATCCCCATTTTTATAACTTAGGACCAAACAACACGGTCGCGCATCACCTCTTTGAAGCCTTAGTAAAAATGGATGCGGACAGTCGCCCGATACCCGGCTTGGCCGAATCGTGGAGCTTGGTCAACAATTTGACCTGGGAATTCAAACTACGCAAAGGCGTGAAGTTTCATGACGGGAGCGACTTAACAGCCGAAGACGTGATTTGGTCACTTGATCGCCCCGCCACTATCGTTGGTAGCCCAAGCAAATTTGATGTGTTTACGAAAGCCATCATCAACAAGAAAATCATCGATGCAAATACCATACGGCTCACAACGCGCGAGCCGTATCCTTTGATTTTGGCTGATCTGACCAATGTGCAAATTGTGTCAAAAAAAGCCACGCAAGGCTTGAGTAGTGACGATTTCAATAGCGGCAAAGGTGTGGTTGGCACTGGCCCCTATAAATTTGTGAAGTATCTAAAAGACGACCGCATCGAGCTAGAAAAATTTAATGCGTACTGGGGCAAGACACCCGCCAATTGGAATAAAGTCACGCTGCGCTTTATCGCCAATGATGCAACCCGAATTGCGGCATTACTATCTGGCGATGTACAAGCGATGGCGAATGTTCCCACACCAGACTTAGCGCGTGTGAAGAATGATGCGAATCTCAACTTACTTTCAAAAGTGTCGCACCGCGTAATTTATGTATATCTCGATACGGTGCGCGATAAGTCGCCCTTTGTGACCGACAAAGAAGGCAAAGCGCTGGACAAAAACCCCTTAAAAGAACTCAAGGTGCGGCAGGCGATTTCGATGGCGATTAATCGCGAAGCCATCAAAGACCGCATTATGGAAGGCTTGTCGGAGCCGACAAACAATATCGTCTCATCCGCCATTTTTGGACACAACCCAAATTTAAAGGTGGTGAAATTTGATCCAGAAGCAGCGAAAAAATTGTTAGCGGAAGCGGGCTACCCCAACGGCTTTGGCATCACTATGCATACGCCAAATAATCGCTATATCAACGACGAAAAAATTACACAAACCATTGCCCAAATGTTGGCAAAAATTGGTATTGCGGTGAAAGTGGAAGGCATGCCCATGTCGATTTATTCGTCGCGCGGCGCAAAAGCTGAATTTTCTATGGGTCTACTAGGTTGGGGCGCGACTACCGGTGAATCATCAGGTTCACTGCGCGCGGTTGCCGCCTGCGTCGATCCAGAAAAAGGTTATGGCACCTTCAATTGGCTCAAATACTGCAACCCAAAAGTCAACGACATGCTGAGCAAAGCGATCAACACGGTTGACGATAAAGCTCGTCTGAAGTTACTTCAAGAAACCGCTGCATTGGTCGTGAGTGACGCTGGCATCATCCCCGTTCATCACCAAGTCAGCACGTGGGCAATGAAGAAAAACATTAGCTATGTGCCGCGCACCGACGAATACACACTTGCCTTCCAATTTAGCCAAAAGTAAGCCCTGAACCATCAAACTATTTAACCTAACCCATTTGGTGGAATACACATGCTGGTTTTTATCTTGCGGCGTTTGCTGGAAAGTGTGGGCGTGTTGTTTGTCATGTCTTTGTTGGTATTCGCGGGGGTCTATGCGATTGGTAACCCTATCGATATTCTGATTAGCCCTGAAGCAGATCAAATCGAACGCGCTAAAGTGATTGCCGCATTTGGCTTAGATAAAAGCTTGCCTGAACAGTACGGACTATTTCTTTGGAATGCCCTGCACGGTGACATGGGTCGCTCGTTCGCCTACTCTACGCCCGCATTGAGCCTCATTTTGGAAAGGTTGCCAGCGACATTAGAGCTTGCACTATTCGCGATGGTGTTAGCGATCGCCCTGGGCATTCCGCTTGGATTGTTGGCGGGGCTACGCCCGAATAGCTTGGCAGGCAAAGGGATTATGGCAGCCTCGATACTGGGCTTTTCGCTTCCGACGTTTTGGGTTGGCCTCATGCTGATCATGGTATTCGCCGTGCAGCTTGGTTGGTTACCTTCGAGCGGAAGAGGGGAAACGCGATTATTGCTTGGCGTACCCGTAAGCTTTCTGACACTCGATGGCGCCCGTCATTTACTGCTACCTGCGATAAACCTCGCTTTATTTAATGTTGCATTGGTGATTCGTTTAACCCGCTCCGGCGCGCGCGAGGCATTGCTGCAAGATTATGTGCGTTTTGCCCGCGCAAAGGGATTAAGCAACACCCGTATCATTGGTGTGCATGTGTTGAAGAACATTCTGATCCCCATAGTCACTGTGATTGCGTTGCAGTTTGGTTCCATTATTGCGTTCGCCATCGTGACAGAAACCGTGTTTGCTTGGCCTGGCATGGGAAAACTCATTATCGATTCCATTCGCGTGTTGGATAGGCCGGTTATCGTGGCTTATTTGATGTTGATCGTTAGCTTGTTTATTTTGATTAATTTATTTGTCGATATTGCATACTCAATGCTTGATCCTCGCATTCGTTTGTCTGAGCAAGCAGCATAAGATTTCACGTTCATTTACACACTATGCAAGCAACCCAAACAAATTCGATGAAAATTAATCCCGCCGAGAAAACCCCTTGGCAAAGTTTTATCGCCGATTTTTTCGCCAGTAAGATTGCAGGTGTGGGTTTGATTGTTTTGCTGCTGTTGCTCGCGATTGCACTTCTTGCACCACTCATTGCGCCGCAGAACCCTTACGACATGACGTCTTTAGATGTGTTGGATTCGCGCATGGCACCGGGCAGCGTCTCTTCTGATGGCAAGCTCAAATTCGTCATGGGAACGGATGAACAAGGACGTGACATGCTTTCCGCCATTTTTTATGGCTTGCGCATCTCACTCATGGTGGGCGTCAGTAGCACGGTTATCGCGCTAATTATCGGACTCAGCTTGGGCTTAATTGCGGGCTATGTTGGCGGAAGAATTGAGTCACTTATCATGCGCATTGCGGACATCCAATTGTCGTTTCCCGCGATTTTAATTGCGATGATTTTGCTTGCTTTGTTGGGGCAAGGCGTAGGAAAAATCATTGTGGCATTAGTGGCCGTACAATGGGCCCACTATGCGCGCACGGCACGCAGCGCTGCCTTGGTTGAACGACGCAAAGAATACATTGAAGCAGCAATAGGACTAGGCTTATCGCCGCGCCGAATAATGCTGCGGCATTTGTTGCCAAATTGCCTTCCGCCATTGATCGTCATCGCGGCATTACAAATCGCATCGGCTATTTCTTTAGAAGCGACCTTGTCTTTTCTGGGCCTAGGTTTGCCGATCACGGAACCCTCTTTAGGTCTACTTATTGCGAACGGTTTTCAATACCTCTTATCTGGCAAGTATTGGATCAGCTTTTTCCCTGGCATCGCGTTGTTACTTACTGTGGTGTCAATCAACTTGGTCGCTGACCAACTACGTGATGTGCTCAACCCTCGTTTGCAAACAACATAATCCGAAGCTCAACAAAACCTGAGTGATGAAGCAGTGAGTACTTTAAAAATTGAAGAGCTTTGCACGGAATTTGCCACTCGTGCGGGTGTCGTGAAGGCTGTGAACCATGTGTCGTTCGAGATCGAAGCCGGACAGATTATGGGCTTGGTTGGCGAATCTGGTTCAGGCAAATCGATTACGGGTTATTCCATCATGGGTTTGATCGACAAACCCGGACGCATCAGTGGCGGAAGAATTTTGTTTAAAGGGCAGGACTTGTGTCAGGAACCTGAACAAGAAATGCGCGCGATTCGTGGCAACCGCATTGCCATGATTTTCCAAGATCCCATGATGACGCTCAACCCTGTATTGCGGATTGATACGCAAATGCTTGAAGCGATTTACGCCCATCAAAAAGTCAGTGCCCAGCTTGCGCGAGACATGGCTCGCGCGGCCTTGGCGAGAGTTGGCATCCCTTCGCCCGATGAGCGCTTGCAGGCATATCCGCATCAGTTTTCCGGCGGGATGCGACAACGAGTCGCGATTGCCATTGCTTTATTAAACAAGCCTGAGCTCATTATTTGCGACGAACCAACAACCGCCTTAGACGTCACAATCCAAGGCCAAATTTTGTTTGAGATGCAGAAGATATGCAAAGAACAAAACACCGCGTTGATTTGGATTACGCATGACTTATCCGTGGTTGCTGGCCTAGCTGACACGCTGAGTGTGATGTATGCGGGGAGTGTGGTTGAAAGTGGCACCGTTGCGCAAGTTTTAGAACGACCATTGCATCCATACACAGCGGGCTTAATTGCGTCCGCGCCATCGCGCAACGCGCAGGGAAAAATGCTTGCACAGATTCCGGGCATGACACCTTCATTGATCAATCTCCCCGTTGGATGTGCTTTTTACAGCCGTTGCCAACACGCTTCAGCAACTTGTCACGCCCCACCGGCTCTCTCAGAACTTAGAGAAGATGACGGCATGCGAAGCTATCGATGCTTCCATCCACTTGTTAACAACGCCAACGATGAACGCATTAAGGGTTCGGCCGGCGATTTGGGAGCGGCGCTGTGAATAACAAACTTGAAGGAACAAACCCAGTACCCATGCTGGAATTGCGCGAGGCGAGCAAGCGATTTGTAAAACCCATTGATTTGGCTGGCAAGCTCGCTAAATTGTTTGGCGCGAATGTACATGACCAAGTCACGCACGCCGTTGATAAGGTGAATCTGACACTGCATGCAGGAGAAATTTTAGGCTTGGTTGGCGAGTCTGGCTGCGGCAAATCGACGCTAGGCCGCATGGCGGCGGGCTTGCATGAACTCAGTGCGGGATCACGTTGGTGGAAGCAACAAAACATCGCCGCAATGAACGAGCAAGAACGGAACAAAACCCGCTTGGCAATACAAATGATCTTTCAAGATCCTTATGCATCGCTTAATCCACGCATGCGCGTGCTTGATATCATCGGCGAGGCACCCGTCGTGCACAAACTTGTCGCAAGCAAAGATCAAAGCGACTATGTGTGCGAACTGCTGCAACGCGTTGGCTTGGACACGAGTATGCAGAAGCGCTTTCCCCACCAGTTTTCAGGCGGCCAACGTGCCCGTGTGGGCATTGCGCGTGCCCTTGCCGTTAAACCAGAGTTGTTGGTCTGTGACGAAGCCATTGCGGCGTTAGATGTATCGATACAGGCACAAGTGTTGAACCTATTCATACAGTTGCGCGAACAATTGGGTTTGACTTACCTCTTCATTAGCCATGACCTTGGTGTTGTGCGCCATTTAGCCGACCGAGTCGTCATCATGTATTTGGGGCGCGTGGTGGAAACCGCGGCAGTTCAGGACATCTTTCAACACGCTAATCATCCTTACACACAAGCGCTATTAAGCTCGGCACCCACGCTTGAAGTGAAGAAAACACAGTTTTTGGCAATCAAAGGGGAAATCCCCTCGCCCCTGAACCCGCCAAGTGGATGTCACTTTCATCCGCGCTGTCCGCACGCAATGCCGCGCTGCACAAGCGAAGTACCTGAATTACGCGAAGTTGCGGCAAAGCATTTCTCAGCCTGCCATCTCAACGTCGTTTGAGTTCGATCAGATATATGTTTTTTTGATGACTGATATATCCATTTGATGCTTTTCAACAATGCTGCAACGCGATAAAGTTACTCCTGTCTCCTCCAACACCTCAAAAGGTTTGGACTTCAGCCCGCGAACTTCGCGGGCTTTTTTTTGTTCTTTTTTTTCTTTAGAACAAAAAAATGTTTCCATGCTTAATCAATGTATTCGACAAATCTGCGATTTAAGAGAAAAGTCGAGACAGAAAATTGATAAGTACTACGAATTTAGCCGGAAATTGATGAAAATTTCGGATGAAGGTGACTATCAGCGAATTTGAGCGACAGGAGATGCTCGATTTAGGTTTGGGCAACGTGTGGTTTGACTGCTGACTTTGCAAGGGTAATTTTTACCCATACGCATCATAAATGGTGTCGGCATAAGAATTGTTGATGTCGAAAAGCAACATCTCGGTTATACAAAAATAGAATAACCCCTATTCTAAAAATATTCTTTGCATTTATGCTGCAATGCACTATAGTTAACTCGTCTCCTCCAAAACCTCCTAAGGTTTGGATTTCAGCCCGCACACTCTGCGGGCTTTTTTTTCGCCGAGAATTTCCTCAAAGTAATCAAGACGGAAGAAAATCTACTGGCCAAGTCACAATAATTTGATCGACATCTTTTGCGCCAAAATCGAATTGACGAATCCGCGCTAATAACTTGGCTTCCAGTTCTGGCGCCTTCAGTTCACTTGAAATGATGCGGCAATCGACCACATTGCCTGCTGGCGCAATTTTCAACTCAAGCACAATCTTTCCTTGCAAGCCTGGTTCTTCGCGCAAAGCACGGTTGTAAATCGCATAAATCGCGCCTTTATTACGCTCAAATACCAGTTTAATCTCTTCAATCGAACGAGAAGCCTTGCCGCTGCCACCTTTTTGTAATTGCCCGCCAGCAGTTTTTTGGTTGAGACCGCTACCACCTGCACCGCTTCCGTTGCCATCACCCAATCCACGCGCACCGCCGCCGCCCACACCGCCACCACCGCCGCCGCCAACCACACCTTCGACTAAAGTCGTTGAGCGACCAGCTAAACCGCCGCCGCCTGTATTTTTACTGTAACCCGCTGTGTTAATACCACCGCTTCCACCCGTGGCGTTAGAGGTAATCAGGGCGCGTACAGGCACGCCCGCTTCGTTGCCGGCACCAACACCGACACCTTCGCCGGTGCCAACGCCTTTTCCCGGTTTAACGGGCGCGATTTGCACGGCGACTGGCGCACCGTGTAACTGCGCAAGATCATTCGACATAGCTAACAGGCCTACACCGGCCGCTTTACGCCTTGCCGCATCGATTTCACCAGGAGGTTTATTTGGCAGCGGCACACGCGCTTCTGGTACCACGGCTTCCTTGTTTAAGGCGACCTTTGGTTTCCCCTCAACACGACGTGTGTCAGTTTTTGGATCAGGTTTTACTTCTGGCGCTTTTTTTGTTGCATCAGCTTTGGGCTTCTCAACTGGAGGCGTTTTCGCGTTTTCTAGAATCATGGTCGCTAAGCGCGGCGGCAAGTCTTGCACCTTGCTACGCTCAGGTATGACCACCGGCATCAACCAAACCATTAAGCAAAATAAGACACAGATAATCAGTACGTCGCGTAATACGCGGTGAAAACGTTGTTCGTCTTCCAGCGAGATTGCCCACGGTAAGTTCGGGGCGCGGAATGACACCATCATGGCTGCACTCATGGCTCTATCCTTTGACGAACGGCGAACGAGACATCGCTAAAATTTGCTTGCGCACTCGTAACCATAATTTTTCGCAGCAAGCGATAAGGAATTTGTTTATCACCCATAATCGTCAGCCGCTTGCTCAGAGCCTCGTTCTCTTTACGAATCACCTGGCGATCTGCCTGCAGTAGCTCTAGCTCGGCTTTGAGAGGAGCAATCACATCACCTGCCGTCGCTAGCGCGTCTGCCACTTCCGCAACTTTGCGGCCTTCAACCAAAATTTCACTCGCGCTAACAATCACTACGACCGTTTCGCGCGGACTGGTTTCGGCGATTGATTCGGGTAGCAACACGGCTTTGTGGCTCGGGAGGGTTTCCACACCACCCGAATTGGAAAGTAAAAAGAAAATCAAAATCGTAAAGACGTCGATCAACGAAACCAAGTTCATATCGACCATGGTTTGGTTTCGATTTCGCCTTTCGGCGCGTCGTTGGCGGGGAGTGAGTGCCATGTTGGTTATGCTCTTTGTACTCTAGCGGGTTCGAATCGGCGCATCGCCGATGGAAATATTCGGAAATAACTCGGTTTTCACCACTTTGTTGCCTTGCGCCATATGACCAGAGCGCACGACATCCATCACTTGCACGATCACGTCATAGGAAGTTTCGGGTTCCGCCAAAATGGATGCTTCTAGCTTGTCTGGAAAGCGTGTTTTGAGTTGCTGTACTAGCGTAGCCAAACTTGCCAGGTCTAAGCCCTTTTCAGAGGCTGGGATGCGTTGAATCAGACCTCCGAGGCGATCACCAACCTCAAGCGCTTCTGCTCGAACCACAATCTCTAACTGCAAGTTATCCACTTTTAACTGTTCCAATACCGCCGAAGACTGTGCGGGTAAAGAAAGATCGATGACGGCAAGGCGCGTAAATACAGCCGTCGATAAAAGAAAGGGCACCAACACAACAATCAAATTAATGAACGCTGTGATTTCAAGATGCGCTGTTTCTTTGCGCAAGCGTCGATGTTTCATCATTTCACTGTGGTTTGCTGCCAGATGCGGCGGTTTGTTCTGCGCGAATTCTTTGTACCAAATTCAGAAAACTCATCTTCGCTGCCTCTAAGCCATCGACAATTTCACTCGTTTTGGCTTGTAAGAATGCGTGCAGCAGCAAAAAGGGAATCGCTACCATCAAAGCGAACGCCGTGTTGTTCATGGCAATCGAAATACTGGCGGAGAGTAATTCTGCTTTCTCGGCAGGATTGACTTGCGCTACCGCCGTAAAGCCTTTGATCAAACCAATAATCGTGCCTAGCAATCCCACCAGCGTGATCACGTTAGCAAACGTCGCGATGTAATGGGTACGCTTTTCTAAACGCGGCACAATTTCCATCATGCCTTCTTCCATCGCTGCGTCGAGGTCTTCGCGCCGACTTGGGCTCATCATACGTATTAGTCCGTAATTAACGATTTTGCCCACCGCCGCATCTGAATTCGCTGTCAGCTCGGTGACCTCCTTAAAACGCCCCTTCTGCAATAGCGGCAAAACTTGCGCCCACACAGCGCGGTTTTGATTGCGTGCTTTGCTCAAAAAAATCAGCCGTTCGATGGCGATGGTCAAGCCCATTGCCATGATGAATAGGCTGGGATAAATGAACAGGCCGCAATCTCTGAAAAATTTGATGGCTAAATTGAGGGATTCCATAGCTTAAAACTCCGGTGTTAAGAACAAATAATTAAATTAAAAAAAACGTCGACGATTATTTTTGTGCTGCTGGGATAGGTGCCACGGGTACTTCGGTTTTCTTTGCATCGGTTGGACGGGTTTGCACGTCATAATTCACTTGTCTTTGGAACACATCCCTATCAATCGGGCTAAGTGCTTCATCTAAAACGCTCACCAAAGGCCGCCCCGCAAGATCACCGGGTATCGGCTTTTTCCATGGCACGATATACAGCACTTTGGGCAACTCACGATTACCGATAATTTTTGTTTTATCAATATCCGCTCGATCTTGCGCGTGACTCAAACTCGCGCATAAACTGGTCGCGGCGAGAATGATGCCAAATTCGATGTGCTTGCCTAGTCGTCGCATCTGCATTGGACTCATGTTTTCTCCTTGACGGCAGCTTTACTGGGTGCCGATTTGCGACTTTTAATTTCAGCTAACCATTTGGTGACAACCGCGTCGCCAGTTGGTGTCAATGCAAGGTAGCGGGTGTACAGCTCGCTGGCCCGTACCGCATCGTTAAGAAATAAATCATGCAACACGCCCAGATTTAAAGTCGCGTTGGCATAGTTAGGGTCTAAGGAAATCGCACTTTCATACGCTGCACGTGCTTTTTCGAATTGTCCTAATTGTCGATACGTCACACCGAGCAAGTTAAACGCAGTTGCCTGCTTCGGATTCAATTGCGTGGCTTTCTCCAACTCTTTCATGGCTTCCGGCAATTTGTTACTGGACAAATAAATCGCACCGAGGTTCACATGCGGCCCACTTAACTCTGGATCAGTTTGTGCAATCTGCAAAAAACCACGTTGCGCCTCTTCTGCGCGGCCCGCTTTCATGGCGTTGACGGCACTGGAAAATTGCCGTTGTAGCTCTACGCTGATGACTTTTTCCGCTTTTGGTAACGCCTCGGCAGCGGGCGCAACACCAGTCTGCGCTGCTGCGGGGGCTGTACTAAGCGCTTTCGCCTCGACTTGTTTGCTCGCTTCTTCTGGGCCTTTTTCTAAGCCTAGGCTGACACAACCTGAAGCAAGCGCAGTAGTGATGCTCAAAAAGAGAAATCTGATGACAACTAACTGCCTAAGTTGGCTTGCCTTATCGAATCGCATCGGTACCTCCCTCGACTCGCTCTGCTTTGCCATAACGTATAGGCTTAAGCTCACGCAAGGCATTGAAGCTATTCTTTATCCAGGTGTCGTAAAGGCCTTGCGAAGTTCTTTGTACATTTAGCTCGTGTAGTTCGATCGCTTTTTCTTCGAATGGAAAGGCCTGTTCTTCTAACAGCACGTCGTATTGCTCGCGTTCCACTTTTTTCAACTTCTTGGGACGCTCAGACGCCATTAAGGCTTTTCCGAAATCCCTATAAATTGTTGCGATACGATATGTTGCTGCCGTCGTTACTTCTGCAACGCCAAAATCTGTCGCAACGGAGTAGGCTTTTAGGGCTTCTTCCATCTTGCTCTTCTTCAGTTTCAATTGCTTTTGCAAAGGTTCATTCAGCGCCACTTTGCGGTACGCGTCCGCTACAGGTTCGGCCAAAGTTAAAGCCGCATTTGCTGCGAGAAAGCGAGTGCGGGCAGTACGCGCTGCACCACCATTTTGATCGGCAACGAAAATTTCCTTGGTCAGCATCAATTCACGAGCCGTATTTCCCTCTTCCCGCGCCAGCTTCGCCAAACGCGCGCGCGCCTCTAGCGAATACTCTAGAGAGCTCGCATTCTGACTGAGGTATCGTTCGTAAGCTTTGGTTGCGGCAGCGCGCGAGCCAGCTTTCTCATACAACTCCGCCGCTTGCCACAACACGTCCCGCGCTAGTTTTGGGTCTTTGTTATTCGCCGCAATACGCTCAAATTCCTGCGCTGCGTCCGCCCACTGTTCCTTTTCCAAATACGTGACAGCGAGCATATCGCCCACTTTCGCTTGCAAAGCATGCTTGGGGTACCGAGTACGAAAATCTTCCAAACTGCTGGCCGCTGCAGCCCATTTTTTTTGCGCAATTAAAGTGCTTGCGGCGTCGAACTGGGCGTTCGCGCGCACAGTCGACAATGGGGCGACAACGGCAACCCGCTCAAAATGCCCCACCGCTTCATTTAACTCGCCAGCCGAGCGCGCCAGCTCACCTTGTTTATAAATCGCCGCAGCTTGCCGCTCAATCAGTTCATTGCGATTAGGCGCCGTTTGTGGGGTCAGTTTTAAGACTTCACCAAAAGCATTTTCTGATAGGGCAAACGCATTTCGCTCAAAAGTTGTGTATGCCAAAATAGTCCACGCCACGCGCCGCTGCTCATCGCCAGCCTTGGGATCAAGCGCAAGAATTTGTTGCGCGACGCTTTCTGCTTGCTCCCCGTCTTTTAACGTATACAACTTCTCTGCCGCATCTGCCAAAACTGGCGCGACTCGCTGATCGCTATTGAAATTTTTTGCAAATCGCAGTGCACTCGCGATGCTTGTTTGATCCAAACTTGCATGCTCAGCTTGCGGCGCGCTCTTCTTTTGTTTAGCGTAGCTCAACAATGCAGTGTAGCCCGCGTCAGCGCTCTTGGCGTGCTGTGGGTATCCATAAGCGGTCTTCTCATACTCAATACTCGCGTCGGCAAATTTTCCGTCGTCGTACAACAATTCAGCAAGTAGGAAATTACTTTGCGCTGCTTGCGGATCATTAGGAAATGAAACGATAAACTCGCGATACCAACGTGTCGCCTCTTGCAAATCGGAGGGACTCTTATTCTTTTGCCCGCTCGCGTGATAATGGCGCGCCAATTCCGCCAAGTGCAATTTCACAAGTACCTGTGCTTTTTTCCAACCTTCTGGATTGGCCTGGCGAAATTCACTCTTGATGCCATAGCGTGCGACATATTCTTTTTTTGCGTCTAAGGCGAGATTTGCAAAGCCATTGCGCTCGTAAATGTCGATCACGCGCGTCTGGAGTAGGGGTGCTTGCGCGTCCAAAGGCTTGCGTCGTGCGAATAAACCAAACGTATCCGCTGCATCTTTCACACGGTCTTGTTTGAGATAAAGCTCGCCCAACTGTTCATACACGCGGAACTCATAAGAACGGCGCTCGTTCGAGTTCATAAATTCAGGAATAGATTCAGCCCCGCCTAAGTTAGTGAGACTTAGACTGGTAACGCGAAAGGTATCTTCCACTAATTCGCGATCAGCACGTGACAAATCGGCTATCGATTCAAGACTAGCTTCATCAGCGCCATTGGGTAATTTGGCCAACTTCGCATCTAACACGCCGAAAAACGACTGCAAGCCGTCTTCCAACTTCCCTTGCTTAAACTGCGACCAGCCACGCATGTATAAAGCTCGATCGTGGTATTGGCCTTCGTCCTCCTTGAGCACGGTCGCGTAAGCTTTTTCAGCGTTGAGATAGTCACGCGCTGTGAACAGCAATTCACCACGGCGAAATTGCGCCTCTTCGTAATAAGACGTTTGTGGGTAGTCGCGCACCAATCGGTTTAAGGTCTGCAATGCCACTTCCAACTTACCGTTTTGTTCTTGCGCGCGCGCCAGTTGGTATAGAACGCGATCATTGTTCGGATCTTTGGGGTACAGCCGAAGAAATTCTTGATAGCGTGTAATCGCTACGCTGTAGTCTGGGTCTGCTATGACCTTTGGATCAGCGCTGCCTTTATCAGCGCTATCCATTTCCAAGTCACCAATACGGCGCAAGGCCTCAGCACGCTGCGGCGCATTCGGCGCAATATCTAAAAACTGCTTGTATGCTTTGATGGCCTGCGCTTCGCTAGTCTCAACAGTTTGTCCTTTGTCGACGCTCACTTTTTTACTTGCGAGCGTTTTCAAGGTTGGCTCATTGTCTGGACTACCAGATTTGCCGCGCCAACTGGCACAAGCAGTGAGCACAAACACGGAACAAACTAGGGCTTTACTTCGTAATTGCATTTTTGCCCTCCGTTGCTTTCTTTTCTGAGGGCTTATCCTGCTCCTGAAGCGTGCCACGGTCATACAGTTGCGCTAACGCAAAGCGCGCCTGTGTGGTGTAGATATTGAGGCGTTCTTGCTGACGTGCAAGTTCAGCTATCGCAATGCCTTGCACCGCGAGCTGCTGCTCTTTCGTTAAACTCGCCACACGCGGAATCATGACTTCTAAAACGGGCGTCATCGCAGCGATGCGCTTCGCAAACGCATCAAATCGCGCAGGCTCATCACGTTGCGCCTGTTGCAGCGCATCTTTCAATATCTGAGCACGTTCAAGTTCCTGCGTAATTGCTTGCAGGTCTTTTTTTACTTGCCAAACGCGACTAGAAAAATCTTGCGCGAGCTGCCAAGTCATAGCACCTTCGAGCAAACGCGCACGCTCGCGCGCATTGGCGAACTCTGGATCATCGGGTGCCAGCTTCAGTGCCGTTTGTACTTCTGCCAGTCGGCCTTGCTGTTCAATTTGTTTCGCATCAGCAAACGCAACCCCGTCCTCCTGCGCTTCACCCGCAGTGATTAATTTTTCTGCGGCATCTTTGCGTTCACGCAGCGGCTGCACAGCGAGCTCTTTGTTTTGCTCAATCACTTCAGGTAAACGTTTGGCAAAAGCCTCGCGCCGGTTATCTAGCATCGTTTGGAAAACGAGTAATTTATCGCGCCATTCCTCCAAGTTTTTCTGTAGAAAACGAAGGTCACGATAATTTTTGAACGCCTCCTGGAATTCATGTTGCCCCAATACCTGCGCAAGATGCGCGGCTTTTGGCATGCTTGAAATATCACGCAGTTGATAGAACCATCCCAGTTCTTCCCCGGGGTTGCTCCCCGCCATCACGTCTAACCATTGACCACTGCGAATGCTCGCAATAGATTCTTTCAAGCCCTCGTTTTCAGTACTGAAACGCTCGATTGCATGGTTGTATTGATCGGTTGCCTGGCCATAAGCTTCCAGTTTTGCGTAAGCATAGGGAACGGCAATCAGTGCTTCAAGCGTGGCAGTATCATTTACGTCACGCTGTGCTAATTCTTGCCAAGGCACAAGCGCATTCTGCGTTTCTTTTAAGGCATCGGCAGACCAGCCCAAGCCGAGCAAGGCTTTGCTTGCTTGCGGACTCTTTAAGCGCACTCGCTCTAAATAGTTTCGCGCTTCTTTAGCCTCGTTCGTGCTCAACGCCGTTAATCCCAGCGCGACATTCGCACGATCGCGCAAGCTCCGATATTCTTCGTTTTCTGCTGGTGCTAAACCAAGCTGATTGAGTATCGCTTTTCCACGCGCAACATCGCCCGCTTTGATGAGTGCCACACCAAGATTAAATCGAATGTATCGAGCCGCTTTCGCCTTTGGGCTCACCGCAGTCAATATTTCCGCCGCACCCGAAAAGTCGCTGCGCGCCATCAACAGGTTCGCATGGAGTAAGGCACGATCTTCAAGTAAATCAGCACTAAGATTTTTTCCGACTTGATTAATTGCGACCTCGGCAAGTTCTAAATAGCCTCGCTGATAGCGAATCTTCGCCAAAAAAAACCATGCGCGATCTTTGACGGCCGCCGAAGCACCCATTTCGGTTAAGCGAGTGAAGATTGTTTCCGCCTCACGATGTAGGCCATACGACAATAAAATACCGCCACGCAATATCTCCGCCTCGTCGGCGTGCTCATCGATGCGCCCAAAATGCTGCGAGACCATTAAGTTAGTGACAGCGGTGAAATAATGATCCTGAAAAAATTGGAATAAGCCGTCGCCATAGTAGGGAGCTTTGATCTCACGCGCGACATTCGCAACCGCATTGGACGCCGCAAGAGAACTGGTTGAAAAAGACGATAGCGCGATCGTGTTAATAAAAGAAAGCACCAAAGGAATGTGCCATCTAAACGCCTTTTTCATTAAGCGATGCGACGTACCAATACCGCTCTGTTTGAGCTTGGTGTCGTGCACGGATGACATAAGAAAATTGAAAGACCCGTTCATGTCATCCTACTGCCAGGTCTTAATATCAAATTCTGGCTGCAACTTATTCGATGAATCGCGGATACGTAATTCTAAATATTTTGCTTGTGCCTCTTTCGTAAACTTAATCGTCGCACCACGCTTGTAGTCGCGTGTATGAGGGCCACCACCTGTAAAGAAGGCGACCAACTCGTGCTCACCTGCGCGTAAATTGCCAAGGTAGAGCCGCTGCACGCCACCACGATGCAAAGCCTTCACTTCAAGCGGTGTATATAAGTAGCTGGCGATCAATTTGTCATCGATCTTGACTTGAACCGAATCCAATTCAAACATCTTGCCCACATCCATCGATAAAAACAGGACAACCTGCGTATTCGCGGGGAACAATAATTCTTCTTCCAACACCAATAAATCGCGGTTCAGCTTGATAACGTCGATCTTCACGTTCTGCACACGGTCATCTAATGCTTCTGGTTTTGCCGCTTCAGCATTCGACGCTGGCGCAGCGAGCAATGACGGTGTTGGCAACGTGGCCGCTGCACTTGGCACTGCGCCTGCAGTCGGTGTCGGCGGTAGATCGTTAGACGGCGCGTCTTTCGCCTTGGCGCTTGATGCATTTGCCGTCGAATTTGCTGATGAATTTGTAGCTGTATTTTCCGCCGCAATAGCAGAAAAAGTGACGAATGAAACAGCAACGATAGCGGTAATGATGCGGCTGAATTGGTTCATGTTGAGCTCTTTAGTATGCTGCGGAGACATACACTTGAAAAATATTGGCGTTATAGGAATACGGCGAACCTGAACGGATATCGGTGAAGTCTTTAAATTTAAAATGTGTTAGCTCATACGCGGCGTTAAGCTTGACGTCGTATTTGTCGTTCGCCACTTTACCGAGCAGATATGTGGCTTTGAGATTCAAACCTATGCTGTTGAACGCACTGAGTTGACGATTACGTGAGATAAACGCCGTTTCGGCACTTGCGTTATCGCTGTAAAACAAAGCGCGGTTTTGGCTATAACCCCGCACACTTGCATCGGCTAACCATTTTTGGCCGATGTAACGGCTGTATCCGATATCGCCTGTATGGCCTTTTACATCCCACGTGTCTTGGTAATAGCGATAACTGAAATTAATCGCATCGCGCGACCCCAAATCGCCGATCACCCGTAACTTGAGCGCGCGCCCAGAGCGCGTGCGGGGAGTGCGTTCAGGCACGGTGGCACCGAAGATGCGCGCACTGCGATACGGGCTTCCTAGGAAACCACTGTCCGCCAGCGCTTCCACGTTGGCACTCATAATCCATCGAGGTGAAATAATCTGCGTCAATCCAAGACGATATTGCCAATGGGTTGCCACGTCTTTAAATTCCGGCGCGTCGCGCTTACTAATCTGGTCGTTACCACGCGTGAAACCAAGGCTGACGGTGGTTAATCCCCCGAAAGTCTCTTGCGCGATATCTAGACCAATGCGGTTGGCTGTGTAGTCAGGTTCGCGGCTAAACGAACTCGCTAAGGTAATCTCCGAGTCGCGGTAGCTGTATGCCAAACCAAAACCATATTCATTGCGATTCTCACGGTATTTACTGGCAGTGGTCACCACGTCGATCGAAGCATTGCTCACGGCATCAAGATAATAGTTAGCAGATAGCGAAACGGTATCAAGGATCTTTTTTCTTACCAAGAACGCTGGGCCAGTCGCCGTAACGCCACCGCCAACATAGGTGTGAATCAAGGCTTCTGCGGTATCGTCTGGCAAGTTTGCCGCGCGCGCACCAAACGCCGCAAGTACACCACCCAACAATGCCAAACAATGTTGAACAATTCCGCGTATGCCCGACGTCTTAATTGCAGCCACAACCACCCCCTTGCACACCCGTGGCGCCGCGCGCCCCTTCACGTACGTCGCGCACGTGTTCGATATGCTTCTCAGCCAAAGCGTCACGAGAAAACTTCATGATCGGATCTGCCAAGCGCTCCCGTTCATAAGGTTTCACCCATGGCTGAATCGCACAGCCAGTTAAGACTTGGGTGACAACAAGCGTTCCCATCACTAACAATGTGCGCATTTTCATTTCAATAGTTCCCGAATTTGCTTGTCATAAGTGTCTTCGTAGCCAGATAAGTAGCCTTTATGAACGTAACGAACATTGCCATTGCGATCGACTAGAACTGTTGAAGGCATCGTGCTTAGATCATATAAACGGCTCACCGACTTTTCGGCGTCCCACAAGACGGGAAACTTCACACCAAGTTTTTGCGCTAACTCCGTCGCATTTTTTGTGTCCTCGTCGACGTTCACGCCGAGAATTACAAATCCCGCACTTTTATACTTATCGTAGAGTCGATTCAAATGCGGCATTTCTTGCCGACAGGGGCCACACCAAGTCGCCCAGAAGTTGATCATGACGACGCGCCCGCGTTGCTCTTGTAAACGCAAGTTAGATCCACTCATCGCACGTAAAGTGAAATCAGGTGCAGCGGACTGTGGCGTCACTGCTGCGTTAGCGAGCAAACTCATTGCGCAGCAAAGCAAAACAAAAGCCGTTTTACCCGCTTGTTGCACCGAGCTCATACTTCGTTGAAGACGCGAGAACATTGTTTGCATCCTCATCAAAACGAAGCGGTAACGCCAATTGTTAATTCCAAGTTATGCGTGCTTTCACGCTTACCTAACAGATCCAAGGAAAAGATGTGATCACGCGCATCGATTTGCACAGCGATATGATCGTTGAAGAAAACCCGCAATCCCGAACCAAAATTAAACGTGGCACGCCGTTGATCATTAATAGATGTGCTGCCAACGCCACCAATCAAAAATAACGAAAATGGCTTCGCATGCTTGGATCCAATAAAAACTTCGCCTGGCAAAATGTTGTATCCCACAGATAAATTGTAATAACGTAAGCGCTCTTTTTCAGTGGGGAACACACCGCCCGGCAAAATGCGACGGAATGCTTCGTCACTGACTTTGGTTTGTGCCAATACGCTTTGCACAAAGAAATCTTCCGTAATGTGATAACCAAGGCGCGCGCCGTAAATCAGGCTTGAACCAAAGTTCTGCGTTGAATAAACGCCGGTGAACAATCCCACATCAAAATCGTTGGAGGGAAACCGTGGTAACTGAATATCACGCCGCGCCACTTCAGGCACCACGATCTGTTCGGTGGTTTTCTCTGCGTCAGCCGCTGATGCTACATGCGCGCCTAAGCAAGTGAGCAAAGCCAAGGAAGTCAGGCACAATTTTCGCAATGATTTAAGTTTCATATGAATGGGCATTAGAAGAAAAAGGAAAGTCCAAGGGTGTAAGCGCGATACTCAAGCGTGCGCGAATCAGATACAAAGGCTGCGTAAAGAGAGTAATCAGCGCGCGCAACGAACCGGTCGCTTATGTAGTAACGAACGCCTATGCTTGCATTGGCGAGCTTGGCGTCAGTCGTCGTAGCGCCCACCAGACTTTGATTGGGAAAATTCTTAAACTTGCCGACACCAACACCGAAAAAGGGTGAAATTCTTTTGTCGGACCATGGCTCCGATAAAACATTTAAATGCCAAAAGTCCGTACCAGAAAACACCCCTTGCACTTGTCCCAGAGTCGCCTCAAGACTCAGTGTGTCTGAGACACGATAACTAGTCCAAATTTTTAACATGGGTTCGGATTTAAATTGTCCCCAAGCAGCGCCAAGCTGCAAGCGACGATTCAAATAGTCGTCCAATAAAATATCGCGAAACGATTTTTTATCGCCAGCGGCAGTCAAGGTAGTTTCAAGCTGGCGGCGTTGTACCCAACCGATCTTACCGTCGTCTGTACGCACTTTGTACCAGTCTGTATGGCGCAGCTCGATAGCGATCCATTGTTCGCGTGGTACTACAAAAAACACAGGAAAACCGCGACCAGGCCCTGTGTGCAATTCAATGTAAGGGTCGGTAATTTGCACTTGATCAGCAGGCCGAGCGCTCGCCTCCAACGACGCTGCTGGGCTCACCGGCGCATCCGCGGCGCCAACCGAAAAGGCGAAACCAATTAAAAATAATGCCGCAACGATAAATCGCAATTTTTTAATCATTATTGTGTGTTGCATGCGCCAACTTTCGGATCTGCAGGAGTGAATAGGCTATTGCTTGCGGTACTAAATTCATCTTGACCTGCTGGCGCTGGGCGGCTGATCCAATAGCGAATGAGCTTTGCATTAGGATCATCTTCGTTCGCAAAAATCAATCCACCGCCATGCAATACGCCACGCACAAGAGGCTTATTCAATAAGCGGCTCTGCGCCGTGGAACCGATCACGACTGCCGCTTGGGCTGAATAAAAGTTTTTGTACATATCGGTGTTACGAATAACTGCGGGCGTATTCGCAGGATCACTTAAATCAACTTGCTGCGCATTGGGCAAGACACGAAACGCGCCACCAGTTCCCGTCGTGGAATCATGGCAACCAGCGCCTGCGCAGCTATTGGTCGACGTGGTGCTACCAATTTGAACCTGAAGCTGCGCCAAGAAAATGGGATTAATACATTTTTGGTAGTAAGCAAACGACAAAGCGCGACCACCCACCACAGTTGGATTACTGACATTCGGTGGATTGCTAAACGGGTCAGAGCTTCCGCCGCCACAAGCTGTGAGGCCACAAATACCAAGCGCGAGCGCCAAGCTAGGCAAACGCGCAAGCAATTTTCGACTGGGCTTAAGCTTCTCCACTCTATAGGCTATGGTTAGCTGGCATCGCATCTTCTGAGACATCTTCATCTTTTCATTACCCCTTGCAGCCTTTAGCAATCCAGTTTGCAATCTTCAAATAATCTGCACTTCCAGCCGGAAGAACGGGAACCGGATTGGGTACGGGCGGGTTACCCACCACCGCACCTTGCGGATGTGGCGCAGTCGAAGGACGCTTCAGCAGCGCGTTGGATGCAGGCTGACAAGTGTCTGAAATTAAGGATAATGTGACGTTGTAATCACCGTCAGGGTCACCCGTCAGCACGAAACGGTTGTTGCGGAATGAGGTACCCGTTGGTTTCCCCGTCGCGCTACTTCCGACCGCCTGATGACAACCCGCACCACAGCTCGCTTTAAATATAGGGAACACTTCCGCCTCAAAGGTCGCTTGGCTCAAACCGTTGACTTGACGTACCCCATTCTTCGCATCAAACGGGTCGTTGTAATACTTACCGCCTAGATCGATCCACTCCGCGATCAAGCGACGCTCTGCACGGTTCAATATTTTTGCGTGATCCGGTGCTGTCGCAGGTGGCGCTGGATGTGCCGCTCTCGTTCCACTCCCCGCCATCAAATTTTGTCCCCACAGAATTTCAACTAAACGACTCTTGCGCGCCAAACCTAAGGCTTCACCTTCACTGGCGCTGGTATCGACAAGGGCTGGGCCACGTTCAATCACTAAAACCCCGTCTTCAATCCGGGTCTTTGCTTGCCCAGTTACAGGGTCGATAACGGGATCGCCGAGCAGCAATTCGTCATACGAAATCAAACGCCCAGTGCCGCCTGTGGTTGCGCGTAAATCCAGTTTCGCAGAGTCTGCGTGGCAGCTCACGCAGGTATTCGCGCCGCGGTCACGTGTCCAAATTGGTTGAATATGTTCGGGGTAATTGACGATGCCATTAGCGGGCACAGCGGTTGCCAAATCATCCGCAGCATTCGCGTTTCCCGTATACCGAATCGACAGGGCTGTGCGCGGCGTGACGCCTGCCTTACTGGTGTCAGCCCAAACGTCTTTGTACGTCATGTCAGTTGCTAATTTGAGCGCGGTCGGATCAAGTCTTGTACGCGTGGCTGCCATGGTTTCCCCCGCCAGATGGGCGTTAGCCATGGCAGGCATCAAGGCGGCAGGCAAGGTGTTAACCACCACGCCAGAATTAATCGCAGCGCCACGTCGTGGGCTATGGCAACCGTCACAAGTGCGACGTTCACCGGGACGCACTTGTATCCAATTGGTATGCGTCTGGAAGGCGCGTCCTTCGCTATCCACCACGGCAACTGCGATAGGCGTATTGGCAGGTACTTGCAAGCGGAAAGAGCCATCTGGTTCGATTGGTGCGTAACCCAAAATTTGTTGCATTTCAAATTCTGTCTCGCCGATTGCTCCACGCAGACCTGTCATACCTGAAGGCGGCGCGACGGCGCGCACAGCACGCACGAAACGCGCGGGCGCGCAGCCGTAGGCCGTATCAGCCGGATCTTTAATCCGTATCAAATCAGCGACTTGTGAACGGGTATCCATCGCATCAGTAGGCTTTGTGGTGACGATACCTGTCGTGCATCCCGCAGGCAGATCTGTCGGCGCTAAAACGCCATTACTCATACGCCCCAAACCATCCGTGTCATACACGCTGCGCACTTCAAGCAAACCGAGGTTCTGCGCGGCAAGGGTTGAATCCAAGACTGCCGGCGGCGTGGTATTGGGTTCGGTACGCGCCTGCAAGGCTACAGGGTGGGTGTACATAAACCCTTTTGGCGGTACAGCGACAATCAGAAATGTTTGCTTATTTGGATCAAACATATAAATCGCGTAGGAAGGCCTTACTTTGTCCTGCAACTCATCAGCCGCTTCTTCGGCGACCAAGCGATTATCGTCACCCAAGCGTTTTAATTCGTCCGCAGTTAAGGTCGCGCACGACACCACGATATCTTTACGAAGAACTTCGCAAGGCGTAAAACTCAACAAAACCCGATCTGTACCATCCCACAACGGATACGGCGTCGTGATGCGGCCAAATTGCGATAAGCCGCCACCAATATTCAATTCTTGCTGCGTGATCTGTTTTTGACCACCCTGCGCAGGTATCGTAGGGTTTGCTGGCGTATTTTGTTCCGAGTAATTCGCCACATCAATCATGACCAAACCACCACCCTCATGCGTGCGTGACAAGGGCATTAAATCTGAGGTTAAGAAGCCGGCGAATTTACCCTTCGGGTCCATATCGCGGGGATGTAAAAAACTATTTCCTGGGCTGTGTGACCCGTACAAGACAAACAAGTCAGTACCGTCGGTGCGCGCCCGAAAAATTTTGAAATGATTGCGCCCTCCCACATGGTCCCAGCGCGAAAACATGATGTCACCGTTGGGGCGCACAACTGGGCTGCGGTCATGGCTTTGGTTGACCGAAATTTGCGTAATGGCTTTACCGCTCGCGTCCATCGTGTGCAAGTTGAACACGCGCTCACGCTCGTATTCATCGAGGGCAAAGTAGGTTTGACCTAGTGCTTGATTAACACTTGATGTTCCTTGCCGATTCGACGTGAACACAAAGCCACGGTCAGCGGGCAAGTAACTAGGATCAACGTCATCTGCATCATTGGAATTGGTTAAGCGACGAAATTTACCGCCAGTGAACCCGCCGGTTGTCATGTCGTATTCCCAAATATTCCAACGCCCCGTGCAAGCTGGTGCACCATCAATGGTAGAAGTATTTGACGTGGGACAGCGCATAGAAAAAACAATTTTCTTGCCGTCGTATGACACATCTGGGTTCGACGCATCACCTTTGCCTTGTGTGAACTGCGCCGTAATGTTGTGTTCAACAGCACTTGGCGAAGATTTTTCGCGAATCATTAAATCGCCACCTGGCGCTGTCGGCGCGCCATTGGTCGGGTTCGCATTGATGGTATTGGAACGCATGGCGTAAGCAATCGGCACGTCGCCTGACACCACCACTGCCGCCGCTTCGCTAGTACTTCCGCTTTGCCCGCAGCCATAAAGAGTTACTACCAGCGCGAGAGTGGCGCAGCTTACACCGATTTTCATTGAAGTTTTCATCATTGACTCCTATTACACCGTTGCCAAACTTGGCTCGGCGGCTTGCTTTTTTGCTGGATCAAAGTCGAGTAAATTATCTGAGTAATGCAGTCCGCCATCTGCATCAACCACCACAGCATCGGCGCCAGCGAAGGACGCCACTAGTTTCATGCCACGTTCTAAACCCATGACAAAAACGCTTTTCGAAAGCGCTTCCGTCGTCAAACCATCATCAGCCAAGATCGTTACGCTGCGAATCGCATCGGGTGATTTTCCGGTGCTCGGATCAATCAAATGGTGAAAGCGTGCTCCACCCGCCAAAAAGTAACGCTCGTAGTCGCCAGAAGTTGAAATGGATACGTCTTCAAGTGGCAACACCGCCACGACGCCACCTTCGCTGCGCGGGTCGCGCACGCCTATCATCCATGGCCGTCCGCACCGATCTCCCATTACGCGACTATCACCACCAGCGCTAATATTGGCGTGCTCGA
The DNA here is from genome assembly GCA_019745005.1 of Burkholderiaceae bacterium. GTDB lineage: Bacteria > Pseudomonadota > Gammaproteobacteria > Burkholderiales > Burkholderiaceae_D > Undibacterium. Next base: position 24,672 of record JAIETO010000093.1, read on the forward strand.
TACCGTGTTTGCGCAGAATTTTCGCCGCGTTATCAACTGCATGCCCTTTCGCAAATCCGCCAAGATCAATGCATGCCTCGGGGTGGTCGAACCTTACCGTTTGTTGCGCTTCATCAAGGACAATTCTTTGATAGCCCACGGCTGCGCGCGCTTTTTCTAACTCTGCTGCACTTGGACGGATTTTCTTTCGATAGTCATACAAGCGCCCGACCGCCGCATAACTAATATCGAATGCCCCATTCGAGCGCCGCGCGAAATATTCAGCGCGCTGTAACAGTTGGAACATTTCTTGTCCGACTGAGACGGCTGTTTTTCCGGCATTACGATTAATGAGGGTCAGTTCGGAGTCTAATTTGTGCGGACTCATAAGGCGATCAATGCGATGCATTTCGTCCATCACGGCGGTTATTGCGCATTCACCACTCGCCTTATCCTTGCACCAGAGTTCCACACTGATAGCGGTGCCCATAATTGCTTCTTCACGCGTAAGCCAACCACCATTGACACTAGGTTTAAATGAACTCGAATGAAAACGACGAGTGAAGGATTCGCGTGAAATGCCGAACATAGTGAAAAAATCTTTGATGTGTTTGTGAGTTCAATAGCTTCATAAAGGAAATTAGATTTCCAAGGTTTAACGTTTCACAGGATAAACACGCGAACCAGAAATGGCCTCATAGGGTTACAAAGACTTACAAATTCTCGTCTGATTTTTGACACGCTTTTGCCCCAAAATAAAGCAGGGCAATACTTTAACGCACGCTTTCTCTTTCATTTTGAATAAAAAAAGCGCCTTAATTGAGGCGCTTTCAAAAATAGTTTTTAACTATTTTTCATTCTACGTTTTCTGCGTTATCAAGATCGTTCTCCAATCATGTTTTGAGTTAGAAATCAACAAAAACTAAGCGATTGAACATGTATTACATAATGTAAGGCTCCAAGTAAATCCTGACTATTTTGTAACATTGCGTGGCACAAGCTCAGAATCGGCAAGTGCCAGCCCAATGCTTAATCTTCAAAACTTAATTGGTCACGGTTTCGTTTAACTGCTTTACAGTCGAATTGCTGTCGAAGTTTTTACTCACCAAATTCGCCAGTAAAATGTTTACTAAAGAGCTTCCACCATCAGCGCCCGCACCACCCGCCATAATCTGCGGCACAAGCGGTATTTTCGCTTCAGCCAACGCGCGCCCCACTTCGATTAAGGCGTAGTTGCTTTGCCCAACCGCTGTCGTTTTGCGCTGTATGACTTCGGCTTCGGCTGAACCGACAGCCAATGTATTTTCAGCTTTGGCTTTACCAACGACACTAAACACATGCGCGTCGGCTTGCGCGTTGACTACCTTCGCTTTGGCATCACCCTCAGCATTTAAGACACGTGCATTTTTATCGCCCTCCGCCTTTTTCACCATCGCGTTCGCAGCGAATTCAGAAATTTCCACTTCACGTTCTGCCGCCACGACTTTTGATTGCGTGTCTGCAATCGCCTGCGCTTGGGCCAACTCTTTGCGTGCCACTTGTGCCAGTTGTTGGGTCTTAAAGGTCACTTGCTCTTGCTCGGCAATCTTTCTATCCGTCAGCGTTTTCATTAAAGCGGCTGGCGGGGCGATGTCGCCGATTAAGGTATCTACCGCGACCACATTGTATTCACGTAAAGCTTCGGCAATGCGAGATTTCGCATCCGCTTGTCGCTGTGCGCGTCCCTTCAAAAAGTCAATCACATCAGAGCCTTGGGCAGTATTACGGAAGTAATTACCTATCGTTGGCTCTAACACTTGCGTGACCAAATTTGCGACGTTACCGAAACGGGCAATCACTTTCGGTGCATCGGTGCGAGGAATATGAATAATCTGCGACACATCCAAATTGAACGTGAAACCGTCGGAACTACGCACAGTAATCGTCGATAGATTTTTATCTAAATTATGTGCTTCCGTTTTGCCTGTCGCCCAGTTCAATACAACGTTTGCAGTAGGCACACATTCCACTTTATGGGTGTAAGGATTAATCGGATATTTACCCGGGTCGAGCGGCTCCACCCATACGCCTTTTTGACCTTTGCGCACCAAATTCCCATGCTTGAAATTTTCACCTGTGACGTC
>JAIETO010000085.1 GCA_019745005.1 Burkholderiaceae bacterium
CGTCCAGCGGTTTCGATGTCAATGTCGATGAGCTTCTGACCGTTGACAATAGCAACACGCAATTCTTCCTGCTGCGTTGCATTAAATAACATTCTTTTCATTTTTTTCTCCGTGACCTATCGGCCATCTTTTGTTGAATCTTTTTGTTAAAAGTCAACTTTGCTTACAGGGGATGTATGCGAGAACGGAGAAGTCGGCGGTGCGGGAAATGCTACTGACATGACAAACAAAAGTACCAATGAAGACAAACCACCCAAGGCGATTCCATCAATTGCTCGGGCTGTTCTTACTTCGCCACTTTGCTAAAGTTACTGCCAACTTTTGTCATGCGCTTAGCGCGGATAGTTGTCATTATGGGTCGAGTGCGCATGTCTCTTGGATCAATACTTGTTTTAGGGAAGCCATGATTAAGTTACTGCGCGACCAAATTTTGAACCTGCGATGCTCGCTGTACTCTCGTACAGGTGCGCTTCTCAATTCAAACTTTGACCGCTCGCTACACTTAATCAGAGCTTCCTTAGGATTAACAAATCAACGCAAGGCGATGAGCAACTTACAATAAGCTAAACCACCGAACGGGATTGGTTTTAGCAAAAATCGAATGCACAACTTCAAACTATCTACCAGCAAGCATGGTCGTTTGGTTCAACCACCATCTCTTGCCAGAATTATCCATAAATACCGAAATTTTCAATTCACATTGACCCAATGATTCCGATGGTAACAATTGGTTACAACCTTGAATTATCAGTCAATCTGCATACACATCTTTTTCCATCGATTTTGCAATTTGCCGAGGTCGATGAACCATCCTCTGTGTAGAATAGTCGTTTATTCCCACAATGCCTCAGTTTGTTGCTGAAGCGGAACCAATTATATATTCAAAATGAAGGACTTAGCGATAAATATTCCGAGATCCCTTCAAACAAAAGCGGTGAACTCATCCGATGACGTTTCCCCAACCCAAGAGCTGAAGGTTCAACTCATAAGCATCACCGAAGATGATGCGGGTCAACGCATTGATAACTTTTTAATGCGCATCTGTAAAGGCGTGCCAAAAAGTCATCTTTATCGCGTTTTGCGATCAGGTGAAGTGCGCGTCAACAAAGGACGAGTTGACCAACTCTATCGCCTGCAACGCGATGATGTTGTCAGAGTACCACCTATACGCGTTGCGGAAAAAAGCGCTGCCGCCGCGCCTGGCGCTGAATTCACGGTTCTTTTTGAAGATCAGCACTTACTCATTATCGATAAACCTGCAGGCGTTGCCGTACACGGTGGATCAGGCGTGAGCTATGGCGTTATTGAGCAACTGCGTTCCGCGCGGCCTGAAGCAAAATTTCTCGAACTTGTTCACCGTTTAGATCGCGAAACATCGGGCGTGCTTTTGTTGGCCAAAAAAAGATCTGCCTTAGTGCATCTGCACGAACAAATGCGCGATGGTGTTACCGATAAGCGTTACTTTGCGCTGGTTCATGGCGATTGGAAAAATGCACGCCAGCACGTTAAATTGCCTTTGCATAAATACACCACTGCCGAAGGCGAGCGTCGTGTGCGGGTGCAAGCGGACGGCATGGCGTCGCACACGGTGTTCACCTTGAAGACAAAGTTTACCCATTACGCGCTGCTCGAAGCTGAACTTAAAACGGGGCGCACCCATCAAATCCGTGTTCATTTGTCCGCAAGTGGTTTCGCCATAGCAGGCGATGACAAATACGGTGATTTTGCCTTGAACCGAGCCTTACAAAAGGCCACCAATGAACGTGGCGCATTAAAACGCATGTTTTTGCATGCGCACCAGATTACGTTCTTGCACCCAGAATCAAATAAAGAAATGATAGTCAATGCGAAACTGCCGCCTGACTGCGAAAAATTTCTACAAAGTTTGCGTTGATCCATTGCCAAAGCGAAGCGCTTTGACCAAACGGAAGAAGCCTAAATAGAGACCGCACCGAAAAATTTAAGAAACCGCGTTATTTGTAAAACCATGGCAAAAAGAAAATTCGATTTTATTGTGTTTGATTGGGACGGTACCTTAATGGACAGCACGGCGACGATTGTGAAATCAATCCAATCGTCAGCAAAAGATTTGGGCTTGGAAGTGCCGAGTGACGAGCGAGCCGCCTATGTGATCGGACTTTCATTAGACGAGGCCTTGCAGAAAGTATTTCCTGACCTTGAAGCGAAAGCCTATCCGCGTTTGATTGAGCGTTATCGCTATCATTATTTGGCAAAAGACCATGAACTGCCCCTGTTTCATGGGGTGCGAGAAATGTTGGACGAGCTGACGCAAAGTGGATATTTCCTCGCAGTCGCCACGGGCAAAAGTCGCGTAGGTCTGAATCGTGCGTTACATGCCGCTGATCTGTTGTCAACATTCGACGCGACGCGCTGTTCTGACGAAACGTTCTCAAAGCCTCACCCAGCAATGCTTTTAGAATTGACCAAAGAGCTTGGGCAAGACATGAAACGCACGCTGATGATAGGCGACACGACACATGATTTGCAGATGGCGATGAATGCAGGCGCCGACGCTATTGCAGTCGAATATGGTGCGCATGATAAAGAAGCACTCCAAGCCCTGAGTCCACTGTTTTCCGCTAAAACCGTACCGGAACTTCATCGTTGGCTAAGCGAAAATGCATAATCAAGATACATCAACCGAAATCTTCATTTGCCCTTCAGATGAGCTTATAGAAGGCGGCAAGGGCGTGCGTTTTCCCGTTTATGCTGGGTTCGAAGACGCTACCGCTTTTGTCGTCCGTTACGATGGCGAAGCACACGCGTATCTGAATCGTTGTGCCCATGTTCCTGTCGAGCTTGACTGGTCACCAGGCGAGTTTTTTGAATCAAGCGGCTTATACATTATGTGCGCCACGCACGGGGCCATTTATGTACCGGAAACCGGCTTCTGCGCAGGTGGCCCTTGCCGTGGCGCGAAGTTACGCAAATTAAAAATTGCGGAACGTGACGGTAAAATTTTTTGGTTTGCCGATGATTATTGTTCGGCACCCAAGGTAAAACCTTTGCAAGATAATTGACATTAGGTTTAAGATTTTCTGCTAGTTCAAGGTTGTTGATTTCTCTAACTGGTCTAATTCGTCTATTTTTTTCTGTAGTTTGTGTGCTTCAAAAAAACCCATTGCAAAGACCACAATGAAAGGGACGATCGCTAACGATGTCATTGACCAAGGAAAATCTGCCGGATCAGGTTGTGCCATTCCCCAAAAAAGTGAGCCCATGCCGACAAAAGTTGGCATGAGTAATTTCCATGTATTTCGCAAAAAATCGCGCTGGCGCGCTAGTTCCTCGCGAAAATAAGTAACGTAAGGTAGTGCAAGATGATCTGGCGGTAGCTCCCGAATCGAAGCGTTATATTTAATGTGATAAAGCACAAAGAAACTGCCAAATACCACCAATCCGCTTCCAATTTTCATCCACATTCCGGGCAATTTCCAAACGTAAAAAGCAAAAATTAAAACGCTCATTAAAGCAGCAATTGTTCCTGCTCGATTGCCGCGAATAATCCTTCCTCTAAAACTTGCTGCATCGCTTCGAAGGCGTTCAAATGAAGTTTGATCTGTCATAACTTCTTGCGATTGCCATAGTTTTTTCAATTCTTCGTCATTCATGTCGCTGTGCTCCTGTAGCCAAGTTGAATTGCCAGTATTGATTTAATCCGATGTATTTTGGTTGCTATATTGCGAGTTGAAAGCCCCGTAATTTCGCTGATGCTTTTCGCATCCAAGTTTTCTAAGTAAAGCAGCATGATTTCGCGATCTAATGCTTCCAACGAGTGAATCACATTCAACACACGTTCTAAGTCAAGCCGACGATCGGTGACGGTGATATCAGCGTGTTCGTCAATTTGGTGCTGCGCCTCCTCTATCTCTACGCAGCTCCGCTCAACAGAGCGAATGTTTCGTTGGATATGCGTAACACCTACGTTGTGTATGACGCGATATGTCCACGTTCGCAAGGAGCATTGCTCTTTGAATCCAGCCATGCTGCGCCATAGCGCCAAATGTGCCTCTTGCAGTAGCTCCTGTCGTTTTGCGATGTTTTTCTCGTACCCGGTCACAAAGCGAGCGATTTCCCCACCGAAATCGCTTACGACTTGTTTATACAAAAAGTCCTGACGCGTCGTTTCTGTTGTGTTGTTCATTAGAGGTGTGATGAGTATCAAGGATTCGCTTAAACAGGTAGTCCTCAACGATCAGACTTTCTTACAGGCAGCGAAAAATGCTTATTTATTTTCTAAACCGATCCTTGACATGGTTGAAGTATAAAGCGCCCATTTTTCAGAGCATTTTGTAACCCGCCGAACGTGACGGTAAAATCTATGGGTTCACTAATGACTATTGTTCGGACTTCAAGGTGCCAGCCGCCTAGATCGCCACGATGCCGCTGCGCAAAAGCGCATTGTTTGCACAGATTAAAAATGCAAGCTTGAAATATTTTTTTATATGTCAATTTAACTTGCTGCGATAAGACCTATCCACACCAAACAAATGTGATACATAGGTATGTATATTTTTAGTCCGCTTACGATGTGAGCGGAAAAGGCTAACAAAGGTAAAAAAATCTGGCAGTATATTAATAAGACTTGCGCTTTCCGCGCGAATTCTAAGCTGCGCAATATGAGCTATAACGGTCATAAATCTATTCCCGCCAAAAAGACATTAGTGCAAAATCGCGCCAAGGTTTTCCCTTCCTTGCACACTTCGCTCACAAAAAAAGAAAATAGTTTGGTTAATTTTTTCAATCCAAGAAATCTTGGAGATAGTTAGAATTTTCTTTGTTTACCGGAATCGCTAGCCTATATTGAAGCTGTAACTGGTTCAACAAAAGGAGGTCGATATACAAGATAAATTCTGTATCCATGACAGTTGGAATTTGAGCTCCGGTTGTTAGCATTAGCCGGTTATCTGCGAAGTTGAATTTCCTACAATCTGTGACGGCGTACCGCGAGCTTGGCTTGCATTAGAAAATTCTCTGAATTTTCATCCAGTTAAATAAAAGAAACGGTGGTGCAATGCCACCGTTTTTTCATTTTTGCCTTTGTAAGTTTCTCAGATTGATCAGTCGTTTTTCACCTAAATTAGCTATGCGACTATCGTCAAAGCCAAATCGAATGACCAACCCATTTTTTTTGATTCGCCTTGAATTCAAAGCATGAATTGTGTTTTTATCTTGCGCACTTGCGTTAGATCAAGTTGCTTTTCTGAAATGCCATTTATCATGCGTTCGAGCAGGCATGTCGCTTGCATTTATTTTTAAACGGTCAACGCAAATGGGCTTGCTTTCTTTTCTCTTTCAGCCTAAACCGCATGAAGTTAAAAGGCCTTGTTTTCATTGCGGCGAATTGATGCGAGAGCGAGATGTCTTGCTACAAACATTTGACGGCGCTGCACGCGAAGTCTGCTGTCATGGTTGCGCCGGCATTTTGATCTTGATTGAGAACGATGGCATGCAGCTCGAATATCGCAAAATGAGAATGCAAAAAGCTTAGGACGCGCGTGAATTTGACCACTCTGCCAATTGAGAATCGCGACACGCTAGCCAAGCCCGCGAACGAAACGCAAACCATGCGTTTGCGAATATCTGGCTTACGTTGTGCAGCATGCGTGCAGCTCATAGAATTTCGGCTGTTGCAAGTCGCAGGCATTGCCAAATTCAACATCAACATCGCTACCCATATCGCGGATGTGGAATGGGATGCAGGCCTTACTAGCGCGAAAAAAATCACCAACGCCATTATTGATCTTGGCTACCTGGCATTTCCCGCTTCGCTGAGTGTCGACGAACACGAGCGGCAGCTTCAGAAAAAATCATTGTGGCAAATTTTTGTCGCTGGCTTTGCCATGATGCAGGTGATGATGTTCGCGTTTCCCGCGTACCTTGAGCCCATATCCAACGCACAAAGCGACTTATCACCGGAATTTGATCAGCTTTTAAAGCTCGCGAGTTTGGTCGTCACTATTCCAGTCATTATTTTTTCTTGTACTGTTTTTTTTAGCTCCGCGTGGCGAGATATTAAAAATCGCCACGTCGGCATGGATGTGCCAGTTTCCCTCGGCATTTTATTGACTTTTTTTGCTAGTGCTTGGGCGACATTTTTTGGCGGTGTCGCCTATTTTGATTCCGCGATTATGTTTGTGTTTTTGCTGCTGGTTGCGCGACATATTGAATCACGCGTACAGGGTAAAACCAGCAAGGCACTGCAAAGCTTGACGCAATTGCGACCAGTTAATGCTTATCGTTACTTGGCGTTTGGTCGTAGCGAGGCAATTGAATTGGTTGAGGCAAAATGGCTGAAACAGGGTGATATCTTGCAGGTACCTGCTGGGGAGATTATTCCTGCTGATGGCTTTGTTTTGCGCGGCAGTAGCAGTTGCGACGAATCGTTGATGACAGGCGAGTCTGCCGCCGTGGAAAAAAAAGAAGGCGACAAGATGTTTGCCGGTACGGTCAATTTACACGGTGTTTTTGTCATGCAAGCTGAACGCGTGGGCAACGAGACGCAATTGGCATCCTTAATCGCCATGATGGAAAATGCGGCAACGGAAAAACCACCGTTAGTGGCCTTGGCAGATCGGTATGCGAGTCACTTTCTTGCGGTGATCTTGTGTATCGCGTTTATCGCCGGTTTGGTGTGGTGGCAAATTGATCCCTCGCGCGCGATGTGGGTGGCAATTAGCGTGATAATTGTCACCTGTCCTTGCGCATTATCCTTGGCTACACCGGGCGTCATGGCAGCGGCAATCGGCAAGTTAGCAAAAGCGGGTATTTTGATCGCAAAGGGGCGCGCAATTGAATCAATGGCGCAGGCCAGCCACTTTATCTTTGATAAAACGGGAACGCTCACAACGGGAAAGTTAACAGTCGATGCTTGCGAAGTGGTGGCAACGGCGGCTGTTCAAGATCAATCAAAGAACGATGGTTTTGAGTCTCGCGCATTGATGCGCATTGCGGCGGCAATGGCAGGCTGCTCGCAACATCCAGTCGCAGTTGCTTTGCAAGCGTTCTTCGCTGGTGAAAATGAACCAGCTAAGGACAGCGCCAAGTTCACAGAGGCATCTGCGCTTGAACTCACCCACGTTGAAGAAAGACCTGGCGGAGGAATACAAGCGAGCGTAAATGGTCGACTATTTCGGCTTGGTAGTTTGCGCTTCGTTCAAGAATTGCATGAGGTGCCGTATGTCGTTCCCACGCAAATGGAAGAGCAAACGTTGACCGTTTTAGGTGATGCACACCAAGTCTTGTTGGTATTTGCACTGACTGATGCGGTGCGTGCTGATGCAGCAGCAACGATTCGACGTTTGCAGGAGATGGGCAAAACCGTGCTGATCATGTCAGGTGATCGGCTCGCAGTCGTGCAGAAAATCGCTACCCAAATCCATATCGACGACTTTTATGCCGAGCAAAGTCCGAAAGATAAGTTCGATAAAGTGCTTGAATTGCAAAAACGTGGCGCAAAAGTGGTGATGATAGGCGACGGAATGAACGACGGGCCCGCTCTATCACTGGCCAATGTGTCTGTCGTGATGGGGCAGGGTGCGCCGCTGGCGCAATCTCGTAGTGATGTCATGCTCTTATCAAACCGTTTGCTTGATTTGATCACGCTGACGATGGTGTCAGAGCGCGCGTTAAGTTTGATACGGCAAAACATCATTTGGGCGCTTGGCTATAATTTGATCGCCGTACCGGCTGCGATGGTCGGTTTGCTGGCACCTTGGCATGCCGCATTGGGTATGACGCTGAGTTCCTTGTTTGTTGTGCTCAATGGTCTGCGCCTGCTTCCAGCAAATACGGCAATTGCAGTGCCTCCTCAAGACTTAATCCTAGAAAAAAACTAAATGGAAATCTTGTATTTATTAGTTCCACTGAGCGTTCTTTTATTGTTCGGAATTGGTGCTATTTTTTGGTGGGCGCTCAATCATCATCAATTTGATCATCTGGATGAAGCAGGGGAGCGCATTGTTAATGACCGAGACGGTTAAGGTTTTTTCTGCGCCAATAGCGCGCGGGCGGTGCGAGCAAAATCTGCTTCAGTGATGCCGTCTTGTGTAATGACCGATGCGCTGTCCATCTGCGAAAAATTTTTGTTGATGGATCGTGTATACGTTGGGTCGTAATGTTTTTCCAGTAGGATACCGACCAGTTCTTCCATTCTCCCAGCAAGAGCGAGTTGTTTCCAAGCGTGGATTTTTTCTTTGCCGTGCAAACTGACTAGGCAATCGAGTTGCACATTAAGCGCTTCGGGCGCGCCAACGAAATGGGCGTAGTCGCGCATGAGCAAGTTAATCCGTTGTTCTAGGCTAAGCTCTAAGGTGATGCAAGGCGAACTGCGCATGCCATTAATAATTTCCTCAGGCACACGCAAATTGCCTACTTTTTTGCTTTCAGATTCAACGAAGACGGGGCGGGTATGATCAAACCGCCGCATACGTTCCCATATCTGCGATTCGAACATTTTTTGGCTAGGCTGCGCTTGTTCGGGCAAATGGCCTAACACCGAACCTTTATGTGCGGCGAGCGCTTCTAAGTCGAGAACTTGGGCGCCTTGATTTTCTAAGCTTTGTAGCAAGTGGCTTTTTCCGCTGCCCGTTGTGCCGCAAATCACGCGCCATTGCGTGCCCGAAGCGAGAATGGGTAGCGCTGCATTCACATAGCGGCGATAGTCTTTATACCCACCGTCGAGTTGGGCGACACGCCAACCAATTCTGGCGAGTATGTGTGCCATTGATCCGCTGCGGTTGCCACCACGCCAGCAGTACACCAAGGGGCGCCAGTCTTTTTCTTTACCACTGAAATGCGCTTCTATATGTCTTCCAATGTTTTTAGCAACCAATGCTGCACCGACTTTTTTGGCTTCAAAAGCACCAACTTGCTTGTAGAGTGTACCGACTTGAATGCGCTCAGTATTATCTAATACGGGGCAATTAATGGCGCCAGGAATGTGGTCTTCTGCAAACTCGCCAGGGCTTCTTACATCGATAATCGTGGAAAATTCATGCAGTTCGGGCAATAGGTCTTGAAAACTTTGTAGTCGTGGGTATTTCATTTATTTCTTTAATAAAGGCTGCAAATGCGGCCATACATTATTGAGCATTGTCGGGTGCGCTTTTGCTAAAGGATGAATGCGGTCAGCTTGAAACAAATTAATGTCATTTGCGACGCCCTCAAGTAAAAACGGCGCTAAGCCAGATTGGGTTTCTTTCGCCAGTTTTGCAAAAAGGGAAAAAAATTGTTCGGTATAGTCGCGACCATAATTGGGTGGAATACGCATACCAACCAACAAAACTTGGGCTTTTGTTTTTTGCGCCGCGCTAATCATAAAACGTAGATTGTCTTCCGTGGCTTTTAACGATAAGCCGCGTAAAGCATCGTTCCCGCCAAGTTCAATAATGACGACGTTTGGCTTGTGCATTGCGAGCAGTTTTTCTATTCGTGCTTTGCCACCGCTTGTGGTTTCTCCGCTTATGCTCGCATTAATTACTTGATAGCTAAGGCGATTTTCTTGCAGGCGATTTTCCAGCAGTGCGACCCAGCCAGTGCCGCGCACTAAGCCATATTCGGCTGACAGGCTGTCACCGAGCACGAGCAAGGTTTTTGTAGCAGAATGAGCGGCGGTTGAACTCAGCGCAAATACGACGGTCAATATCAAACAACGAACTACACGCTGCCAATTTTGCGTTTGTTCAAAGTTCAAATTCCAACAATTCATCAACATGGTTTATTTATGACCCTTTCTAACTCAGCTCTCGCACCATCGATCGAAGTTCAACATTTATCAAAGCGCGTTGCCGATGCGACGGGAGAGCTAACAATTCTTAATGAGATTAATTTTACAGTGCAAGCGGGTGAGACGCTCGCAATTGTTGGCGCATCGGGCTCTGGAAAATCGACTTTGTTGGGTATTCTTGCGGGGCTCGATACACCTACAACAGGGAAGGTCATTTTAGATGGCGTTGATATTTTTGCCTTGGATGAGGATGGAAGAGCTGGCTTTCGCAAGGAAAAGCTTGGTTTTGTGTTTCAGTCATTTCAATTGCTGGCGCATCTGAATGCCTTGGAAAACGTGATGCTCCCGCTGGAACTACGTGGCGATAAATCTGCGCGCGAAAAGTCCGAGGCAATGTTAGATCGCGTGGGCTTATCAACGAGGCTGCGTCATTACCCAAAATATTTGTCTGGCGGTGAGCAACAGCGTGTCGCTTTGGCGCGCGCCTTCGTCACTGAACCGCCTTTGCTGTTTGCAGATGAACCAACGGGAAGTTTGGACGCGACTACGGGTGAATCTGTGATCCAGCTCATGTTTCATCTTAACCGTGAGCGCGGCTCCACTTTGATCTTAGTCACCCATGATTTATCGATTGCGTCCCGTTGCGGTCGTACACTCACGATCGCGGGTGGACGCCTAGTCAAGGAATGATTGAGACCTCTGCATCACTTACTGCGCGACCGATTTTGGTGCTGCGACTTCAGCTACCGTGCTCGCTGTACAGTCGATCAGGTGCGCTTCTCGAACCAAACTTCGACCGCTCGCTACTTTGTGCAGAGATTTCTGATCGTTGGTGAATTTTGATAAATGACGGAGTATTTTACTGAAGTGCTTATTAATAAAGGGCAAATTTGTGTGTTTTTAATGGTACTAGTGGGGTGTATATTGTTATTGACTAGAGCCTCGAAGCGTGAAGGAAAATTGAATTTGAGTCGTCCACTTTCACGGCAACGGTTGTGGCTTTGCTGGATTTAGAGAATTTGGCGTCACCGAGAGTGATTGAATTGCGTCTATGCCCCCATAAAACGCATTTTGAATTGGCACGCTAATGTAGGGCAGGGTCAGGCTGATCATTAGAAAACCCACGCCAATCGTCAAGGGAAAGCCAATACCATAAAGATTGAGTTGCGGCGCCGCGCGCGTCAAGATGCCAAGTGCAATATTCGCAATAAGTAAGGCCGCAACGACCGGCAATGAAAGTTGCAATGCAGTTCTAAAAATGGACTCACCAAACAACGCCAGTTTTTCAAAGCTAAACCCAAAGCTCAAGGTGCCAGTAATGGGTATGGTTCGAAAGCTTTCAATCAAACTAGCGAACACCGCCAAATGCAAATCAAGGGCAAGAAAAACGGCAGTCGCTACCAAGATGAGAAATTGGCTAATTGCAGAAGAGCGGGTTTGCGATAAAGGGTTAAAAAAGCTCGCGAAGCCAAAGCCCATGGTATAGCCAATGATTTCGCCCGCGAGTTCAATGCCGGCGAAAACGACGCGAATGATAAATCCCATCGCCATACCAATAATAAACTGCTGCGCGAGAATCATGATGGCAGTTAGCGACAGCAAATCGACTTTCGGTAATGGTTGAAGCGTCGGTGCAACTAACAGCGCCATACCGATGCCAAGAACAAGTTTGACTCGCGCAGGTACGGCATTATTGCCAAAAGGCGGCGCAATCACGATGAGGCCAAGGATGCGAGTGAGCGGCCAAATGAAAGAAGCAACTAAGGTGATGATTTCGTTACTAGAAATTTGAATCATCGTTTTGTCTCAAGACACGCGGCTTATTTGATTTTTTATGAGTACTTTGATGGCGGTGAAATCAATTAGCCATGGTCGCAATACTTGTGAAAATCTGTCGCATGTAGTCGCCAAAAATCGTCAACATCCATGGGCCAGCAATGATCAGCGTGACCATGACCCCGACGAGTTTCGGAATAAACGACAGGGTTGTCTCGTTAATCTGCGTTGCTGCTTGAAAAATACTCACGATCAGGCCGACAACCAAAGCGACGAGCAACAATGGGGCGGAGACTAAGAGAGTTACTTCCATCGCTTGACGTCCAAGCGTGATTGCGTCATCTGGCGTCATTTTTTCTCCTCAGTAAAAACTTTGTGCGAGTGAGCCGATTAACAGGTGCCAACCGTCGACCAGCACGAATAACATCAATTTAAACGGTAGGGAAATTAGGTTAGGCGAAACGGAAATCATGCCCATGGACATGAGCACACTAGCAACTACCATGTCGATAATCAGGAAGGGCATAAAGATCGCGAAACTAATCTGAAACGCCGTTTTGAGTTCACTGGTGATGAAAGCGGGCACCAAAATTCTTAGTGGAATGTCTTCTGGTCCTTGCAGTTGCGTTGAGTTTGAAATCTTCACGTACAGCGCCAAATCGGTCTGTCGCGTTTGCTTCATCATAAATTGTTTGAGCGGTTCCGCGCCTTTTTCCAGTGCGGCCACCATCGTCATCTTATTTTCATTAAACGGAACGTAGGCCTCGGCATATATTTTGTCGAATGTGGGACCCATCACAAACATCGTGAGAAACAGCGACAAACCGATCAAGACTTGGTTTGGCGGTGCGCCCTGCGTTCCAAGCGCTTGACGCAGCAAGGACAAGACGATGATGATGCGGGTAAAGCTTGTCATCATCAGCAACAGCGCTGGAATAAAGGTGAGCGCCGTTAAAAACAGCAGGGTTTGAATGCTCAGAGAATAATTCTGCCCACCCCCTGGGGCAGGTGCACTTGTTATTGCCGGTAAGCCATTTGCGGTGGCCTGTGCCCAAGCAAGGTTGGGTAATAAATAGGCGAGCAAGAGGGCAAAGCAAATACCAAGCGTCGTGAATGTGCGATTGGTTTTCATGGTGGCTTGATTAAACGTCGCCATTTTTCTGTTTATCAATTTTTTTTCGCAACCACATCGCAAATTGATTCGGGTTCGCCGCATCAGTTTGCTCAATTTGCTCGGCTTGAATCGCCTCTTGTTTTTGCATGGTCGCCAAGGTGTTGATTTGCGTTGCAGTCACGCCCACCACGATCCATTGGTCAGCAACTTCAATCACCATGACGCGTTCGCGGTTGCCAAGGCTGGTGCCGCCAACGACTTTTACGGGAATTTTATTGCCGGTCGCGATGGGGCCAATTTTTTTAAATAACCAAGCAGCGACAAACATTAAAGCCAGAACGGCGATCAACCCGTACGCAATTTGCGCCAAGGCGGCTGATGGTGTTGGCGGTGCTTTTGTGTCAGCAGCCCAAGATGCGCTGTGTAATGCAAGCAGTAAAAGAAGACTAGTTGGGCGCATTACTTATTCAGTTTTCGAATACGTTCTGCTGGCGTCACAATATCCGTTAGGCGAATACCGAACTTGTCATTGACCACCACCACTTCACCTTGCGCGATTAAGCAACCATTCACTAGAACGTCCATCGGTTCCCCAGCAAGCCCGTCTAGTTCGACCACCGAACCTTGCGCTAATTGCAGCAAATTTTTAATCGCGATTTTGGTACGTCCTAATTCCACCGTCAGTTGAACGGGAATATCCAGAATGAAATCGATATCGTTATGCGTCTCGGTTTGCGTGCCTTTAGTACTAAACTCTTTGAAAAGACTCGCACCAGCGGCTGGTGCGGCTGCTGCTGCCGCATCGGCGCGCTCTTGTTCCGCAATGGCGGCGCCCCAATCATCTTCACTGATGGGGGTTTCGTTGTTGTCATCCACGTTGTTCTCCTTGAGTTACTTCATGCGCCATTTCATTGACGCTGGAGCTAATTAATTTCTCGACCCGCAAGGCATATTGCCCATTGAAGACGCCATATTTGCATTCCATGACTGGTGTGCCATCAACCTTGGCGGATACGATTTCGGGAATTGCCAAGGGGATAATATCGCCTTCTTTCATATTCAATATGTCACCAAGTGTGACCTTTGTCGTGCCTAGGTCGGCCACAATTTCTACTTCAGCAATTTGGATTTGCTGTGTCATTAACCGCACCCAACGTTTATCAACTTCGAGAGTTTCGCCTTGCAGGCTACTCGTTAAAATATCGCGTATCGGTTCGATCATGGAATACGGCATGCACATATGCATTTCACCGCTGACAGGCCCTAATTCAATGGTAAAAGTCGTGGATACGACAACCTCATTGGGTGTGGCGATATTGGCAAATTGCGTGTTCATTTCCGAACGAATGTATTCAAATTCCACGGGATACACAGGCTCCCAAGACTTGGAATAGGTCTCGAAAATAATCTCCAAAATGCGCTGAATAATCCGCTGTTCAGTTTGAGTAAAATCACGTCCTTCGACGCGGGTGTGAAAGCGTCCGTCGCCACCAAACAAGTTATCTACCAGTAGAAACACCAAACCTGGATCAAGCACAATCAAAGACGTACCACGCAGTGGCTTCATGTGCGTGAGATTGAGGTTGGTCGGCACAACCAAATTGCGGATAAATTCGCTGTACTTTGAAACGCGCACAGTACCAACAGAAACCTCTGCACTACGGCGTAAAAAATTAAACAATCCGATACGTAGCAGACGGGCAAATCGTTCGTTGATAATTTCCAAAGTCGGCATGCGCCCGCGCACAATCCGCTCTTGCGTGGCGAGATTGTACGGGCGTACACCTGAGGTATCCTCAAGGGACGCCGAGTCGTCAGAATCCCCCGTGACACCCTTTAAAAGGGCATCAACTTCTTCCTGGGAGAGAAAATTATCTGACATTTTTTTACTGAACCACGAATGAGGTAAAGAACACGCTGGTCACTTTTTGTGGCTCACCTTTCGGCGTGAATGGTTGTTTACTTTGCTCGATAATTTCTTCTATCAGCGCTTCTTTACCTTCTTTGGTGAGAATCTCAGAAGCGTCTTTACTGGATAGCAAAAGTAAAAGGCGGCTTCTGACTTGCGGTAAATTTTTCTTGATGAGTTCGGCCGTTTCATCATTTTCAGCTTGTAGTGTCATGCTGACTTGTAGATACTTATCGCCATTTTCTGACTGCAAGTTGACAACGAAGGGCTCTAAGGGGACGAACACGGGCGCCTTCGCGGGTTCTGCCTTGTGTTCTTTTTCCTTTCCTGCGCTATTTTTCTTTGCTAAGAAAACTGCAGCACCGCCACCGATCGCACCGATGCCTATGACCGCAGCGGCAATGATGACGATGAGCTTCTTTTTGGATTTTCCGGCTGGTGCTGCCCCATCTGCGGCTTCGGCTGGTTTTGCGGGAGCTTTTGACATTCAATTCCTTTCAAATCTTGCTCATTAATCGTCTATAGCGTCCATTACATTCAATCATACTAAAGCTGATGCACCATCAAGCTTCAAAAAGAAGGTAATTATTCGCTTACTTCTAGGGAAGCGGGAATTGAGTCGGTAGGTGTGTTCGGGTGCAAAACGGGGTGAGTTTGGTGACATTTCCGCAGCTTGGCTGGTGCCAAGTAAGGGAATTTGTCGCAAAAATTACCCATTTTGCGCCGAACCAAACGGTTAACCTCATTCTCTGCTTGCGCTTTCCAACAATGACGCTTGCCATAGATCATGATGCTTCCCAACTAGCGAATAATTCTGCGCTTTCCTAGATACAAATTTGTTCGCTGAGGCGTCTCGAAAAACAAAGTAGACGCAGTGCGCGAATCATTAGTCCATCGAAAGTTCAACGATATTTACAATGAGAGTGACGCATCTGCGATGCAATCAAGCTCATCGCCCCATTATATGATTGTTTGTTTTACTTTTTTCAAAGAAACGACTTCTATTCCTTGCGATGTGTTTGCTGCGCATCAATGAATATCCCTCCGTTTCTTGTTTTGCCTTATGCAAAGGTGTCAACAAGGCCTACTTTAGTTAATACTTTGGTTTGAGTGACGTTCGACACCGAACTGACGCCGGTGTCTGACGTCGCATTTGCAGCACGACGGAAGGAATGTGATGACTGATCGTGAGTAAATTGGTTTTGTTGTTGCGATGACTGTGAATTTACTGAGAAACCAGAAAGCTGAATTCCTGCGTCATTCAAAATTTGACGCAATTTTGGCAACGCCGATTCCAACGCTTCTCTCACCTCGGCTTGGCTAGCGCTGAAATCTGCCGTTAAGTGATCGTCATTGACTTTAAGAACCACTTGTAAAGGACCTAAGTCTGGAGGATTTAGCGTAAGCTCCGCTGATTGCTGACCTCCAGCGACGAGCCAAATCACTTTTTGTCCTAATGCTTGATCCCAAGCGCGCGTTCCCACGTTAGGTGCCAGATGTTCTGTCGCTTGTATTTGTTCTTGGTTCGCATGCGTTACGACTTGTTGCGCAATTGTCTGGAAATGCGCGGAGCTTGTCTCGTTGGTGACAGCACTATTCGCTGCTTGTGCCGCATCTTTAGATTCATGTGCAGCGCCTAATTTCAATTGAAAGTTGTCTGATAGGCTCTTCTCTTTTTGTTCTGCAGCCGTGGCCAAAGTTTCATTGCGCACACCCGTCTTTGCGTCGGCTTCGACCTTTTCATGTGCGGCAGAGCTCGTATTTTGGTTTGCTTTTGTTAGTGCTGCGAGAAAACTTTCATTCGCCGTACCGTCTAATTCTGTGTTTTTCGCACTTGCTTGTGCCGACGTAATGCTTTCGTTGATCGCATTCGCTTTCGCTAATTCGTTTGCTCCCAACGCCGCCACATCTTGCCCGATAGTGGGCGACCCGCTTTGATTTACTAGATCAGCACCGCCGTCTTTAGACGGGAGCGCGCGAAGTGAATTGGCGCTGATGGCGAGTGCCCCAGTCAATTGCGTGTCGGCAGTCGAGGCGGTTTCATCGATATTGGCGTCGATATCTTCAGCGCTTCCTTTGTTATCGACGGGCAGTGGTTTGTTGATGCCTTCCACGAGAGCGATAATAGGTGAGGGTACATTAGGGAATGTTTCCTCGACTGTTTCCTCTTTGTTTTTTGTTGCACTTGCAAGCTCGTTTGTGTCCTCGCTTTTGGTTTCAAGCTTAGGCCTGTCGGTTTGCTTCGTTGTTGCAACTTTATCGGCGGTTTTTTGGTTGGCTTGCTCAGAGCGATTTGCCCTTTTCGCGTCCACTTGCTTCGCTAAAATTTGATTAAAGCTATTCCCCGCATCGTTGGCACTAGGCGTGTTGCTTTGCTTGTTGATGAACTTATTGGCATCAAACGATACGGGTGCTATAGCGGACGTCATGGTTACACCTTTTGAAAAGTCTGTTCAATAATCAATGTGCTACTGACTTGTTTTTTTATTTCTATAAAAATAAGCTCGCGATGCATACTCGTCAGTTTGTTTTTGGTCTTGCTTACTCTCTTTAAGTTTTGCCGCCTCAAGTGATCGATCATTTAGGGTTTTGTAGGAGAGTCGTTTTTGTTCGCAAGACTCCCAAAATGTTTTTGCGAGCGTTACTTTGTACTCTGCATCAAGAATGATTCTGACTTGTCCCTCAACCGCCGCGTCGAGCTTGTTGATAAACGCCTGGAAGTTGGTGAACCGAGCAATACTTAAGCCAGCCTGCGCATTTTCCTCTAAACGTCTTACGTAATCATTTCGGTATTGCTTAAGTAGTTCTAGTTGCTTTTCCGCTTCCGCGTGCAAATGAATTGCGCGCCCCAACGTTTTAGCCGCGTCATCTGATTCCTTGGCGGCAATTTCAATTAAGGTTTGAAGCGCCGACTCACGCATTTAGTTTCTCTACGATAGAAGTATACAAAGGTTAGAGGCCTATCTAACCCGAGAATAGAGCGGTAAGTTCGCTCAAGCTTTCTGAAATGCTTGATTTTTCTTGTATCTCTTGTTGCAAGAAACTTACGATTTTTGGATAAAGCTTAATTGCTTCATCTAGTAAAGGGTCTGATCCCGCAGAATAAGCGCCGACGCTAATGAGGTCGCGACTTCGCTCGTAACGTGAATACAGTTGTTTCAGGCGGCGTGCATTTTTTTGGTGCTCTGGCGAGGTAATGCTATGCATGGCGCGGCTAATTGATTGTTCAATGTCAATCGCTGGGTAATGACCGCTTTCAGCCAAGGCGCGGTCAAGGACAATATGTCCGTCAAGTATAGCCCGTGCGGCATCGGCAATCGGATCTTGTTGATCATCACCTTCGGTTAAAACAGTGTAAAACGCGGTAATTGAGCCACCACCATCTTTGCCATTTCCGGCGCGCTCTACCAAAATGGGTAATTTTGCGAAAACCGAAGGCGGGTAGCCCTTTGTGGCAGGTGGCTCGCCTATGGCTAAGGCAATTTCGCGCTGCGCCATAGCGTACCGTGTGAGTGAATCCATGATCAGCAACACATTTTTTCCATCATCGCGAAAGTATTCAGCGATGGTGGTAGCATAGGCTGCGCCCTGCAAACGCATTAGCGGTGGAGCATCAGCGGGAGCCGCGACAACCACGGATCGGGCTAAGCCTTCCTTGCCTAAAATTTGTTCAATGAATTCTTTGACTTCACGGCCGCGTTCACCAATCAGACCAACGACAATCACGTCGGCTGTCGTATAGCGCGCCATCATGCCTAATAAAACACTCTTGCCGACACCAGAACCAGCGAAAAGACCGAGTCTCTGTCCACGGCCAACGCTGAGCATGCTGTTAATGGCGCGCACGCCAACATCCAAGGTTTCAACAATCGGCGCGCGCTCTAATGGGTTGTAGATACGCGCGCCAAGCGGTGCTGATTCATTTGTATTCAATGCGCCTAGTGCATCGAGCGGGCGACCGTTTCCGTCTAAGACTCGTCCTAAAAGCTCGTAGCCTACAGGAAGATGGCGGGTTCGATCCGATGGGCGACGCTGTGGATGATTGGGATTTTTATGTAAGTTTGCCTGTGTAGCAAACACGGATGCGCCAGGTGTCACGCCATCTAAGTCGCTCTGTGGCATAAGGAATATACGTTCACCATCGAAGCCGACCACTTCTGCTTCAATTCTTACTTTGTTTTGTAACTCAATAGCGCAGGCGCTGCCGACGGGGAGTCTTAAGCCGACAGCCTCCATGACTAAACCGGTGACTTTGGTTACTTTGCCTGAAACGGGCACAGTTTGTCTGTGATCGAGGCTAGTTCGTGCCGCGACTAAATCTTCCTTCCATGATCTTTCTACTGTGCTATGCATAGGAGTTTTTGGATCACGATTTAACTGTTATCGTTAGGTAAAAAAGCTTTGCTTAAGGTTTTCCAACGCATCGCCATTGTCGCGTCAACCTGATTATGTGCCGTATCAAGCTTGCAACCACCTCGTTCGATGTCTTGATCACTCACCACTCGCCAGGCGGCACCATCGGCTTCTTCAGCCATTTTTTGTTTGACGATGGCTGCATCAAGTGGGTGAAGATGAATTTTAGCTGGCTGATGCACGGATGGGAGAAGATCAATTGCTTCTTGAACGATTGCTAAAATAGTGTCGGGTTCAAGTTCAATTTTCGTGGCGACCATCGCTTGTGCAAGGCTAAGTGAGAGGTCTAGCAGTTCTTGGCTAACTTCTTTATGGGCATGTGAAAGCTGTTCGGCATATTTTTGATTAAGAGCGACAAAATGAGCCACTTCAATGTCCATTTTTTCTTGAGAAAGTAATTTTCCTTCCGTTTCCCCTTCTCGGTGCCCGTTTTCATAACCTTCGCGGTAGCCGTTTGCATAGCCTTCGAGCCGCGCACTTTCTTTGAGTGCGGCAAGTTCATTCGCACTGATTGTGGGCACCGCTGGGGTAGGGGAGCTGGACGTTCGATTACCAAATGAGGCTAATTCCCACCGTTGGTAAGCAGATTGTTCTCCTTTTGGGAGTGCGCTAGACATAGGCGTCATCACCTTTGCCGCCGAGGTTAATTTGTCCTTCGTCGGCTAAGCGCCGTACGATCAACAGAATTTGTTTTTGTTGCGCTTCAACTTCGGACAGGCGCACAGGGCCTTTGGATTCGAGATCTTCTCGCATCATCTCAGCCGCACGTTGCGACATGTTTTTGAAGATTTTTTCGCGCATATCGGGGTTGGCACCTTTTAGCGCAACGATTAAGGAATCTGATTGCACTTCACGCAGCAACAATTGAATACCGCGATCGTCAATCTCCAAAATGTTATCAAAAACAAACATCTCGTCGAGAATTTTTTCCGCCATATCGCCATCATATTTACGGAGATTTTCCATGACGGAAGCTTCGTTTTCGCCGCTCATAAAATTCAAAATTTCTGCCGCCGCACGCACGCCACCAATCGATTTCTTTTTTAAGCTCTCGTTGCCTGTCAGCAGTTTTGTGAGTACATCGTTAAGTTCACGCAAAGCTGTAGGTTGAATACCGTCGAGGGTCGCAATACGCAGCACGGCGTCGTTGCGCAAACGCTCCGTGAAGTTATTCAGGATCTCGCAGGCTTGATCGCTTTCCAAATGCACGAGAATGGTGGCAATAATCTGGGGATGTTCGTTTTTGATCAACTCAGCAACGGATGCAGAGTCCATCCATTTCAAACTTTCAATACCGCTTGCGTCTTTGCCACCCAGAATACGGTTCAGTAAAGAAGAGGCCTTGTCGTCGCCTAATGCTTTCGTGAGGACGTTGCGAATATATTCGTCCGAATCTAATCCAACGGACGAACTCAAGTCAGCCGCTGCTCTAAATTCTTCTAGGACTTTAGCGATGTTTTCGTGCGGTATCGCGCCTATGGTTGCCATGGCCGCGCCGATTTTTTGGACTTCGCGAGGACCCAAGTATTTCATTACCTCTGCGGCCCCATCTTCGCCCAAAGCCAACATGAGTGTTGCTGCTTTTTGTACGCCTTCGTCACTCATTGCTCACCCATGATTTAATTACGTTCGCCACAATCTTTGGATCACTTGTCGCTAACTGTTTTGCGACATCCATATTGATTTCGTATGACGTTAAGGGTTTTACACCGCCTGCGTTCGCCCCATCGGAGAGATTTACGACTGAAGCGTCATCCTCCACGTCTTCTTCATTATCTGCTTTTTCTAATCTTTCGGCTTCTGCCAACTGCATTTTCTCTTCTTTGGTCATAGGCTTGCCCATAATTTTGTTTAGCATGGGCTTTAAGAAGCCAAAGAAAAGGTAGAGCAACACTGCAGCGACAACAAGGTATTTTCCGATTTCTTTTGCTGTTTGCAAGGTATCGAATTGCTTCCAAATGGGCACATCAACTACAGCTTCTTTCGCTGGCCCAGCAAATGGGCTATTGACAACGTTCAGTGTGTCGCCGCGTTCTTTGTTAAATCCCATGGCTTCCTTGATCAGATCCGTAATTTGATTTTTTTCTACGTCTGAAAGTGGCTTACTGGTTGATTTTCCATTTTTGTCGATTTCAGTTTTATAGTTAATAACCACTGCAACGGAAAGCCGACGCACGCCGCCCATTGGCTGCTGGGTATAGCGTATGGTTTTGTCTACTTCATAATTGGTCGTAATATCTTTTTGTACTATCGACGAGTTTGTGGCGGCACCACTTGCACTTGTTGCCGCAGCACTCGCAACAATCGGTGCTGTGGCGGGAACTGGAGGTTGATTTGTTAAAGCGCCAGGGATGCCGGACGCATTTGCTCCACGGTTGCTTGATTCACTTGATTGTTGGCTGCGTATTGTCGAAGCCTCTGGTGGCGAGTTGGGTTTGTAAGTTTCTGCCGCTTGTTCGGTACGTGAAAAATCGATGTCTGCTGTTGCTTCAGCACGAACATTTTGTGCGCCAACGATAGGCGAAACGATGGATTCGATACGCTTGATCACGTTTTGCTGGAAATCTTGCACATACTTGAGTTGCGTGGGGTCAAGTGTGTTGCCATTGCCTGGCTTCGTCGGATCCGATAATAAATTGCCATTCTGATCGACAATCGTGACGTTTTTTACGGATAAATCGGAAATACTACTGGCAACCAAATGAAGTATTGCGCTGACTTGTTGCTGGTCTAGTGTTCTATTCGGATAAAGATTGAGCAAGACAGACGCTGTGGGTTTTTGTTGTTCTCGTACGAAAACAGACGACTTAGGCATTGCCAAGTGCACTCTTGCGGTTTGGACCGCCGACACCGCTTGGATGGTTCTGGCGAGTTCTCCTTCTAAGGCGCGTTGAAAATTGACCTGCTCCACAAACTGGGAAACGCCCATTTTTTGATTTTCCATCAACTCGAAACCGACATTTCCTCCTTTGGGTAGACCTTGCGAGGCGAGCTTTAATCTCGCGTCGTGCACTTGATTTGCCGGGACGAGAATCGCGCTGCCGCCATCTGAGTATTTATACGGAATGTTAAGTTGCTGCAACGATGCGACGATTGCCCCACCGTCGCGGTCATTGAAATTCGAAAAAAGGACGCGATACTCAGGCTGTTGGCCCCAGAGCCACACAACCACCATGATCGCGATGACAATGGCAGCGCCGCCCCCCAACAGTAAATTGCGTGCCAGGCTGGTTTGCGCAAAACCTTGTAATCCTGGGAATGTCTGTGGGGGCTGCGGTAAAACGGTTTCATTTGCGGTAGCCACGCTAAGTTCCTCATTCTATGATCATTTAAAACATGTCTTTTGCTGCTTTGGAGGAGATTTCCCTTATTTACTATTTTGCGCTTCTCTCAGTAATCCATTTTCGAGAAAAAGACTGATTTTCCGCTTCTTCTCAGCAATACGAAATGCGACAGTGCTGCTAATCTCTTAGCATTGCCGAACGTGGGGAGTGGGATGAAAGCAGGGGGAATCGATACCAGCCAAATTGAGTCTATGCTCGCTCAATTGCGTGCTGCGTCTGCGCGTTTAGAGGGCGACGCTACAAAAGGAATTGAAGGTCAAACGCCTAGCACGCCTAAACTCGATTTTTCTGACGCCTTGAAAGCGTCTTTGGATCAACTAAATGCCACGCAAACAAAGGCTGATCAGTTGGGAAAACAGTTTGTCCAAGGTGACAATTCGGTCGGACTTTCTGACGTGATGATTGCCATGCAAAAGGCAAGTATCTCTTTTCAGACAACAGTGCAGGTGCGCAACCGCTTGGTTTCCGCCTATCACGACATCATGAACATGCAGATTTAAGTAAGCCTGATTAAGTTACTGCACGGCTCAATTTTGTAGCTCCGACACTTCTACCGTGCTCGCTGCACAGTCGACCAGATGCGCTTCTCGATTCAAACTTTGACCGCTCGCATCTCTTAATCAGCGTTTCCTTAATTTGCAGAGAACGTGCAATATTAAGAAATCACTATCAATTATCAAGCAGAACGAAAAAACATCTCAACCTAAAGCCTAGGTTATCGAAGACCATTAATCTTTGCGTTGCGTTCGCGCTCTAGTCGCATGATGTACCGTTGAATACTCGCTAAGACGCCACTCGATAGCGCGATAAATTGGCAGCCAAGTCGACGGTTGGTTTTTCCATTCAACAGAATGAGATCTTGCGAATTACGAATTTGCAATTTCAAGGCGATATTCCCGATTCCCGGCAGATCAATTTGGCAATCGTCGTACAGTGTTCCGATTGTGCTATCTAAAATTTTTCGGTCATCAAGAATTGCAATTCCACCGCAGCTAATATCCACTAATGAGAATTTAGCGTACTCAAGTTGCGCTTCTACCTCGATAGGCACAATACATTTTATTGGGTTAGAAAGAGGGGTATTGATGCGGTAATATTCGCGCCTTTGTAATCGAATAACGCCGCTGGGAATGGCGAATTGCAATGCCGGTCTTCCGTCATGTTCTGTCCTTTGCAAACTCGACGAGGCAAATTGAATGCTGATGCGATCTAGTAGTCCTTCAAAAAAAACCCTTGGTGCCTCCATGATGCGTTGGTTCGCTGGCTGATTCGGCGCGCTATCAATCGTGATTAAATTATTAATATCATCAACATCTAAAATTGTTGTGATGAAGACCTCACTGCCACCGTTGATCATCATGCTGATCATTTGATTGTTTTCTCTTAGTCCTCTCAATAGCGCCAAAATTTCGCGTCTTGATTCAACTTGAAAAGGACTCTGATTTTCAGTTCCAAGCACGGGGGCTGAAGATTGCATCGACATAGGGAAAGTGAGATTTAGTTATTGGAGGAAACCATTCGCAATAGATTAGCATAGTCGTTCGCCGATTGAAATTATGATTTTCCCCGAAAAACGTGCTTAATCACGTCGTCACTGGCTGGCAATTAGGGAGGTGCGGATTTGCTCGATAAGCGCGAAATAACATTTCCTCCTGCCGCCTTGATTATTTGGAACGCGCAGCAAAAAAAATGATATTTTCCAGTGGACTCGGCGCAAAACCGGCGATTTTGGCGTTTGAGATTGTTCAATGAATTAAATTTGATGTTTTGTCGCATTCGCCTTTTCGCTATCTAGCCGATAAAGCCATGCGAGAAGTTCGGCGACTGCCAGATAAAGTAGAGGCGGGATGTCATCATCCAAATCTACTTTCATGAGGAGTGCCACAAGTTCTTTGGATTCGTGTACAAACACACCGTGTTCTTTTGCAATCGCAATAATCTGATCGGCTATTAAACCACGACCTTTCGCTACGACTTTGGGAGCCGCCGCACCTTCCAAATAGGCCAAAGCAACTGCATTCTGAATGGATTTGGTGCCTTGGCTCATTCAGATCTTCCGACGATAAATGTGGATATTTGTGCACCATGTGCAGATAATGAATCAGTCAGGCTAGAGGCATTTGCCTTTAATTTGCCTAATGTTTCTGGCGTCTCACCGTTCAGCATGAATTTCAGATTGTTGTTTTGCAGAAAAATTGTGGCTGACACCTCGCCTAGATTCGGCAAACTAAATTTAACTGCAGTCTGCCATGTATTAGTGTTCACTTCAGGCTCACGATTGGTTTTTTCGCGTC
The DNA here is from genome assembly GCA_019745005.1 of Burkholderiaceae bacterium. Classification (GTDB taxonomy): domain Bacteria; phylum Pseudomonadota; class Gammaproteobacteria; order Burkholderiales; family Burkholderiaceae_D; genus Undibacterium. The sequence continues at coordinate 24,599 of JAIETO010000085.1, forward strand.
CCCGAGAAATATGCCATTCAAACGGCGTCTCAGGTGTTAGTTTTCCAAACCATTGAAGTTGATCGTTCTCAAGGACATCGAGTTGTTTCGTTACGATAAGTGCAAGTGCCTGCTCGAAGCCGTTACTACCATCGCTTGCTTGATTTTCAGTTAATGCACCCAGATTGTTTTGCGGCTCGGCAGCCAATGCGCTTTTCTCAAAATTGTTTTGTGCCCATTTGCTTAGGTGGTGTTCGTAAAAAAGGCCACTGGACTTAATTGTATTTTCAAGCGCCGCAGCGACTGTCGATGGATTCGCCAAGTCCGTTGTTTGTGCCACGACTGGCTCGAGATTTTCGAGGCTCGTAAGTTGTGTATTCGCTCGCGCATTTGCAAAGATTAAGCCAAAAACTTGGGCAAATTCGCTTAGGCTTGCCCGACTGCTTAGATTTTTATTGTTGGTATAAAAATTTGTATTAGTGGTGCCGTCGGGAGTTGTCGATGAACGTAAGTATTGTTCCGCTTCTAACAAGGCAGTGGGCTTTGAAGGATCCAGAGATTTCGATAGGAGTCCTACAGGAGAATTTTCGCCCTTTAGGGATGGTGGTAAGCTAAGTTGAACGATAGAAGCTTCGCTACTACCATCGTTCAACTGGAACGTGGCTTGCGGTGAGTACGACAAAAATGTTAGCGTTAAATTGTCACCGGTTTTTGCGCCTCTTGGTAAATTTAATCGGAATGTTTGCGCATTTATATTTGCTAAATAGAGACCTTCAGACAATGTTGCAAGAACTTGCGCTTGCACTTTTTGCCCAATCGTGAACTCCGGAAGTGTGCTTGCAGTGGCGAGCGCATTGACGTTTGTCGCAGCATTTGTTTTTTGGATGCTGGCAGCCAAAAGCGCTTTCGCCGTCAGATCAATAGGAATTGACATACTGATCCGTGCCGAAAAGGCTTAATCAACGCACTTGATTTGAGCCATACGCTTCGGACAATTTACGCGATGTGTTGGAGTTTTTCATTAAATTTGACAAATGCTGCATCCACGGTTCAGTAAGATCACGAATTGCTTTGTCGTCGGCAAGGATCTTCTTTATGAGATCAATTTTTCTTTGACGACTTTCGTCAGAGGTTTCCGGCGTGGACGCTTGCTCGCGAATCACCTGAACGCGATGACTGCAAGTAACTTCTAATTCTGAGAGTCGATCCCAATCACTTGCCTTGGCTGCATCGAGCATGTGTCCTGTGATTTTTGCCACTTGTTCGTAATGAGAAATCAGGTCGTTGTTATTCATTTTTATGCTTCGACGAAGTTGGTTGATTTTGGCGCTAGTGGGTCTGTAATTTTTAG
>JAIETO010000181.1 GCA_019745005.1 Burkholderiaceae bacterium
GGTGCGAACCATTTTAGTCATGCCGAGTCTCCGGAAAACCTAAGGGTAAAGTAATTAAGACATCGAATGTGTGCTCTTTTTTGTTGAGGTCAAAGCGGTATTTCTCGCCGTAGTGGCGCACCAAACGGGAATGAATGTTTTTTAAACCCGTACCACTGCCGCTTTCCGTGCTAGCCCTTAACTCTGAGTCAATAGGATTGCTCATTGCAATATGCAACCAGCCGTCATTGGCGCGAATATGGCAGGTAATCCTGCCAACCTCAAGCAGGTTTCGTATACCGTGTTTGATCGCATTTTCAACAAGCGGTTGCAATAACATAGGTGGTAGCAAGGCTGCCTGAACGTTTTCCGCGACGACAAATTCAAACTGCAACTTTTCGCCAAAACGTATTTTTTCGATCTCTAGAAAATACCGACATAACTGAAGCTCATCGGCCAAGCTAACGAATTTTTTGTCGGATAGCGCTAGCGAGTAGCGAAAAAAATCGGCCAGTGTGATGGTCATTCTGCGCGCCTCTTCAGGTGAGATTGCAGTAAGCGCGCTGATCGAATTGAGGCTATTAAACAAAAAATGCGGATTAATTTGCGTACGCAACATTTGCAATTCCGCCTCGCGCGCCAGCAAAACCAACTCCTGCTCACGCTGCTTTGCTATGTGTACCTGCTTCATCGCAAGCACTGCATCGTTTGCAATCAAAGCAAAGAGATAAGATGCGGCTCCTAAGAGCCAAAGTGAGATCGCCATCTGCCGCGAGATTGCCAATGACGATTCACTACTCCAAGCTAAAAAACCATTCCACGATAGGCAAATAAATAGCCACGTCATACCAGCCATAAATGATGTCGTGGAGTAGACAAAAAAGACGCGATGAAATTGCCGCTTTTCGTAGGGAAGTGAGCGGCAAACGTAAAACGCAGACGGTACGATAAAGCCAAAAACGATACACATAGGCAGGGAAAATGCCAATGCATTGAGCCATAGGCTGTATTGAAGATGCACTAATACAGCCGTTAATATCAGGCCGAGAGCCGAGCAAACGATGAGTGTGCCGGCTAATCGATCTAATGTTGAAGATTCGTTGAATTTGAATTTCATATTCTTGCCTGCGAGCCTCATTCACTGTGCAATCAATGCGCGGCGGAACTTTGCGTCAGCGCTGCATACCGCGCTACGCTTAATTCGATTCAGCAGGGATTGCATTCTTCTGATTTCAGTTGTTAGCTTAAAAGCCGCCGCGTGCCATTTTTAGCGTGAGGCGATTAATTTTTAATCTCAATCCCGCCCATAATGGCATAGCCTTTAATGATCAAGCGCTTGTTTGAATTCATCGCTGGTACGCTGCGGTCATCAATACCACCTAAGACAGCACTGCAATTGTTGATCACGGTCCAGTCATTGGGCACCATAATATTGATGCCGCCAAACACGGTAAAAACATTCAAAACAGCGTCACCTTGAATCGATGCACCGCGGAAATCAAGTTCTAAACCAGCCATCACCACACTGACTTCACCGCCTTGGAAATTGTTCGACGTATTTTTTGCTTGATTACCACTCATTAAAGCGACGATATCAATCTTTGTGCTGGCTGTACTGGTGTTTTGATTCACGGTAGAGATTGAAGGGCTTTCATTTGGTACTGTATTTGTTCTTGCATCGGAGATCAGAAGATTCTCGTTATTGCTTTCTGGCGGTGTGCGATCTTTAAAAATGACGGCCAGTCCAGCGAAAATTAAAAATAATGGCCACCATTCACGCATGCGAAAATGAATAATTTCCAAATGATTTAGCGTCATTAAGGTGCCAGTCGCAATCAAGGCAAGGCCAACGAAGTATGCAGAGCGCCCGTTCGCTTGAATAATTTTTAGCGCGCCCAGCGCAATAAATACCATAGGCCAAAATTGTAAATAGTCGCGCGCACTGAAAAAGCCGAGATTGTCGGCTAAAGATAATGTGCCGATAATGATGATGAATATACCTAACAAAATTCGCTGATCTGGGTTTCCGTTTTTCATGATAAAGACTCCAATTTGTGATTAATGTGTTTTCTTAAAAATGGCCCGCAAGATCATATTGACCCCGCCAATAATGAGCAGAAGCGGCCAAGTTGCAGCAAAAGACCAGCCCCACAAATGTGAGAGGCATGCATAAATCCAGACGGTAACGACGATTTGACTGCAACCACTGACCACGTCCGCAAGATCTTGCGCGGTAAGGATTCTTAAGACGCCAAAAAGTCCAAAAACGATCGGCCAGTATTGCCAAATCGCAGACAAATCTCCCAAGCCGAAAAGTGCATTTTTCTCTAAAAGAAATGCACCACCGATGGCGATTAAAAGAATCCCTTTCAACCAATTTTTACCATCTAAGTACGGCGCGTTTTCTATACGTTGATTCATGATGTTCTCCCTCTTTTGAGTTCGTCTTCCACACGCTGGCGTGTCATGTGTTCACGATAGGGGAGCTTCTGCGATATGTCACTAGGTATTCGGCGAACAGCGGCGAGGAGTCGGCGATTGACGAAAGTGTCTCCTGCGCTGCATGATCAAATTGGGAAGGGCAGGTGTCGAATTAACGTGTCGCAGCTTTGTGAACCCGAAAATTGCTGGGAGCATCGATCGTCAAGAAATGACAATGTCTCTTTGTAAAAACTTCCAATGAGACATCAAAGTCGTTTTCCCTTCCAATTATTACCATTTCATTGATTTGATGTGATTCGCATTGACACAAAGTGACGAGCGAAAGTCGACATGGAACGTGCGCAGTCTTGATCAACCCGATGTCTTCATTCTCAATGCATCAAGGCTGTAATTGAGATTTTCAGTCATCTTTAAGTCAAAGAGCTTAAGGTTCTGCGGTAAGTTTGTACACGTCAGCACCAATTGCATAGCCGACAAAGCCTTTTTCAGTCGGCAATAAGCGGATTTTGTTGACGGCACGCCCCATTGCAACAAACTTCCAGGTATTTCCGCCATCGGTGGTTTGATAACCACCCGTATTCGTGCCCACCCAGCCAATGTTTTCATCAATGAAACCAATGCCAAATTCGCGCACCTTAGCGTCATTCACGAGCGGAATTTCACGCCAGCTTTGCCCGCCATCATTTGTTTTTGCCACGAAACGCTGCGTATTTTGAGGGTTAGGGTCATAGCTTTGTATCGTGACATAGCCCACTTCTCTAGTTGGGAAACTCGCCTTCCAAGTAAGTTCATAAGGGCGGGTGGACTCGTACACGATTTTCCATGTTTGCCCACCGTCTTTGGTCATGAGAATGCGAGCGTGGGATTTTTCAGTGTCGCTACTCGATGCGCCGAAGACAAAGCCCGTCATCGCATCAAAAAACTTGACGTCCAAAATCATTCCCGTATAGGGCGTCATATCAATCGTTTTCCACGATTCACCGTTATCTAAAGAACGTAGAAGGGTGGCGGGGCCGCCAACGCGCCCACCGGCGTGAATAATTGTCCTTGTGTCTAAATTTCCCGCATTGATGTATGCGCTCTTCAAAATATCAATCGCACAAAGTCCCTTGACAGCATCTTTTCCAATACCTTTCGCCACTTGCCACGAAACGCCGCCATCTTTGGTTTCATAAAGCGGTGTGGTATCGGTAACGCCTGGAAAATAATCAGTGCCAATGTTTCCCGCGTAGCCGTGTTTCTCGTCAATAAAGCCGACGGTTCTGAAGTAGGTGCCGGCTTGAGAAAGCTGTTCTTGCCAACTGTTACCGCCGTTAATCGTTTTATAGATCTTGCCAGCGCCATTTACGTACCAACCGGTGTTTGGCTCGATGAAATGAATATCATCTTGTTTGCCTTTGTATGGCACGGTGTCAAGTTTTGTCCATGTGGCTTGCGGTGGCAAACTGAATTTGCGCGTTGCATTTGTTTGTGACAGTTGAGGTAGATTTTGGCAGGCCGAAACAAAGAGTGCGGCACTGCAAATAAGCATGGTTATCGTTCGCATAGGTATCTCGTTGGGCTAACAGGTTGACGTGATTAAAGCTTTCAAATTGACCTTGGCGAAGTTTGGAAAGTTCCCCAAAACCCAAGTGCCGTTTGGCTAAAAAGATGTTTTATCTTTCTAATTCGTTTGGCGTTCGAAGCGTCTATTGCCCTAAACAGCGATAGGGTTGTTCAAAGTAGATTTTTTCCGCCAACATCACTTATTTTCTTTTCGTTTTTTTAGCTTGGTTACAATACGGCATGCTTTCTGAATTCGACCTTATCCGCCAATACTTCACCCGCGTTAATCATAACGATGCACGCATAGCCTTAGGTGTTGGTGATGACTGCGCTCTGATTAATCCCACACCGGGCAGGCAGCTCGCGATCTCTTCGGACATGCTAGTTGAAGGCCGCCATTTCTTTGCAGGTGCGGACCCGTTCGCATTGGGGCACAAATGCTTAGCCGTTAATTTATCTGACCTGGCCGCCATGGGAGCGAAACCGTTCGCTTTTACTCTGGCTTTAGCGTTGCCCGAGGCCAACGCTGCTTGGTTACAAGCTTTCTCGCGCGGTTTGCTCTCCTTAGCCGACCAATATGGTTGCCACTTGATTGGTGGTGATACGACCAAAGGGCCATTAACCATATGCATTACGATTTGGGGCGAGATCGTGCCAAGTCAAGCATTGCGAAGAGATAGGGCGAAAGTGGGTGATGACATTTGGGTTTCAGGTAGTCTAGGCGACGCTCGTCTGGCACTCGCAGGCTATTTGCAAGGAGTGCAGCTTGCATCGACCGAACTTGAAATCGCTGCGACCAGAATGCATCAACCCACGCCGCGAATAGAACTAGGTTTGGCTTTGGCAGCAGAAAATCTCGCCCATGCCGCTTTGGATGTGTCAGATGGCTTGGCTGGAGATTTAGGGCATATTCTTACTCGGTCTCAGGTAGGCGCCAGTTTGTTTCTGGACCGCCTACCAGCGGGCGAGGTGTTGCAAAGGCAATCGCGTGATCTACGACGCGCCTTCACGCTTTCTGGCGGCGATGATTACGAACTGTGTTTTACGGCACCACGTGCGCATCGGGAAAAAATTCTAACCGCCGGTTCAACCAGTGCGACACCCGTCACCAGAATTGGTTTTATTGAAGCCCAATTGGGTTTGCGCTTGTTAGACGATCAGCGATCTCTCGTTGATTTCCCCATTAACTCGTTTGATCACTTCTTAAGCTCATGACGCCCTTAAACGAAAGTCAAAAATACCTACCCGTGAAAGCAAATGCGAGTTTTATGCTGGTGCATCCAGCGCATATTCTGGCGCAGGGCTTTGGTAGCGGCCTATCACCCGTAATGCCCGGCACAGTCGGCACCTTATTTGCATGGCTCTCTTTTATTGCCCTTACTGAGCGCTGGCCAGCAATTTTCACGCCGCAGAATTGGGCATGGATTATCGTTGGAGGTTTTTTTATTGGCGTTTGGGCGTGTGCAAAGACGGGACGAAACTTGGGTATTGCAGATCATGGCAGCATGGTGTGGGATGAAATCATCGCTTTTTGGCTGGTGTTGTTAGTTTTGGCACCTGCTAGTTTCTCTGTACAGTGTTGGGCGTTTTTCTGGTTTCGTGTATTTGACATGGCCAAGCCACCACCGATTAGCTATTTTGATAAACGATTCAAAGGTGGTTTTGGCGTCATGTTTGACGATATTGTTGCGGCATTTTTTACTCTGCTTGTGTTTGCTTTTTGGCAGCGTCTTCTGTAAGGTTTGGATTCGACGGTAGTAACAGATTTTTTTAATTTGAAAGGATTTGGTTTTGGAAAACGTATATACGGCACCGGGTTCCGACCTATCAATGCCCAATGACGACGATGGTACTTATGCGCCAAAGTTTTTCGCTGTTGACGGACGTATTGGACGAATTCGGTATTTGGCCTACCATTGGCTCACAGTATTGGCTTTTGCAGTGATGATGGGCTTTTTTGGCGCGTTCGCTGCCCAAACCTTGGGTAAGCAAGGAAGCGTGCTCCCGCTCGTTTTGTTAGGTCTGCTTTACATTCCCATGCTGGCTGCAGGTGTTATCTTTGCGAAGCGGCGTTTTAATGATCTGAATCATTCTGGATGGTGGTCGCTGACATTATTCGTACCTATCATCAACTTCATTGCCGGCATCTATTTGACCTTCTGGCCTGGTACAGACGGCGGCAATGAATTTGGACCGGCTCCAGCGAAAAATTCGGTCTTATTGACAATAGGTGGCTTGATTTTGCCGATCGTCATGATCGTTGGCATTTTGGCGGCTGTCGCGCTGCCTGCCTACAAAACCTATGTTGATAGAGCGAAAGCTGAAAAGGTGAGAGCGCCGTAAACATCAATGAAGGAAAAAACCAGCGTACGTTCATGCCGTACGCTGGTTTTTTTTGCTTTAGTAAGGTAGCTTGCGAAAGGCAAAAGTCTCAGGCATTTACTTCATAACTGGCCGCTCTCTTTAATATCCAAGTAACGGTTCACTAATGCCATACTGAGTTGCTCAGGTGCGATATCGATTAAGTGTGTAGAGCGTATGCCAAGCCGTTTGATTGCGTCACTGCGCTGCTGCAAGTAATGCAGTGTCGCGGCATAGCGCAACGCGTCAGTGAATCGCTCCACGGGTGCAGTAAGCGCCGTATCCAGCGACTTTTCACGCAGGCTCGCGCACATCACCAAATGTTTGGTTGAGATGTATTCGCAAGCGGTGCGCATCGCTTGGTCGTCTTCATCGCGTAGATTGGTGATCAGCACAACGAAGGCGCGTTTGCGTAATTTAGTGAGCAAAGCGTTCGCAGCCAAGGTGTAATCAGGTGCAACTTCAGATGCATGCAAGTCATACACGCCACTTAACATACGATCCAGCCCGATTCGACCCTTATGTGGGCTGATCCATCGATTATCGCCGCCAAACGCGAGCAAGCCAACGGCATCACCTTGTTTTTGGGCGATAAAGCTGAGGCTGATTACGGCGTTGAGCGCATGGTCAAAGTGCGAGGTATCGCCATCTTTGGATAACATGCGCCGACCTGTGTCTAAGAGAAAAATGACTTGCTGGTCGCGTTCTTCTTGGAACTCGCGGGTAATCGGTTTTTGATGTCGGGCAGTGGCTTTCCAGTCGATTGATCGTTGGCTATCGCCTTCGCGGTATTCGCGTAACTGCCGAAAATCTGTGCCTTCACCGCGCCGTCTTTTTCGTATCACGCCTGCAGTTGCTGAACGTCTGTCGGTTGCGGCTAGAGTGTGACCCAACAATTTCGAAAAGTCGGGAAAAACTTTGACCGTACTGCATGTGCCAATGCGATGCGTTTTTTGCCAAAAGCCAAATTGCGAATCGACTCGAATATGCGGCAAGCCAAACTCAGCATCACCGCGCAGGTTGGGCAAGACGCGGTAGGTAATTTGAATGAACGCGCCAGCAGTAATTTTGGATTGATGAGGTAAGCCCTCTAGCGTCCAATTTGTTGGGTAATCGTCAAATACATTTATTCGAAGGGGAAGCAGCGAATTATTGTGAATTTTAAGGCTAACATTTTGCCAATGTCCAACCGGCCAAACTCCTTGGAGTTGGCGTTCAACAGCAATTTTCGATGGATGTACCACCAACGTTGCATCGACAATTGCAAGAGTGCACAGTACCATTGCAGTTGCCAACCAAGCTTCTCTGATGGATGGAAAAAAATAAACCAAAATACCTGTGAGTGCGCAGCCCAGCACACAATACAAAAAGCGACGAGACGGTACCATGTTGTCCTTAGGCGCGTGGCACTGCCACTTGCTCAATAAGTCCCGCCAAGATTTTGTCACTATTTAGGTCATCAAGCTCGCTTTCTGGTGACAGCGCAATACGGTGACGCAAGACAGGTAGTGCGGCCGCTTTGATATCGTCGGGTGTCACGAAATCACGCTTATTCATTAGTGCAAGGGCGCGCGCAATGCGCACCAGTGCAATGGAGCCACGCGGACCCGCCCCCACTGCAACGCCCGGCCAATCGCGCGTTGCGCGTACTAGCCGAACGGCATAATTTGTAATCGAGGTATCGACAGAAATCAGCGCGACTAATTGTTGCAAGGTATTGATAGTTTCTGGTTTGACGAGCGTATTGACTTGAGTCACTTCTAGGCCATCACCTACTTTTTTATTGGTGACTTGTTGCAGCATCGTGATCTCTTCGGTTTCACTTGGATAATCAATGCAAAGCTTGACCAAAAAACGATCTAACTGCGCTTCAGGTAGCGGATAAGTGCCTTCGTTTTCAAGCGGGTTTTGCGTAGCGAGCACCATGAACGGTGTGGTCAAACTATGCGACTCACCTTCTATGGTAATTTGCCGCTCTTGCATGGCTTCAAGCAAAGCAGATTGGGTCTTTGCGGGCGCACGGTTTATCTCGTCGGCGAGCAAAAGGTTGGTAAATATCGGACCTTTTCGAATGCTGAAGGTTTGCTCCTTCATATTGAAAATGGCGTGCCCCATTACGTCAGCGGGCATGAGGTCAGGCGTGAATTGAATACGTGAAAACTGTCCTGCAAAGGTTTTTGCCATGGCCTTCACGAGCAAAGTTTTCCCTAATCCGGGTACACCTTCAATCAGCACATGCCCGCCTGCCAGAAAGCATGCCAGAACTTGATCGACAATAATATGCTGTCCAACCACGGCACGCCGTATTTCTTCGCGTAGGCGACCCACAATGTCGATCGCTTGTTGCAGGCGCTCTGGCGGAATTGTCGATGTTGTCGGCAATTGTTGTGTTTGCGCAGATTCGGGCGCTGGGTTGGTATTAAGATTTTCGTTCATAGAATTGCCTTAATTTTTGCAGGGTTTGAATTTGTTTCGTGTATTCATGCGCCAATTTTGCAGCAGGTTGTGTCAGCGCATTTCGAATATTGGTTGCATTCATTTTGCATTGCTCAGCAAGATAAACAATGCGCTCAGTCTCAGACATTTTTTCGAGTTGAGGTAATTTTCGGCTTAGCATTTTTAAGGTGTCGCGCCGCGCGGCCGTTAACAAAATATCGCTTCCTCCGATGGCACGCCACAGCCATTTAGCACTTGCATCAACGTGTTCGATCAGCGAACGGCGTGCCTGTTGAGGGTCAGGAAGGATAGGGCCAAAACGACGTGTCGCACGCCAAAAAAGAAGACTTAAAAATAATCCTGCGGCGAGAATTGCGAAGTGAAAATTTCGCCATAGTAGAGTGGCCCACGACGTAATATCAACGCGCTGAACGAGCAAAACATTTTTTGAATTTTTGTGTAGTTGGACGAGGTTTAGCAGAATTTCTGCATGATCAAATGCACCGATATTGGTATTTGTGAATTGATTGTCAGCCAGCATAACGATATGCCCTTTGCCTTCATCGTAAACTCGGATGATGCTTCCCGATTTATCACTTAACTTCGCAGCAATTGGGTTTTCGGTATCGATTAAGCGCCGCTTGCCTAACCAGAACTGCATCGCGTGCGGGTTTCCTGGGAATTGAATCTCAGTACTGGGAACGACCTCTTTTTTTTCTTTACTTGCATCACGATTCAACCCGGTAGCTTGGTCTTTCTCTGGGCTTGAACTCTCGACCGCTTTTGGGGAAGATTTTTTTTCGCAATTGCATTCTTCATGCAGGGCCACGCCTAATCGCGTCGCGATAGGGTCTGGGTCGATGATTTTTCGACTCTTATGTATCGCTTTTTCTGACCTTGTTTGAGCTTGTTCGGGCGACTTGTCAGTCCCTTGATTTTGACCGTCGTCCTCAGCACTGTTTTGTTCGTCTGCCGTGCCTTCCTCGCTATCATCTTCGTCGCTTTCGCTGTCTTTGTTCGACGAAGGATAAACAAATCTAGGGCGCGTGATTAAGGTATTACCCTTTGCGACCCAAGTTAGCAAGGTATTCGCTTGCGAAGAAGACATGCTGCCAAAATTTTCCGTAATGAGCACGGTTCCATTCGTCGGTAATCGGCGTAATGCGACGTCGAGCGTGGATTCTTGTTGAACGTTATAGCCATATTGCTGCAGGAAGCGCGACGCGGCGAGCATGACATTTTGTGCGGATTCATTTGTGGAAAATGGAATAGCCGTCCAGCGTTTTTCAAATGTGTGATGCCAGAACCAAATGACGCCTCCTAGCAGCGTCAAACTTATCAACCAGATTAAAAGAACACGCGAATTTATCCTCATGACACGCGCATTTTCTGTCTTGCTATTACGGCAAATTCGGATTGCCAAGCCGTGCATAACTGGACGAAGTGTTCCGTTGACGGCCAACGATTGCCGTACGCACCAAATAGCCAGAGTTGTGTGACGCGTGTGAGCGTGTCTAAACGTGTTGAAGAAATTTGCTGCTTTTCAAAATGCGTACTAACTAGGCGTAGGCAGTCGCCTTCCGTCGCGCCTTTATTGATATGTAGCTTATTTGTACTCACAACCTGCGCAAGGCTGGCGCGATAAAGTAGGCCTGCCGCCTCGCGACACTGTTTTCGATTCCAGAATCCTAGCGCAGTGCCAACCACATCTTCGGGCAAGGATTCGGGACGTATATCGAGTCCCGCAATCTCAATCGCTCTGGTAGCTTTCTGGGGCGCTAACAGCGACGGAAATTTATCGCGGTAGCGGTATAAAAACCAAGTGATAAGCAAAATCGCAGCAGCGATTAACAAAACTTGCAACAAATTTGCCAGCCATGCAAGGTTCGGCGCTTTTGTATTGATCGGCTCCGTATCTGGCTTTTTGTCTTGATTTTTTAACGTCCATACTTCCTCGCACTTATAGCCGCGGAAATCGTCAGTGTTTAGAATAACAGTGAGCTTCTCGCGCAGCGCTTTTTGCTCATCGGAATGGTCGGGAAGCCGTTGCGCTTCTTGCGCTTGCTTCCATTTAGGTACTTCGCATTTAGCCAAGTTACTCTGATCGCTTTGCTGCGCGGCGAAGACAGGTTTAGGCAAAATTGAAACGGACAAGAAGCCAATTACACATAACACCAAGTTGTGTTTAATTTTAGTAGTAAGCACCTTCCCATTTTTCTCGGGGGCTTTGATTTGTCGCAACACAATTTCGATATCCCAAGCCTCTAAACTTGCACGCCGATTTAGGTAAAGTGTAAAGCAACACGCAACATAGACCGGCGCGATGATGCCGATACTGATGGCATAAGCTAATGAAGTTAACAGATTGAGAATAAAAGAGTCGCCGTTTTTGCTTGCTTCAACGAATAAAACAAATGGATTCACAATGAAATCGTCGCTCGCAAAAATACCTATAAACGCGAGAAATCCAAACTGGATTACCACTTCAAAATGCGCGCAAACAATGCCAAACCACATTGCTGAGCCATTGGTATTTTTACCGATGACGGCGCGGCGACTTGCCGCAACATCACCTCTTGCACCTTCTAACTGCCAAATAGGCTGATACAGACCTCGACTTGGCACAAACACGCGCCACCAGGTGAGTAAACGAAACCATCCGCCACCCAATTGCTTAGGCCATGCACGTACCGCTTCTTGCCAGGTCACCGATTCACCAAAAACTTGACGCGAAAGTATGTACAAAAGCACCCGTTCAAGAAGGGGTCGCAACCACCAGGCAATTAACAAAAAAAGTGCGCCTATGTCGCTGAAGAAAAATGACAACAGTGCACACACTGAGACAAGGGGCAACCAGAGTGCCAGCCATGCTTTGTAAAGCGTAACTGCATTGGCGCGCAACAATGAAAAACCGAGATCGAGCGCTTGGGCGTTTGGACGTGGGTGTAAATCCAATTGTAATTTTTCGAGTTGCATCAGCGCTTTGTCCGTCCTGCAAATAGAAAAAAGCCGATCACAGAAATCCAGCAGACGGCGCCGACAAAGAATTTTGTGTTTGCCGAGATGTTCGCATTTGCAGACCAAAACGCTTCAAAAAAGGCGGCTAGAACAGTAAGTAGCGTGGCGCCGACAATGACAGGAAAGATTCGTTGGCTCGCAGCGAAAACGGCGTGACGGCGACTTAGTCGGCCCGGTTGAATCAGTGAAAGACCAAGACGCATACCTGCTAGCCCAGAAAGGAGGAGACCGGTAATTTCGAAACTATTGTGTGTAATGACGAATGGCCAAAACGTCTCGCGTGTAACCGCATCTTGACTAAGCCAACTGCCGACCACGCCCATGTGCATGCCATTAAAAACGATGCTGATCAGTGCAGGAATGCCCGCGAAGATGCCACCAGCAAACGTACGGAAGCAGATTGAGACATTATTCCAGATGTAAAAGCCAAACATCACCACATCGCCTTCCGCGCCACGCCCCTTTGAAATTGAACCTGGTTGGTACATGCTTTGATAACGATTTAGTTCATCCGGTGACATAAAGCTGTTTGCCCATTCTGGATAAAACCAGACCAAAGTACCCAGCCCAAGTGCTACACCCCAAAAGGCGACTATTGTTGCGAGTAATAGACGCCACTCAGCGCGGACCAAACGAGGGAATTCAACGCCAAGCCATTGGCGCAACAAAATCGGACGTTCTACCGATGTGCCATACAGTTTTTTATGCGCGTCAAAAACCAATTTCTGTAGGTAGTTGGTCAGCGTGGGTGAATAGCCCCGTTGCAATGCCAACGCCAAACATTGGCACAGGCGCCGATATTGTTCTGGGAGGGTGCTTGCAGTTTCCGATTTCTCTTTGAGGCTATTCTCGACTTCGCTCCAAAGAGGGGAAAATTGCAATTCAAACTGTTTTTGTTTCATTGAGTGAGCCCTGCAACATAGCCACGCAGGCATTCCAGAGATTCTTCCTTTTGATGGCCTGTCAGCGGCTCGGCCAAGCTCGCTAATTCCAACAGGCGTTCGCGCGGTAAATTTTCTTCGCGCTCAAATAAGTCAATCAAAATCCTTTGTTGATCTGGTGTTAGCGTGAAGGGCAGTGCCATAGGTGCTGCCAATGAGGTAGTGCGGTGCTTGAGTGTCTTTTCTGTATAGACAACCTGCGTATTGGCAACGATGTCACCGATGCGCCTAGAGTGCTGATCAAATAACATCGACAGCAAACCAGTCGCATAAAAAACAGGTAAAAAATCAGCCACCAGTAATAAATTGCGCAGGCTAGATTCACGCCATCCCACAGGCAAGCCATCACCTCGCACGACTTCAATACCAACGATGCGCTTACCCAGCGTGCGACCAGCGAAATAGACTTCTGCAACAATCGGGTAACCCCAGAAGCTCACAAACATCAACACATACAAAATCCCATTGCCGACTTTGTTGCCCTTGACTGCGATCGCGATGATGAAAATAGCGATACACCAAACGGTAAAGTCGATCAACCAAGCCCGTGCTCGTACCACTGGGCCCGCTGGTGTTAGAAGCAGTCGCACGCCCTCAGGCGTGGTCAATGAAAGACGTCCAGTCAGCAAAATTTGGCTTTCTTATAAGTGTTTTGGCGCATGCGCGGGGCTGACTCGAAATATTTTTTATTGGTAAAGAATTAATTGTATCAACTTCAAAAAAAATTGCAAAAGAAGAATTTTGTTTTGTTCGTTGCGTTTTTTTTAATGTGAAATGTGATACTTTTATTGAGTAACTTGCCGTGAGCGCACAGTAGCAACGTGCCTGTTAATTTTTTAACGCTGAATTTTTCAAACTAAAACGATGATGAACGAACCAAACGACGCAACAACAAACTCCGTAACAAATCCTTATACGCCTCCGACAAGCGAGCTAACGCACATCGATAATGGGGGAAAGCCCGTCCTAGCAAGTCTTGAAAAGCGGCTTTTCGCGGCAATCATTGACACACTGATCATTGTGATGGTTACTGTGGTGCCGCTTATTTTTTTCTTTGGTGGATGGCAAATCTATGCTTTAAAAATATCCCAGGCAGGCTTTCTTTTTACGGCGGGATTATCTGTAGCGAGTTTTATTATTTATCTTTTGATTCACGGTCGATTACTTGCAGTGAATGGACAAACGGTTGGGAAGAAATTATTAAAAATTAAAATTGTGCGCTCCGATGGCTCAGTTGCCGATTTCCAGCGCATTGTTGTCTTCCGACTTTTGCCTGTGTATCTAGTGCAACTGGTGCCTGTGATTGGTGGATTCATCGGCTTGCTCGATGTTCTGTTTATTTTTCGATCGTCACGCCAATGCATACATGACCAAATCGCTGACACCATCGTGATCAATGCCTGAACGGGCACGTTTCCTCCGCTACAATGAGGCGTTGCTCTTTCGTTCGTTTTGATTTTTAGGAGAACTCTGCATGCAAAATTCACTTCAACTCGCCGAACGTGTTGGCGCGGCGCTTAAATCACGCAAACTTTTATTGACCATCGCAGAATCTTGCACGGGAGGTGGTGTTTGTGCAGCGGTAACGGATATCGCAGGCTCTTCCGAATGGTTTGATTGTGGTTTTGTGACTTACTCGAACTCCTCAAAAACGGAAATTCTGAACATTTCTGCGTCCTTGATTGCGCAACATGGCGCGGTCAGCGAAGAAATCGCTGCGGCAATGGCGGAAGGTGCATTAGCGAACTCTGAGGCTCACATTGCGATATCGACGACTGGCATTGCGGGCCCGGGTGGAGCCGTGCCGGGAAAACCCGTTGGCACCGTTTGCTTTGGTTGGGTTGTGGGTGGCGTGTCGCATACGGAAAGAAAAGTTTTTCAAGGTGACCGAATTGCTGTGCGCGAGCAAACGGTGAATCATGCGTTAGAAAAGCTGCTGCGCTTTCTAGACGTGATGTAAGCCACGTTCGTCAATGAAACTTCGCGTCTTAGTTGTCGATGACGACATAGAGATTGGCGTCTTACTTTCAGACTACCTGAAAAAATACGATATTGCTTGCAGTTCCGTGACGGATGGCGCAGCGATGTTTGAAGAACTTGCGCAGCACGAGTTTGATCTTTTGCTATTGGATGTGATGCTACCTGGCGAAGATGGATTGTCCTTGTTGGCGCGTCTTCGGCAACATAAAAACCACCAAAAAATCCCCGTCTTAATGGTGAGCGCCCGCGGTGAATTTGACGACAAAATCGCCGGCCTCGATATTGGCGCGGACGATTATGTGACCAAACCCTTTGATGCGCGCGAGCTGGTGGCGCGCATTCATACTGTGTTGCGTAGAAGCCAGACGGATATGTCGAACGCGATTGCGATGGAAGAAAAAGATGAAATTTTCTTCGGTTCTTTGCGCTTGAGTCGTCGTAATTGTGAACTGACAACCGCAACAAATACGCTTGTACCGCTCTCGAACGCAGAGTTTCGCTTACTCATGGCGTTTATCCAGCATCCAGAGACGGTACTCAGCCGCGATCAGTTAATTGACTTTGCACGGGGCAAAAGCGCCAATGTGTTTGACCGTAGCATAGACCTCTTAGTCTCGCGTCTGCGGCAAAAATTAGACGACGATTCGCGCCAACCTTCCTTGTTAAAGACAATTCGTGGTGAGGGTTATATGTTCACACCGGGAATGCAGAAACGTTAAATTTTGGCATGAAAAATTTCTTGAAAGATACGATCTTCACGCGATTTTTTGGGCTCGCTTTTGCTGCCGTAGTGGTAAGTCATTTGATGCTTTTGGTTTTACTTTTCTTATTTTTGGGTGATCAGTTTCCACCGAAACCGCCCGCTTTTAAATCTCCAATCGCTGCGCCTCTTATTGAATCTCGTATGCCACAAAAAGGGGATACTTTGGTGCACGAAAATCGCGCAGAATTTGATGACCCTATGCTGGGTTTTGCGCTCATTCTGGGTTTGCAGTTCATTGGTTTGGCAGTTGCGACTTGGATAGGTTCTCGCATGTTGGCAAAGCCTATACAGAAATTAGCCGAGGCTGCCAGTCAGATTGGTGACCAGCTCAATGCACCCGCGTTAGCAGAAGTTGGACCTGAGGAGGTGCGCCAGGCTGCCATCATCTTCAACAAAATGCAGGCAAAAATTAATTCACAACTTGAAGAGCGTGGCCGTTTTCTTGCGGCTGTATCGCACGATCTTCGTACGCCACTTACTCGCATGTATCTGCGCTTGGAACATCTGGACGACGCGAGCATTAAAGAAAAACTACAACGTGACGTGGAAGAGATGCGTCGTATGCTCGATGCGACCTTGGCGTACTTGCGCAATCATTCGCTGGCAAATCAGCGCAATCAAACCGGTCAGTTATTGGATATTCAAGCATTGCTCGAGGCAATAGTTGATGATGCGCAAGAGCAGGGCATGGCGGTAAGCCTGCAGGGTGAAGCGCAAGCGATTTTGGCGACCCCGCAAAATTTGCGCCGATGTCTCAACAACTTGATCGAAAATGCGGTGTTTTATGGACACTGTGCCCAAGTCGTTCTGGATGATCACGTCGATAAATTGCGTATCACGATATCTGACCACGGTCCCGGCCTCCCCGAAGACGCTTTGCTTCAAGTTTTTGAACCGTTTTATCGCATGACTTCGGCACGCACATCGCACAGTGGTGGTGTTGGTTTGGGGCTGAGCATTGCGCGTGAAATCGTGCGGCAGCATGCTGGAGAGCTGGTTTTGTTCAATCGCCAGGATCGATCTGGCCTGATCGCGCAAATTACGCTTCCGCGTCAGCTTCCGGAAAATCTTCGTCAATAATATTTTGTGCCACGGCGACTCATATGTCGGATTTGATACAAAGCTGACACACCCGAGCAATATCGCCTTGCAAAACTGGCATAAGCGAAATTCTCGCTAACTTCTTTTGCCAATTTTCTGGGAGTGACATCATGAGTTCAATTGGAAGTATTGGTAGCTCAGTGAGCTACAGCGGCTACACCGATGCATTGCGTCGCCAAGCGCCTGACCCATCAAAGATCGCTGACACCATTTTTTCGAAACTGGACGCAAAAGGGCAGGGCTATTTGGAAGTGTCAGATCTACAGTCTGCATTCACGAAGTTAAGCGGCAGCAGCGCAGCGACGAGTATTTCTAACAATACGGATCAGCCAGATGCAAGCGATTTATTTAAAAAATTGGACGGAAACGGCGATGGAAAACTCACGAAATCCGAGTTCAGTGATGGCTTAAAAGCCTTGGCGCAGCAATTTGAATCACAGTTTAATGCGAGCCGCACCAGTTTCGCCGATGGCATTCAGGGCGGGCAACGTCCATCGGGACCGCCACCGGGCGTAGACAGCGGTGGACTGAATAAATCCCAGCTCAGTGGCTTAGCGAGCCAAGTTGGGCAGTCCGATAGCAAAGCGGGAAGCGATTTGAATAGCGTCTCGCAGAATTTTGACGCAGCGGATACCAACCAAGACGGCAAAGTGTCCTTGCAAGAAACACTGGCTTATTTGGATAAGCAAGCCGAGGCAAAGAGTGCGAATAGCGTGGGCGGCACTGAAAAAACTGAGAATGGCGCAACAAACAGCGATAGCACTAGCGCGGCGAATAAGACGAATAATGATTCGGCGATCTTTAAACAAGTGCTTCAGTTATTGCAAGCCTATGCCGATCCTTTTCAGTTGGGTGGGCAGCAGAGTAGCAGCAACGGAATTTCTGTAACAGCGTAGTTCAGAAAAAAATAGAAAAGGGGCGCGTGCGCCCCTAGAAATTTGTGCTGACCAAAAAGCTCAGCGATATAGATTGATTGCGTCGCGGGTCTCTATTGCCACGCGACGCGCCGCCGCCGCGTACGACTCATTTTCAAGTACTTTTGCGTACAAAATCGCGCGCGATGAGTTGATCATCATGCCGCTACCGTTGCTGGTTTTGCCTGCTTGCACGGTGGCAGCCACATCACCACCTTGCGCGCCTATGCCAGGCACCAAAAGCGGCATATCACCCACCAAGGAACGCACTTCCGCAAGTTCTTTTGGAAAGGTTGCGCCCACCACCAGGCAGCACTGACCGGTGGTATTCCATTTATTGGCAACCATGTTTGCTACATGCTGGAACAAAGGGCGACCATCAACGGGGAGAAATTGCAAATCTGACCCGCCAGCGTTCGAGGTGCGGCAAAGCACGATCACACCGCGCTCTTTCCATTCCAAATACGGAGCCACTGAGTCGAAGCCCATATACGGATTGACGGTAACCGCATCGGCGTTGTAGCGCTCGAAAGCTTCGCGCGCATATTGCTCTGCCGTCGCGCCAATATCCCCGCGTTTTGCATCGAGAATAATGGGAATTTGTGGATAGGTTTTTTTGATGTAGCGGCAGATCGCTTCGAGTTGATCCTCGGCGCGCAGCGCAGCGAAATAGGCTATTTGCGGTTTAAATGCGCAAACGGTATCCGCCGTCGCGTCCACAATCGCTTTGCAAAAAGTGTAGATGTTGTCCGGCGAATTCTTCACTTCCAGCGGAAACTTCGCGACGTCGGGGTCTAAGCCCACGCACAGCAATGAGTTATTGCTGCGCCACGCATTGCCAAGTTGTTCGACGAACCCCATGTTAGAACGCTGCGATGCCAGTTTGCGCACGACCTAAGATTAAAGCGTGAATGTCATGTGTACCTTCGTAGGTGTTCACCACTTCAAGATTAACGAGATGCCGCGCAATGCCGTATTCGTCTGAGATGCCGTTGCCGCCCAACATATCTCGCGCGGTACGAGCGATATCTAATGATTTGCCGCAGGAGTTGCGTTTCATGATCGAGGTAATTTCAACTGCTGCTGATCCTTCATCCTTCATACGGCCTAGACGCAAACACCCTTGCAGTGCCATGGTAATTTCCGTTTGCATATCTGCCAGCTTCTTTTGTACTAATTGGTTCGCCGCTAATGGGCGACCAAATTGCATGCGATCCATGGTGTATTGACGTGCTGTATGCCAGCAGAATTCGGCAGCGCCTAGCGCGCCCCAAGCAATCCCGTAACGCGCTGAATTGAGGCAAGTAAATGGACCTTTTAAACCTTCAACATTAGGCATCAGGTTTTCTTCTGGCACAAAGACTTCATCCATCACGATTTCGCCGGTAATCGAAGCGCGCAAACCGACTTTGCCATGAATTTCTGGTGCGCTCAGACCCTTCCAGCCTTTTTCTAATATGAACCCGCGAATGCGCCCATCGTCAGTTTTTGCCCAGACCACAAACACGTCTGCAATCGGGCTATTGGTAATCCACATTTTTGCACCAGTCAGCGAGTAACCGCCGGGCACAGACTTGGCACGCGTGACCATGCTTCCGGGGTCGGAGCCGTGGTCAGGTTCCGTTAAGCCAAAACATCCTATCCATTCGCCGCGCGCGAGTTTAGGTAAGTATTTTTGTTTTTGTGCTTCGCTACCAAATTCATTGATCGGCACCATGACCAAAGAACTTTGCACGCTCATCATTGAGCGATAGCCAGAATCGATTCGTTCAACTTCGCGCGCGACTAAACCGTAGCAAACATAGTTCAAGCCAGCACCGCCGTATTCAGTGGGAATCGTTGCGCCGAGTAGTCCTAATGATCCCATCTCGCGGAAAATTGCCGGATCGGTTTTTTCATGACGAAACGCTTCCAAAACGCGTGGAGCCAATTTTTCAGCGCTGTACACACGGGCGGCTTCTTGCACCATGCGTTCGTCATCAGTGAGTTGTGCGCTGAGGAGGAGTGGGTCATCCCATTGAAAAACAGCTTTTGCCATGATTGTCTCGATTATTAGAAATGTTGGGTAGAGTTGAAAATTACGCTTTGAATTTTTTCAGGTACAAGAAGTGTGATGGTCCCTCCGACAAGAATCGAACTTGTATCCCACGCTTAGGAGGCATGTGCACTATCCATTGTGCTACGGAGAGACGCTAGGAAATAGTGTGATAGGACGCACGCAAATTCACTCCTGCGATGTTGCGTTGCCTCGCCGTACAGAAGTACTGTCTGCGGCGGCGCGCCTAGCTGGAACAATTTTGCATACGTCCTATCTGAGAACAGCATTCCGCGTAGACCCGCATCTTACAGGAGCGACCCATAACAATCAAATTTAGGCTCTCCTTACTTACAATTGAGCTGCCCATCTACATACGAGCCAAGGGTTAAAAAAAGGGAATTTGCTGCAATGCAAGATGAGTCGGTACAATACGCACTTCATTCATCTCGGATCGGCTCGTTTTTGCCCGATTGATTCAACATGGCAGTCATTTCACTCAGTAACGCACAGTTGGCATTTGGCCATGTTGCGCTCTTAGATCATGCAGAATTCTCCATCGAAGCGGCAGAACGTGTCGGTTTGATTGGTCGCAATGGCACAGGCAAATCGTCATTGCTCAAAATTATTGCCGGCACATCAAAAATGGACGACGGCCTCTTGGTCATGCAGCAAGGCATTAAGATCGCCTACGTAGAGCAAGAGCCGCAATTTGATGGCGATTCACGCGTATTCGATGCGGTTGCTTCTGGCTTGGGCGAATTGCCAGCTCTGCTACAAGAGTACGAAGCTCTGACGGGGCAGTTTGGCGGCGATAACGACGATGCCTTAATGGAGCGCATGCACGACATTCAAGTGATTCTTGACGCCGCCGATGCGTGGAGCCTGAACAATAAAGTCGAGACCACGCTAGACAAACTCAATTTGAGCAAAGACGCGTTAATGAACACTCTTTCAGGCGGGATGAAAAAGCGTGTCGCCTTGGCTTGCGCTTTGGTCAGTGCGCCCGACGTGTTATTACTCGATGAGCCAACCAACCATTTGGATTTTTCTTCGATTCAATGGCTAGAAGGCTTGCTGCGCGACTTCAAAGGCAGTGTGCTGTTTATTACGCATGATCGTAGTTTCTTGGATAACGTGACGACGCGTATCATCGAACTCGATAGGGGCAAGATCACGTCTTTCCCCGGCAACTTCAGTACCTATCAAACCCGCAAAGCTGAGCAGCTCGAAAACGAAGAAGTCGAAGCAGCAAAATTTGATAAGTTTTTAGCGCAAGAAGAAATCTGGATTCGTAAAGGCGTAAAAGCCCGCCGTGTGCGCGATGAAGGCCGCGTGAAACGCCTGGAGCAATTGCGTCTGCAGCGCAGCGCGCGGCGTGAGCAGCAGGGGCAAGTGCGTCTCGACGTGACCACAGGTGAGCGTTCAGGAAAAATCGTCGCCGAACTAGAAAATGTTTACAAGAGTTTTGGCCCGAAAGAAATCGTCAAAGACTTCTCCAGCATCATTTTGCGCGGCGATAAAATTGGTTTGATCGGCCAAAACGGCGCAGGGAAGACCACGCTGTTGAAATTGATTTTAGGTGAAGATACGGCTGACAGCGGCACCATCAAACAAGGCACCAAATTACAAATCGCGTATTTCGACCAAATGCGCACGCAGTTGGATGATGAAGCTAGCCTTGCCGATACGATTTCCCCCGGTAGCGATTGGGTTGAAGTAAATGGGCAGCGTAAGCATGTCATGTCTTACTTAGGTGACTTCTTGTTCGCCCCAGAACGCGCTCGTTCACCAGTGAAATCCCTTTCCGGTGGTGAGCGCAATCGCCTTTTGCTGGCGCGCCTATTCGCCAAGCCAGCCAATGTTTTGGTGCTGGATGAACCCACCAATGATTTGGATATTGAGACCTTGGAGTTGCTAGAAGAACTGCTGGAAGAATACGAAGGCACCGTTTTCTTAGTCAGCCATGATCGTACTTTCCTCGATAACGTAGTCACGCAAGTTATCGCGTCAGAAGGCGAAGGGCGCTGGAAAGAATATATTGGCGGGTATTCAGATTGGGAAAAATATCGCGCCAGCCCAGCGGCAACTGCGAAATCGACACCACCGAAAGCTGACAATAAGAACGATAGCAAAGCCGCCAATGCTACGGCAAATTTGGCCGTAGCTAAGCCGAAAAAACTTAGCTACAAAGAGCAGCGCGAGTTAGACGAGCTGCCAAAATTAATCGCGCAGTATGAAGCTGAACAAGCCAGCATTTCTAGCCAATTAGCATCGCCGGACTTATACAAAAACAGCAGCGCAGATGACATCAAAAAATTGAATGATCGCTTCGCGGAATTAGACGATTTGCTTCTAGTCGCGCTGGAGAAGTGGGAGCAAATCGGCGGTTAAGCAAAAACGGTCGTTTTTTCTAAATGCATATTTGTAAAAAACTGGCAGTATATGATTTTTTAATGCCTTTAGCGCTTTAAATACGAGCGCTTTAATTCTATACGTATGCCTGTATATGGTAATAATGGCTATGTTCAGTTTGAGTCTTGATGAGGCAGGAGGAAGGTCAAAAGACTTACCTTATAGCCACAGAGGCCGCAAAGAATGAAGATTTTCTCTGCGACCTCTGCGCCTCGGCGGTCAGGTTTTAGCAGTAAGTTATTGAGCCGATGGCACGATGAAGGCTGAAAACGCACACCGCAAATTGAGACCTTTATTTCTCAGTTTTGCGGAAATCTTGCCAACGAAAACCAAGCGCAAAAAGCGTCGTGAAATACACCGCCATACAGGTCAAAATAATCCCACCTAAGAACCCGCCACGTAACCAACTCGCTTGTTGTTGCGCAATCCAGTCCACTCTTGCTGATAGCTGCAGTGCCACCAGCGCCATCAAACCAAGTGCAACGACTAGCTTGCTAAAGAAGATCAGCCAACCTTTTTTCGGCTGATAAATGCCACGTCGGCGCAAACCCCAATACAGCAGTGCTGCATTAACACAAGCACCCAAACCAACAGAGAGCGCCAAGCCAGCGTGTTTGAAGAAAGGTACAAACAGCACGTTCATTAATTGGGTCGCGAGCATTACACTAATGGCGATTTTGACGGGGGTGCGAATGTCTTGCTTAGCATAAAAGGCGGGCGCTAAGACTTTAATGAAAATTAAACCTGACAAGCCAACGCCATACGCGGCAACTGCCCGCGCTGTCATATGCACCGCCTCTGCACCAAATTTACCTTGATGAAAAAGCGTCGCGGTGAGGGCTTCCGGCAAGGTCAATAAACCCACAGCAGCGGGGAGCGCCAACAAACAAGTGAGGCGCAAGCCCCAATCTAAGAGCGCTGAATATTCAGTGGTATCAGACTCAAAATTCGCTTTGGCGAGGCTTGGCAATAAAACGGTGCCCAAGGCGACGCCGAGCAATGCCGTGGGAAATTCCATCAAACGATCAGCCGATGCTAACCACGAAATACTGCCATCAGGCATATACGATGCCCAGGTAGCGTTAATCAAAATACTGATTTGCGACGCCGATACGGCCAGCACGGCAGGTCCCATTTGGCGTAACACGCGCCGCACGCCGGCATCGCGCAAAGCGAATAGGGGGTTTAAACGGAAACGCGGCAACATGCCTATTTTTATCAGTGCAGGAATCTGTATCGCCATCTGTAAAAGTCCGCCGACAAAAACAGCAATCGCTAACGCATAAATCGGCTGCGCTAAGTGAGGCGCTAAAAAAAGTGCCGCGCTGATGAACGAGAGATTCAATAAAACAGGCGTAAAAGCAGGAATACGAAACTCGCGCCAGGTATTGAGCACACCACTCGCCAACGCCACGAAGGACATGAAGCCGATGTAAGGAAACATCACGCGCGTCATTTGCACCGTGATCTCGAATTTGGCTGGGTTACTGGCGAATCCAGAGGCAAACATATAGACAAAAATCGGCGCACCAGCCACACCAATCGCACACGTTGCCACCAGCGCCCATGCCAGAACAGTGCCGACATGATCGACCAAGTCTTTAGTGGCTTGCGCACCTTGTTGATTTTTATACTCTGCCAAAATCGGTACAAACGCTTGCGAAAATGCGCCCTCAGCAAACAGTCGACGAAGGAAATTAGGAATGCGAAACGCCGCATTAAACGCGTCAGTGAGCGCGTTGGCGCCAAACGTGCTGCTGATGAGCATGTCGCGCAGGAGGCCAGTAATACGCGACAGCATGGTCATACCACTGATCGTGGCGAGGGTTTTAAGTAAGTTCATAGACCCGCATTATCCTTGACTGAAAGGCGCAAAGATAGGGCTAGATTCGACACCGCTTCATGCTATAATCTTGCGCTTCGCTAAGCAGTTGTAATGGCAAAAGCGCAAAGTAGGAGAGATGGATGAGTGGTTTAAGTCACACGCCTGGAAAGCGTGCGTAGGTTCATAGCCTACCGGGGGTTCGAATCCCCCTTTCTCCGCCAAAAATACGTTTTTAAAGATTCAAAGAAGTTCAAAAACCCGCCTCAAGCCCAGTGCTGATGCGGGTTTTTTGTTTTCTAAGCGTTTTTAACGTTTGTTAGCATTCATTGATCTAGGGGTATATTTCAGGAAATAATAAAAAAGATCACCACTCTCCCTCGAACAACACGTCAAGAACTGAACGCTATCCATCGATGCGATCCCACTTTAGAAAATTTGTTCATCGATTTTCTGTTCTCTCGTCTTTTTGAAAAAGTCAATTCAAGATGGTGCGTTCATTTTGAGTCGATGATTTTGATTTTTTCCGCCAAAATCCTTGGTTTTATAGGTCTAAAACGATCCGTTGGTGAAAATCTTTTTTGAAATTTTTTCTTTTTTTGACAAATCGCGCCTGCTTGATTTGTTTCAAGAGGTAACAGCTTCTCGTGTCTACGCATAGCAGCGTGTTTTTTTGTTGCAAACTTCGTCGAATCACAGTTGACAATGGCTTTTTTTCAAGACACTCTGAGAGTTATGCAAATGCGTTCGAATTGTTTGAACATCGCTTCAAAGTTTTAGGTAGTAATGTGTAACTTGGCTTTTAGTTAGACGATTTGTGTAGAGTGCGCACCTTTAGTTGCGGGTATTTTTTCTTTTGGATCTAGTGAGCAAAATCGAATATGGCAAATATCAATATTAAGATCTCGCAAAGCGTTGCGGATCAGATCAACAAAATTAATCTACAAAATGGCGCTGCGACGAAAGGTACGTTGGCGCAGATTCTTGATTCTTATGCGACGACCGCAAATAGTGTGAATACTTCATATTCAACCTATTCGTCGTGGAATTTGGCTGGTTCGACAATCACTTTAGTATATTCTGACGGCGCAACGAAAACATACACAGGGGTCACTGGTTTTAATCAGAACGCTGCGTCTGGTGTTGCCACTGCAACTGGGTATCAATTTTTTAAAGATGGACTGGTTTCAGTGTCTGAAACTGGGTCGATTAAGCTTAATTACACAACGTCAATTAGTAATGGCGTAACGGTTTTAGGTCTGACGACAGCTGGTGGGACGAATGCAAGTAGTACTTTGTCGTATTTGTTACCGACAACGAGCACTTCTTACAACGCAGATTATGGAAACATCGGCGTAGTAGTGAACGGCGCTACGACAACGGATGCGGCTGGAAATTTAGGTGGGAGCATCACCAAGATTACTGAAACAGCCGACAAGTTCATTACTTCATTAGTCATTGAAGGCGTTTTTCAAGTGTCTGGCAACGCCAATACAATCGGACAAGGTCTTACATCGACGAACGTTTCTGGTAATTTAACGAGTTATAAAGTGGATTAT